>NZ_JBARVX010000562.1:0-14966 GCF_049646505.1 Microcoleus sp.
TGCTGCTGGCAATTTGGGAACTGCGGACTTTGTGTTTACAGGGACGATCGCCAGTGCTCCGATTGCAACTTCTCCTAGCTCGTCGGGTAGCGTTGCTGATTTAACTGCTGCTGGGAATACTTTCCCAGTCGCCTTTAACAACTTCGGTTCTGGTGCTGGCGGTTACAATTTCAGCACTCCTGTGTTGTTTACTGGAGATGCTAGCGGTAATAACGTCACTGGTACTGAGTTCTCCGATATTTTGAACGGTGGCTCTGGTGCTGATATTTTCGACGGTGGCGCGGGCGATGACAGCATCTCCGGCGGCGCTGGTAGCGACAGTCTCTTTGGCGGCGCGGGTAGCGATACTATCAGGGGCGGCGAAGGGAATGATACTTTAATCGGCGGTGCGGGAACAAATGTTCTCAGCGGCGGGCTTGGTGCTGATGTGTTCGTGTTCGCCGGAACTACTGCTGGCGGCGGGGATATCATTACCGATTACAGCATTGTTGATGATGTAATTAACCTCGACCAGTCTGCTTTTGTCGGGCTTGGAGCGGGGGCTTTGGATTCTAGTTTCTACGCTTACAGCAGCACTGTTGCTACTGTAAGTGCGATCGAGTCAACGTTGACTGCGCCGTCGATTATTGCTCTCTTCGATAGTGTAGCTAATACTACTAAGCTGTACTACGATAGCAACGGTTCTACGGTTGGTGGCAACAGTTTGTTTGCTACTGTCAATGTCGATTTGGGAGTTTCTGGTAATTCTGAATTGGTCTTGTTCTAAAGGGCAAGAATTCCGTTCTGAATATCGGCGGTATGTGTGGGGACAAAGCAATGCTTTGTCCCAATAAAATAAGGACACAGCATTCCTGCGTCCTTATTTTGTTTCTCAACCTGTCCTTATACCAATTTCAAAAAATAGCGCTACATATCTACCCCCCCCAACCCCCCCTTATAAAGGGGGGGAGTCAAACTTTCGGTAGTAGCATAACTTTATGAAATTGGTATTATTTTGTTTCCAACCGCTGCCGCCATTTGCTGCTAATTACATCTATAACTGTCACTACAACCAACAAAACTAACATCATTGTAGTAGCCTTGTTGTATTCAAAAGACCTGATATAATTGACTAATTCAAAGCCAATTCCGCCAGCGCCCACTACTCCCAACACCGAAGCGGCCCGAATGTTGTACTCGAACATCCACAGCGTGTAACCGAGGGCTAGCGGCAATACCTGCGGGAAAATTCCGTATTGCGCCACTTGCAGCCAAGATGCACCGACTACTTCTAACGATTCGACCGATCGCGCTTCCACAGATTCGATCGCCTCCTGATAAAATTTAGCAAGATAGCCGATCGTATAAATTCCCAGCGCTAAAGTACCGGCCGGTGCGCCCAAACCAGTCGCCGATACAAACAGCAATCCCAGCACAATTGAAGGTACTGAACGCACGGCATTTTGCAATAAATTAGCCAACCAGCGCAACCACTTCGGTGCTATGTTGTGGGCGCTGCAAATAGCAATTGGTACAGAAATGATTGCTCCGATTGTTGTTCCCCACAGCGACATTTGAACTGTTTCGATTAAAGCTTTAATGGCTACATCAATTATTTCGAGATTCGGCGGCCACAAGCGCGAGATAAAATCTGTCATGTAAGGCCAACTGCTTGCCAAAGTTGCTGCGTCAATTTCTAATCCCCGCAGCGCCCAACCGTAAAGTAAAATTAAGCCTGCTGCTATACCGATATTTTTAATCCAGCCAGGATTTTTTGAGGGATTAGTTGATTTGTTTTCGGTCATTTGCGTTGATTTTTAATTTTTTTTAAACGAACCGCGAAGACGCGAAGGGCGCGAAGGAAGAGGGGAGAAGATAGGAGTTTAGACTGCTAGTTTGGGAGGTGTTAGTTGGCTGAGTTTGTCGGACAGGTTGTGGCATTTGCCATCATAAACTATCTGACCGGCATCGAGGACGATCGCCCGATCGGCATAGGTGCTGGCCATTCCTAAATCGTGCAATACTACAACTACGGTCATTCCTTGTTTTTGGTGCAGTTGGGCGAGGATTTCCATTACTTGTTGGGCGGCGATTACGTCTAATCCGCTGGTGGGCTCGTCGGCGAGTAAAATCTTAGGTGATTGGATTAAGGCGCGGGCGATGGCGACTCTTTGTTGTTGTCCGCCGCTGAGCAGTCCGGTTTTTTGATATGCTAGGTCTTTGAGTCCGAAGTCTGCTAGTAAGTCAAATGCTCGATCGCGCTGCTGCTTCGGAAAACCCCACAAAGTCTCCCAAGTATTCAAGCTTCCCAAGCAACCGCAAAGCACATTGTCGATGGCGGGTGACTGTTTTACTAACCCGCCACCTTGAAAAATTAAGCCGATATCGCGCCGAATTTGTCTCAGAGTGCGCGGAGTTATGATTGTATCGTTAATCCGAATTTCTCCTGTTTTGACGGGGACTAACCCGACAAATGAACGGAGAAGTGTAGATTTTCCAGCACCGTTTAAGCCGAGAAGCGCTACAAATTCGCCCTGTTTAATCTTGCAATCTATTCCGTTCAAAATCGGGCGGTTTAGCGCATTTGAATAAGCTGTTTTTAATTGGCTGCATTCGATAGTCATAAGAAGAAGTTCGGCAACGGATTATGTAACGGATGTAACGGATGTAATTCCGTCGGAAGAAGTCATTAGTCATTAGTCATTAGTCATCAGTCATTAGTCATTAGTCCTCAGTCATTAGTCATTAGTCCTCAGTCATTAGTCATTAGTCATGTTTGGCTGTCGCCTCCGAGCTTTCCGTCCAACGTCATCAGGAAGAAGGAAGAAAAAATTTTAGCTATTTATATTGATTTTTAATTGACCGTGTTAATTTGGTAACTATTTGTCGATCGACTTTGCCATTAATATATAGCCTTTCTCAAAAAAGTGAGGTATGCCCAATTCCCTATGCCCAATGCCCAATGCCCAATGCCCAATGCCCAATATGAGAGCACAGAAAGGCTATACTGTCTCCTCGATGGGTAACAATAAAATCGGTTCGCAGTGAGGACTTTAGTCCTTCTTTTTTTGCAGGCTGTCGTCCTCACTGCGAACCTTTACTCTCGCTACGAACCTTGATTTTAGGGTTCGAGTTTGGCGCGCACCAAAGCTTGCCGCAAGGTTGCTAAATGGCGCGTATGATCGACTTTAACTAATCTCTGAGAGTTGTACAAACTGCGAAACAATTGATTGTTTGCTGGTTCGTTCATTTTCATGAAAGCATTAATCAGTCTTTCCCGCATCGGTGCAGGAACGCGATCGTCTATCACAATTCCGTGGGCTGGAACTCCGGGAACTTGTTGCAAAACTCGCAATCTCTTGCCTTCTTCGGCTGTAATCCAAGGCGGTAGCAAAGCATATTCCGAGACAGCTCCGACATCTGCTTGACCTCTTAAAACTGCTTGCAAAGCGCTGCTGTAACCGTCACCATAGCTGACATTTCCGAAAAAATTGTCCAGTCTGTCCGGCCCTGAAACTAATCTTTGACCCACTAATTCTGAGATTGGAAAAATGAATCCCGAACCGGAAGTTCGAGAGGCGAAAGCCATTTTTTTGCCTTTCAATTGTTCGAGGGTTTGCTTTGCTGAACCTTTGGGGCGCAGGGGACTGTCTTGGCGCACTACGAACACTGAATCGTAGGTATTTCCGCCGGAATAATCGCTGCGAACTTCTGCTAAATACATCCGCGCTTTGGCTAATTGTTCTGCTTTTAATGCCGCGCGCCCTGCTACAAATGCTACATCTGCTCTGTTGGCCCTCAATGCTTCTACGGCGGCGGTTTCGTCGCCGATGACTGCATCGACGGGCATTCCGATTTCTCTGGAAAGTATTTGCGCTACTTGATTGGCTTTATTTTGCAAGTCTGTAGCATCTCTGCGGTTGGCAAATACGATTCTAATGCGATTTATCGGAGCTTGTGCTCTTAAATCTAGATCGCCCTGCTGCGTTGTTTGGGCGATCGCCTTTTGCCCGACTTCCACGACAGTCGCTGTCAAAGCCCCCAACAGCAACACTCCTGCGCTAGCGCTTGCTAGCGCTTTAAACTTTGCATTCATTAATCTATCTCCTATGCAACTGCAACTACTTGATAATGTATACCAATAATCTTGACATTATGTTACAGCTCTTTTGATAATAAGTTGCAATTATTAGATAAGCATTCTTGATATATTATATCAGTAAAAGTGATAATACTCTGACTCAATGTATGGTAAAATCCCGCACTAGCACCCGAAGCAGAAAAAATATCGCAGCCAACCTTGGTGATAAAAATCCCTTTCTCGTCTGTTTTCCCGATGTGGAAGGGCGGCAAAGCGCTTGCAGGGCAAAGCTTTCAAGACTCCGGTGCAGGCTTGGGGAAGTGTCGCCAAACAGACTAATTGTCAAGTATTTTTTAAGTGCGAGAATTTTGGGCCCAGGGTTCGTTTAAATTTCGCGGTTTTCTGTCGGGATGCGCGGATGCAATTGCTGGGGGCGCGCGCGCCGTCATTAGGAAAATAGACTTTTCGCTACTGCATTGTATAGAAAATGTCGCAACTGTTGTGGAGGCGGAAATTCGCAAAATAATGTTTTTTATGTGACAGAAAATGCAAGAATTGGGGAAATTGTCAGCGGGGGAAATGTGGACAATCAAAAAGGTCGATCGATTTTTTAATGTAGTTAAGTCTGCCAATTTGTGACTCCGAAAGTTAGCGATTTCGTAATTGCGAAAGTCCGCTAAAAGTTTAAAGCCCTGGCGGACTTTGGGGCGGGCGCTAAATATTTGGCATTTCCCAAATATTAAGGATTGACAAATTTGAGCAAAGTCAAGAGTTCTCTGATAAAATACTTCCACAGCAAACTTTGATAGGAGAGCACAATGTCTTCAGAAACCAACTCAGCGCCTTCACCTACCACCGGTGCAGATGCGATCGATGTTGCGATCGCCTCTGGAAACGATTTTGACGGCACTCCGATTCCGAAGGCCAAATTAGACCTTTACGAGCAAGTGATGGGCTTAGAAGCCGGGAGACAGCGCAGTGGCGTGTCGAATACAATGCGATCGCGCATTGTCCGAATCGGTGTCAAACATATCGGACAAGAAGAACTCGATAAAATGCTGGTTGCGGCCGACTTTGCACCGCTGAAAGAGAAAGAAATCGCTTTTTATTACGGCGCTAAATAAATAGCATTCATCCTATTTTTAGCAAATCATTTCTTAGTCCGCGCAGGCGGACTTTGTTTGACAAGGAGCGGTTTCAACCGCCGAATTATCTAAATTTGATATTACTCAGGTTTCAAATCCCGTTCCATCAGCCCCAAAACTGCTTGTTCGGGAGTGATTTCACCATTTAATAAACGATAAACTTGACGGGAAACCGGGACTTCAATCTCGCGCCGCGAGGCTAAATCAATCAACACATTAGCAGTATTAACTCCCTCAGCAGTGCTCTGCAATTCGTGCAAAATTTGCTCTAAAGATTTGCCTTTAGCTAATCCAAAACCAACTCGATAATTGCGGGACAAAGGACTGTTGCAAGTAGCGAGTAAATCTCCCAAACCAGACAAACCGTAAAAAGTTTCGGCGCGAGCTCCCAAACGAACTCCTACCCGAATCATTTCTGGCAAAGCGCGAGTCAGCAGAGCAGATTTAGCATTAGTTCCTAATTGTAAACCGTCGCAAACACCAGCGGCGATCGCAAATACATTTTTCAGGGTTCCACCTAACTCAGTCCCCAGCGGATCTTCATTCACATAAACCCGAAAAATATCGGAACTGTAAATATTTTGTACTTGCTTCGCCGCTGCTAAATCCCAACTCGCCGCTACCGTTGCAGCCGGCAATCCCTGCTGAATTTCTTCGGAAAGATTGGGGCCAGAAACTACGACTATTGAATTGTTAGGAAAGGCATTTTGCCAAATTTGAGACGGAGTGCGCGTCGTCGCAGGGTCTAAACCTTTGGTGACAGTAACTATAATTGTAGTCGGAGTTAAGTTTAAGGCAAGCACTCGATCGACTGTTTCCCCAACTCCCTTCATCGAAACTGCGGAAATCACAACATCGGCACCAGTTATCACTGATTCTAGACTAACAGAATTGCTGCGCGACCACAAATTAACGCGATCGCCCTTTTTGCTTCCCAGATTTGCCAGGGCCGAACCCCATGCACCCCCGCCTAATATTGTCAAGCTTGCCATAAAATTTAGTGTGACGAATTTAACCGCAGATTAACCGCAGATTAACACAGATAAATTACAGATAAATCATAGCAATCAATCTGCGTTAATCCGCGTGCATCTGCGGTTAAAAAATCCCTACTCTACAACTGCGGACGCAATCCGTAATGGCGGTAACGCCAATAATCTCGTAAAATGATATCGTGATCGAAACACAATTGTGCAGGAATCTGCCAAGATTCAAAAAACTGTAAATTTTTAGCATCGTCGGCGGCTTGAGGTTCCCCCGTTGCAGCAGCCAAGAATACAATGCTGATTGTGTGTTTGCGGGGGTCGCGATTGGGGTCAGAATAAACGTAAAACTGCTCGATTAATTCTACATTCAAGCTGGTTTCTTCTAAAGCTTCGCGTTTAGCAGCCGTTTCTACCGATTCCCCGCAATCGACAAAGCCGCCGGGAATTGCCCAGCCGTAGGGAATGTTGCGACGTTCGACGAGTACGATCGGGCGGTGCGGGCGATCGACCAATTCAATGATAATATCAACTGTAGGAGCGGGATTTCTATAAGTCATTTTGTTTTTTGTTGGGAATCGGGAATTGGGAATGGGGCATTGGGCATCGGGAATCGGGAATCGGGCATCGGGCATCGGGAATCGGGCATCGGGCCGAAGAGCATCGGGAATCGGGAATCGGGCATCGGGCATTGGTCATTGGTCATTGGGCATTGGGTATTAATGATTTTATATGTAACAAATAACAAATAACAAATAACAAATAACAAATAACCAATAACCAATAACAAATAACCAATAACAAATAACCAATAACCAATAACAAATAACCAATAACCAATAACCAATAACCAATAACAAATAACAAATAACAAATAACAAATAACCAATAACAAATAACCAATAACAAATAACCAATAACAAATAACAAATAACAAATAACCGTCAACTAACATTATGCCTAAGTGGCTGGGAAAAGTTTTAGGTATCGGTACGGGTGCAATCCTCATACTAGGTGCGACTGGATACTGGTACGTTTTTATTGCCGGAGCACCTCAGTTAGACCCTCCGAAAGTAATAGTAGATGCCAACTTAAATTTTGAACTCAAAACATATAAAAGTGCAGCTATGAATTCAGAGCGCACCTACGGCTTAATTTTACCGCCTGGGTACGCAAAAAATCCCAAACAGCGCTATCCAGTGATTTTTTTGCTGCACGGCGGGCACGGAAACGCGCGCGCTTATCAAGACAAAGCTGCTGTTACTTCTGTACTTCACGATTTATATAAAACCAAAAGATTGCCGCCGTCAATTATCATTACCCCTGACGGGAACGACAACCGGGGTACGAGTCCTTTGTGGGACCCCCAGTATTTTGACGGGCCCAACGGTCGCGTGGGAACTGCGATCGGCTCCGAGTTGGTTCAAATCGTAAAATCTCGCTACAGAACGCAGGAAAACCCCAAATTCTGGGCAATGGGAGGACAATCTTCGGGGGGTTGGGGAGCTTTTAATATTGGTTTGCGCTACTTGAATAATTTTAATATTCTGTTCAGCCACAGCGGTTATTTTACCGATGGAAGCGGCAAAAATAACAGTCCTAAATATTTAGTGGAAAAACTTTCTGTTAAAGATAAACAGCGGTTGCGCGCTTATTTGGATGCAGGGGAAGAAGACAAGGAATTTCTGACTTCTACGCAACAATTTCACGAACAGTTAAACCGTTTGGGTGTTGCCAATGAGTTTAACAAATTTCCGGGCGGACACGGAATTGTTGGTCCTGATGTCGGTTGGAATTATTGGCACAAGCATTTAGCCGATTCATTGAGTTATGTTGGAAAACAGTTTAAGATATCACTGGCCGCACAGAAAAAGTAGAAAGGTGAACTGTGTTACCCCAAAAAACTAAAATTGGACTCTGGACGGCATCATTTTTAACTGGATTGGTAGGAATTATTAACCTGCTATCTGCGGTAACTCCCAGTTTACCCGATCGCCGAAATTGGCTGGAACCGTTTTTTCCTTTTACTGTGCGTGCTGGCGGGCATTTTTTTGCAGCAGTTATCGGATTTATGCTGCTAACTTTGGCAGCTAATTTGTTGCGGCGCAAGCGGATTGCTTGGTTGTTGACTGTGGGACTGTTAAACGTTTCTATTGTAATTCATTTAATTAAGGGATTAGATATTGAAGAAAGTTTGCTTTCTGGGGTGCTGCTGTTGCAATTGTTGGTGATGCGGAAGACATTTACCGCTCAATCCGATCGCCCTTCAATTGCTCAAGGAATCCGCGTTTTGGTAGGCGCTTTGTTGTTTACCCTCGCTTACGGGACTGCTGGTTTTTACATATTGGACGGTCGTTTTGAAGTTAACGAACGAGCAGTTAATTTCAATTTGGACGATGCTTTGTACCAGACTTTCGCGATGTTTTTTACGGCGGACAATGCGGGTTTGGTTCCGAAAACTCGGTTTGCTAACTTTTTCGCAGATTCGATTTATGCTGTCGGTGCGGTAACGCTTGGTTACGCACTTTTGATGCTGCTGCGGCCGGTGCTGCTGCGAGATTCGGCAAGTATTTCGGAACGCAATAAAGCTCAAGAAGTTGTAGCGGAATACGGGCGGACAACCCTAGCGAGACTGGCGCTGCTTGAGGATAAATCTTATTATTTTAGTCCTTCGGGAAAAAGTACGATCGCCTACGTGCCGAAAGGTAGAGGTGCGATCGCCCTCGGAGACCCCATCGGGCCGACTGAAGACCGCAAAGAAGCAATTCTGGGGTTTCAAGAATTTTGCGATCGCAACGATTGGTATCCAGCATTTTATCAAACTTTGCCCGACGATTTAGAAATGTATTCTACTCTCGGTTTTCGAGTAGTGCAAATTGGCGAAGAAGCGATTTTAAATCTCAAAAACTTTACTCTCAAAGGCAAGGCAAATCAAAACTTAAGAACTGCGATTAACCGACTGACAAAAGCAGGACATCGTATCGAATTTTACGAACCTCCTTTAAGTGCGGAATTGATGCGGCAAATGAAAGCTGTTAGCGACGAGTGGCTGCAAATGGTTCAGGGTGCGGAAAAACAGTTTTCTGTGGGTTGGTTTGATGAGGCATATTTGCAGAAAACGCGCGTCGTAGCGATTCACACTCCCGACGGTAAAATCAGTGCTTTTGCTAATATGATATTGGTGGGAAATGATGTTGTTGGAGTTGATTTAATGCGGCGGCGCACCGAGGTAGAAAACGGCACAATGGAGTGTTTGTTTGCTTCGATGTTGCAGCACTGTCAAGAGTTGGGATATGCAGAATTTGATTTGGGTTTGTCGGCTTTGGCTGGTGTGGGAGAATCTGAAAAATCTGGGCGGTTGGAAAAGGTTTTGATTTATCTTTCGGATCACTTGAGCAAGTTTTATAATTTTAAGGGATTGCACAGTTTTAAAGATAAGTTTGGGCCGCGCTGGGAACCGCGTTATTTGGTTTATCCGAGTTTGGGAAGTTTGCCGGATGTTGTGGTTGCTTTGATTCGAGCCGATTCGGGCGATAGGCTTTTGGATTATTTGCGTCCTGGAGGGTAGAGGAAGAAGGAAGAAGGAAGAAGGAAGAAGGAAGAAGGAAAAAAGAAGAGGGAAGAAGGAAAAAAGAAGAGGGAACAAGTTCATTGCTCGTTGAACTGGTTCCCAGGCTCTAGCCTGGGAACCCATATCTAGAGGCTCTGCCTCGCTGCTCTTGGGACTCGGAGGAGGCAGAGCCTCCGGATCTGCGTTCCCAGGCTAGAGCCTGGGAACGAGCAATCAAATGACTAAGTTACGCCAAGCCCCGCAGCGGCACGCACTGCTTCTGCAAAACCTCTGAGTACAGCTTTTCTAGCTCAGTAATATTTTGACTGAGAGTGTACCGCTCGATCGCCCGTTGGCGTGCTTTTTGGCCGAGCAGCATTCCAAACTCAGGATGATCGCAAAACAGCGGCAGCAAAGTTTGCAACTGACTCCGCACCCGCTGAGTGTTCAAAACTATCCCCGCCCCTTCCTCCAAGGCTTCGCCGTCAGCACCCGCATCCGTTGCCAAACAAGCTAAACCGCAGGCCATCGCTTCCAGCAGCGACAGCGACAGTCCCTCCACCAAAGAAGGCAAAATAAATACATCTGCACCGCGCAGAATTTCGATCCGGCGCTCCTCCTCGGCGACAAATCCGAGCCACACAATGCCCTCCTCTTCGCCGTAGGACAGTTGCAGCGAGGTGGCGAGGGGCCCGTCGCCCACCACGGCCAACACGTTACCAGGCCCAAAATTGCACTCTTTCCAAGCCTTCAGCAGAGCCTCGACATTTTTCTCCGGCGCAATCCGGCCTTGGTAGACAAAAAGTCGATCGGCCTTTAACTCCGACTTCAACCCCGAAGGCCCGGGAGAATACTTCGTCGCGTCTACTCCGTTGGGAATCACGGCTACCCGTTCTTGCGGTACTCCCAACTTCATCAAAATTTCCCGCTGAATGTAAGAAAATACGATCGTCGAGTCGTAGTGAGCCAAAAACGGAGCGTAGAGTTGATACATCAGGTGTTGGGTTCCCGATGTCAAATTCCGCAATTTGCGATCGAACGGCGGGTGAAAAGTCGCCACCAAAGGCAAATTCAATTCTTGACAAATTTCCGGCAGCAGAAAATCTAGAGGCGAAAGCGTCAGGGAAGCGTGAACAACATCGGGTTTCAGCCTCCGCAAAGATTTCATCAACACGGTGCGGGATTTGAGAGTCGGAATCGTATAAATTTGCGATTTGTAGTGGCAGGGTAAAGAAACTTCGTTGCAACTCGCCGGCGAGAGCGAATTGGTAAATGAAGTTTGAGCAATGGAAGCTCCCCATTTCCCATTTGCCATGCTCCACGCCGTATTGTTCCTGTCCAGCGGGCCGGCTTCTTGGGCAAAGTGCAGGAAACTGACCTGGTATCCCCGGTCTAACAGTGCGTTGGTGACTTCCCTGGAGTAAGTGACGTTACCGCAAAAAGGTGATTTTTTTCCTAGCCAAGCGATGTGCATTTCGAGTAAATCAGAGTTTGTTATTTTTTAGATTCGATCGACTTTGCTATTAGTGCTACGGAAAATATACCAGGTTAAGACACCGCCAGCGATCGCCAATCCAGCCAAAGCCAAAAACACAGCAGGCAAACCCAGAAATGTTTCCGCTACTCCCGCCAAAGCTAATGGTAAACTCAAAGCGATATTAGTAGCATTATTTTGCAGCCCGAAGACTTTTCCCCGCATTTCTTCTGGGGTTTCTGATTGAATTGTCGTCTGCATCGGCACTCCTACCAATGAGGCAAATAAACCCAACAGGGTAATAAAAAGCACCGAGATCCACAAATGGTGCGTAAATGCAGAAAGGCCCAGCAAAGCAAGTGCCATGCCAACCGATCCGATTAAACTCAGTTGGGAATGAGAAAGTTTGTGGCCGAGATAGCCGACAGTTGTTGCCCCAACAGCCATCCCCACGCCCACCGCAGCCAGCAAAAAGCCAAATTGCGACGCTTTCATACCGGGCAGCATTTCTGCCAGCCGCACCGCTAGAACTGCCAAGGCTGCAAAAATGGAAAATAGAATAATTAGTTGAATTAAAGCATTGCGGACTTTGGGTTGAGCGTTGATGTAGCGCAGGCCGTCTTTTAAGTCTGCTAGGGGATGGGGCGGTTCGTGTTCGGCTTCGTTTTTTTCGCCTGTTTTCATCAACAGCAACAGCACTCCGGCGAAGGCGTAACTTCCGCCTACTACTATTTCTTTGCCGATGCCGATTCCGCCGCCGAGGTTGGTGAATATGGTGTCGGCTAAAGCCAGTAAGGGTTCCCCGACGGCAAAGCCGATAATCACCGAACCCATCATGGTGGTGGTGTAGAGGGAGTTTGCCGATAGCAGGTGGTGGCGTTCCACAATTAGCGGAATCACTGACTGTTCTGCTGGGGCGAAAAATTGAGTTAGGGTCGAAACTAGGAATGTTACTAGCAGCAGCAAGCAGAATCCGAGCGGCAGTTGACCGATTTCAAAACCGTCTGAGAGCCACAGCAGCAGGGGTAATGTTAATACGAAGCCTCCCCGCAGCAGGTTTGTGGCTACGAGCACGGCTTTTTTCGACCAGCGATCGACATACACGCCTGCGGCGGCACCGAACAGCACTGCGGGTATGGTAAAGGCGATCATAATTGCTGATACCCACCTGCTGATGCTTTGATCTGGCGCTTGAAACCGGCTGGCTACGAGGGCGATCGTCAGTACGAGATAAACTTTATCTGCTAGTTGGGAGAATATTTGTCCGCTCCACAGTGCTAGAAAATTGCGGTTTTTGATAACTGGCAAAAATCCTGTGTCTTTTTCGGGAGTTTCGGTAACTGCTTCGGATATTTCTGCTGCTGGCTCTGCTGTTGGCGGCCCGACGGCGGCAGGTTCGCTGTTACTTTTGCTCGCCTCTGTTTCTGGATTTGTCAGATATTTATCCATTTCTGGGTGTTGGGCGTTGTTCCATTGTCGATCGGCCGAGACTGGCGAGGACTGATAATCGGGAACATTTTCTCGTTCTTCCATCTTGTGGTTGGTCGCAGCTAAAATAGATATTCTCAAATCAGAATCGGACAGTCGCATCATAGGATTGGGGGGTGGCTCGCTGGGGATTGTTCGGGGTTGGGGATGTGAAGTTCAAATTGAGTTTTTTAGCTCCTAAATTTAGTAATTTATAACTTGATCTATTATCTAATGTTGGGAGAAGGTTGAGAATTTACCTGAAATTGCCGGCAGGTTCGGATATCCCGCCGGCTCTGGGTGCTGTACGATCGCCCGTTCACTTCTTTAACCTAAAATTTAAAACTCAAAATTCTCTAAGTAAGCGTCGATCGAGCTTCCCGATCGAATCGTGCAACCTAAATGATACTGGGCATACTGTCGCAAAATATTTTCGACAGATACCCAAGCTGCGCGATCGGCAATCCCCTCTTCTAGTTCTGCACTACCCAACTGTTGCAGCGCTGCTAATTCCTTAGCATTTATTTGGAAATTTGTCAAGTGTTTGCTGTCGCTCGTTGGCCGGGAACGGGAAGCGACTCTGTAGGATCTGCCAATTTCAGAGGATAGTTCAGCTTCTAAGTTAGCTAATTCTGGCAAGCTAAAGGTTCCCCCAGAGGGTATACTAAAGCCGGTTTGCCAGTTCGGATCGCTGAAATTGGGGGCGATCGGTTGTCTGGTGGCGCAGCAGACTTGGACTTGGGGCGCGAGACCCGCGAGCGCTAGCAAATGAAAAATGCCCTGGGCGAGGTGGGCGACGAGGACGGCGGCGGATTGGATTTCTGTGCGATCGGACAAACGCTCCAAACGGCTCAAATGTTCGCCCAGCAACCAAAATAGTTCTTCTTGGGGTTCGTCGGAAAGGGCGCTGGCGATCGCCAATTCGGCCAGATATTGCGCGGCGGAGAGTTTCCCCAAGTTGCGGCTCAAACCCGGATAGGATTCGACGGTGGACGCTTGGGTAATTTTGTCGAGCGATCGGCCTTTGGCAATCAACAATTCGTTGACGACAAATAACTCGCTTCTACCGCCAATGCTCGATCGCTGTTTGCGAACACCGGGCGCTACAGCTCGAATTAAGCCGAATTCCCGCGTTAAAACAGTCAGCAGGCGATCGGATTCGCCGATGGGCGCACTCTTAAGATTGATACCAGTTGCTTTGTAAGTTCGAGTCACTCGATTTGATATTTGAGATTGGAGATTGGAGATTTACAACAGTAGCAAAAACAGTCGGCGACACAGAACTTTTATTTGTAGGGTGTCCACTGCGTACCAATTTATACTCGTTAACAGGCTCTGCCTGGTAACGCAGATCCGGAGGCTCTGCCTCCTTTTCTCAGCCGAGGCTCTTCCTCGCTTATATGGGTTCCTGTCGCAGAGCCTCTTAACCAGCTAACCGCAGTAAGATAGGTTTGTAGTGCGGACTTGAGTCAGCTTTTAATCCTGTGGCGAGGCAGAGCAAGAGTGATATGGGTTCCCAGGCAGAGCCTGGGAACCAGTTAACTACTGACTACTAACTACTAACTAATAACTACTAACTAATAACTACTAACTAATAACTACTAACTACTAACTAATAACTACTAACTACTAACTACTAACTAATAACTAATAACTAATAACTAATAACTAATAACTAATAACTACTAACTAATAACTACTAACTAATAACTACTAACTACTAAATAAATTATCGCGCTGGCGGAGTAATTCCGGGCCGCGAGAAGTCCCCAAACGAGTAGCACCAGCTACTACCAAATCTAGAGCTTGTTCGTGAGTCCGAATTCCCCCAGCCGCTTTAATCCCAATCCTTCCCTTCGTAACTTCGTTCAGCAGTCGCACATCGTCAACTGTCGCCGCGCCAAAAAAGCCAGTGTTGGTTTTTATATAAGCAACACCAGCTTCCATACAAATTTCAGCAGCTAATTGTTTTTCGGGATCGGAAAGCAGCGAACTTTCGATAATTGCTTTGATGGTAAGATTTGTTTCTTCGCAAATTCGGGCTAATTCCTGATGGAATTCGTCGATTCTGCCAGCTTTCAACAATCCTAAGTTAACAGAGACATCTAACTCTACGGCTCCATTGTCGGCGGCTTCTAGAGCTTCGTAAAGTTTTACCGTTGAAGTCGAAGCACCAGTGGGAAAACCGATAACAGTGCAGACTTTGGGCTTTTTGCCGTGCAGCAATTGAACTGCTTGTCGGACGTAGGCGGGATACACGCACACTGTCGCAAACCCAAATCTCTCT
>NZ_JBARVX010000563.1:0-3511 GCF_049646505.1 Microcoleus sp.
AGACTACTAATTATCAAGAATTAGGAAAAGCCATTGAGTTTGCGTTCGAGCAAGTTACATCAGAAAATATTTTTAACTGGTTTACACACTGCTGTTATTGTACCTCATCTTTGTGAGAAAGGCTATAGCGATTCCATCAACAGAAATAGAAGCGGCTATCCTGAAAACAAAAGCCAAAGAAAAACGGCATCGTGCGCTACCATCACAACTGGTAGTATGTTTGATCGTAGCAATAAGCTTATGGTCAAAAGACTCTATGCGCGACGTACTAAAAAATCTGATTGATGGACTTAATGAAGTCTGGTTGAAAACTGGTAAATTCTGGAAAACTCCCTGCAAGGCAGCTATTACTAAAGCCCGAAAAAGATTAGGGCCTTCTGTAATGAGCCAGTTATTTCATCAGTTGGTACGACCAATGGCTACAACTGAAACAGTGGGAGCTTTTCTGAATGGATTGAGAGTTGTAGCAATAGATGGAACCTGCTTAAATATCCCAGACAGTGATGAAAATGCCAGAGTTTTTGGCCGTCCAGGTAGCCGTCCAGGTATAAGAGCTGCTTTTCCCTTCATCTAGATTAGTTATTTTAGTAGAAGCAGGAACACATTTAATATTTGATGCTTTAATATGCCCATACAAGATGGAGAAAGAGTCAGAGCGTTAAGATTATTGCGGTCAGTTACTAAAGAAATGTTGCTAATGTGGGATAGAGGTTTGCATTCGTATGCAATGGTATCATCCGCGCTCAGCAAGGGTTGTGGCTATTTAGGAAGAATTCCATCAAATGTTAAATTCCTCAACGAAACACAGCTAGAAGATGGCTCTTACTTAAGTTTTATTAATCCCCCAGGCAAATTCAGAAAGAAAGGATTTAAACCAATCCAAATCAGAGTAATCGAGTACAGGATTGAAAACTTAAATGACCCAACAGCAGAAATTAGATATCGTTTAATTACAAGTTTATTAGACCCTCAAAAATTTCCGGCAAAGTTATTGGCTGCCGAATATCATCAACGGTGGGAAGTCGAAAATACAATTGATGAATTCAAAGTACATCTGTTAGAACGAAAAACTCATATTCGTTCTCAAAGACCAAGAGAAGTAGTGCAAGAAATTTATGGTCTATTATTAGGATCGAAGAGCTGTGCGCTCATTAATTTATCAAACAGCGAATAATGCAGAAATTTCCCCATTAAGTATTTCTTTCACGGGTACATTACGAGTTATTCGTCGCGCTGTCCCAAAATTTCAGCGACTAGAAGCACAAGAAATTCCCTTTTTTTAACTTGGTTGAATTTGGAGATTCTTGATGCGACTTTGCCACAAAGAGTTGAGAGAAATAACCCAAGAGTTGTCAAAAAACCTGTTTCAAAATTTAAATCCAAAAAAGTTAAACACAGAGGTACTGGAATAAAAATTAATTCTCCTGTTTTTAATATTTTAAAGCCTCCCAACCCTTAAGTAAACCGTATTGGCTTCTAACTGGGCCAACACTACGCCTTTCTCATCCTCCCCTGGGCTTCCTTGATTCTCGGCTGGACGTACTTAGTAAACGATGAAAAGATCAGTGCGATCGGGCGATATATTCGGCTCACTTTAGTTGAAAAGGTCAAAGAAAAAACCGGACACGCAGAAGTAGAATCATTGTTTGGCTGGGAAATTGCCCACCGGAGCGATCGGCGGCGCTCGCTCCGCAAGATTGAGCAATTGATTGTTGATGAAATCACCTTCGTCGTGTCAGGAATTATTGCCCTGATTTCCTTCTGGATCTTAGTACCGGGTGCAGCTTTAGCAATTCATGTTTTGGGTGGAGTTGAGCTAATCCTGCTGCTAATTTTGGGTTGGGAGATATTAATCTATGCTGACTTAGCAAAGGGGCGATAAATCCATATATTTGCGATCGAACGACCCCGCAACAGAAACAGCAGCATCGAGCGAAATCGGGCGCGGTAGCGGGGTTGTTTCTGGACTTTCAAGAGGTCCGTTTTGATTCTTCCAACTCTCGCACCGCACCTCAAAGCTACCTAACTATTTGCCAGATTTTTTCAACGAAAATTGTCGTTCGAGTCCAAGGAAATCACTTGGTTTGGCGCGATAATGCCTCCAACTTTTATTACTTGCAATTCTCCGGTTTCTTGAGGGTACTGTGCTTTCACTCGATCGATTGCTGCATCCAAACTAGACGCCTGAGTAACGTACAGCTTTTTAAGAGCGCTTAGCACCCAAATAGGTTGGGGCCACTTATGTCGGGGTTGTAGAACTGAATTGTGAATTACTTGGCGAGCATACAGAACAATTTGCTCGATCGCGCTTGACGAACAAAACTCCCCCAATTCCGATTCAATACACTGTTTTAGTTCTGGCGCGGGAATGTATTCTGCAACTGATTCTTTGGGCGTTAATTTCGGTTGGGGATTCGACGATCGAATGCTTTCTTGCACTACTAGCGATTCTACAAAATAACTCACTTGGGTGACGATCGAGTCAAAATCTACCTCCATCAATAAATGACCTAAATACTCCCTCAACAAATTTCTTAACTTCTCATCAGATATATTGATGCGGCAGGTTTTCAGATACACTGAAGGTCGATCTCCCAAATTCCGACCGCAGCCAACTTCTCCGTTAGCTGCATCTTCAGCTTCTACCAGTTCCATCAAACGCTGGTGGTGGGTTGTATCATTTATTGTGGATTGAGGCTCGGAGGGAATTGATTTACTCATCTTTCTGTCCTTAATGTTTCCAAGTAATTAAGATTGTCGGGTTCTTCAGGATCTGGGCCGCAGTCTAGCAGCCCCACTCTCAATTTTCTATAAAATACTAGCGCACCAGGCAATGCGTGCAAGCCTATTCTCCCTTGGTATCCTAATTCTTCGCTGCGGGCGATCGCAAAATTTATCAGATTTCCACCTACTCCTTTATAAGTAGGAGGATTGGTGATAGCAGGTCGATTCCAAGGAGCCGTTGCTAGGGCTCTGACGTATACCAATCTTCGTCTTAATTGAGACTCAATATAGCAGCGTTTTTTTAGGATATCAATTGTCATTAAACCCTGAGTTGTGCCATCGCACTCAATGGCATATAGTTCATCTCCCGGTAAAAATTTAGTTCGATAGCTTTTGCTCACCCAATCCCAGTATTCATCTTCTTCTCCACTACCTCTAAGGATTGGTTCCCAGAGGGTTGCGGCATCTTCTAAATGCTTTTGGGTAACAGAGGTCTGAATGGCATCAACCACCTGCATATCTCGAACTCGAAGAAGCTGGATGGGGCGATTCAATTGCAACACCTAACTCGATAACTAGATTATAGCCTAATACAGTTTCTAAAGTTGATAAATTTATGTATGACTGGGCGATACACACCTGGAATTAACTGAATAGTAAGCAGGGTGGATTAATTGTCAGGGGGGAATGTATGATAGAAGAGGCAATCAAGTCTGCCCTGGATGGGTAGATTATAATTATGGAGTGCATCAGCAATGAATTTAATTGAAGCAATTAAATTAGTTCC
>NZ_JBARVX010000564.1:0-20596 GCF_049646505.1 Microcoleus sp.
CTCACCCAGTAAAACCATCCCCATCGTAGAGACGCCCTGGTAGGCGTCTTCTTCTGACAGAGAGAGAGACGTTCCACCGGAACGTCTCTACAATAATATCCACGTGAACACAGGAGAGACCTCACCTCACCCAGAGAGAGACGTTCCACCGGAACGTACAATAATATCCACATGAACACAGGAGAGATTGCTACATGACCTCACCTCACCCAGACTCAGAAGAAGCCCTAGAACTCGAAACCGTCGCCCTATTTCAACAACTAGGCTACACCACAGCCAACTGCTACCACGAATGGAATAGCGGAACCAGCAACTTAGGGCGAGAAACCAGAAGCGAAGTTGTTCTCATCTCCAAACTACAACCAGCCCTAGAAAAACTCAACCCTCACCTCCCCAAACCAGCAATTAACCTCGCCATCGAACAACTGATCCGCGACAGAAACGCCCTCACCCTCGCCAACGCCAACCGCGAAATTTATAACCTCCTCAAAGATAGAGTAACAGTCACCTACCGCAACGACGACGGCGAAGACATCACCGAAAACGTCACCGTCATCGACTGGAAAAACCCCACCAACAACGACTTTTTCCTCGCTTCCCAATTCTGGATTACCGGGGAAATGTACACCCGCCGCACCGATTTAATCGGCTTCATAAACGGCATTGCCTTAATATTTATCGAACTCAAAGCCTCCAGCGAACGAGTCGAACTCGCCTATCAAAACAACTTCTGCGACTACCGAAAAGAAATCCCGCAATTATTTTGGTACAACAGCATCGTTATCCTCTCCAACGGTAGCATCAGCAAAATCGCTAGCCTCACCGCCACTTGGGAGTATTTCTCAGACTGGAAAAAAATCAACAACGAAGGCGAACAAGGCATCATCTCCCTGGAAACCCTAATTCGCGGAACCTGCGACAAAACCAAACTCTTAGATATTGTCGAAAACTTCACCTTATTTAGCGAAGAACAAGGCAATTTAATCAAACTCGTTGCCAAAAATCATCAGTATCTCGGCGTGAACAATTGCCTAGAAGCCGTACAAAACATCGGCGAAAATCAAGGCAAACTCGGTGTTTTCTGGCACACCCAAGGCAGCGGTAAAAGCTTCTCGATGCAGTTCTTTTCCCAGAAAGTCCACCGCACAATTACCGGAAATTGGACATTTGTAATTATCACCGATCGCGACGACTTAGACAACCAAATCTACAAAAACTTTGCCAAAACAGGCGCTGTCACTGAACCCGAAGAAAAAGTCCGCGCCAACAGCGGCGAACATCTCAAACAACTATTGACAGAAGACCACCGCTATGTATTCACATTAATTCAAAAATTCCGCACCCAAAAAGGCGAAACCTACCCCCAACTTTCCGATCGAAATAATGTAATTATCATCGCCGACGAAGCCCACCGTTCGCAATACGACAGCTACGCCGCCAACATGAGAACCGCATTACCAAACGCCGGATTTATCGGCTTCACCGGCACACCCTTACTCGTGGGAGAAGAAGCCACGCGGCGCGAATTTGGCGACTACATCAGCATCTACAACTTCCGCCAATCCATCGAAGACGGCGCAACGGTTCCCCTGTTCTACGAAAACCGCATCCCCCAACTAGAACTCACCAACAGCGAACTCAATGAACAGATAGCCGATGCGATAGAATCAGCAGATTTAGATGAAGCCGAAGCAAATAAACTCGATCGCGAATTTGCGCGGGAATTGCACCTAATAACGCGAGATGAACGCTTAGACGAAATCGCCAAAGATATAGTCGCCCACTTTTTAGGGCGCGGCTACCAAGGTAAAGCAATGGTTGTCTCCATCGATCGCTTTACTGCTGTTAAAATGTATAACAAAGTCCAGCACTATTGGCAACAGTATTTAACCGAATTACAAAACCAACTAATCGCAGCCAACGCCGAATCCGATCCCCCTAAATCCCCCTTAATCAGGGGGACTTTGAACGAATCCGATCCCCCTAAATCCCCCTTAATCAGGGGGACTTTGAACGACTCCGATCCCCCTAAATCCCCCTTAATAAGGGGGAATTTGAACGAATCAGATCCCCCTAAATCCCCCTTAATAAGGGGGAATTTGAACGAATCCGATCCCCCCTTAACAACGGGAACTTTGCACAATGAATTCTCCCCCCTTATTAAGGGGGGCTGGGGGGGATCTCCGGGTTCAAAAATAACCCCTAACGAACACGAAAACCTAACCGCCCAGATTCAATACATCGCCGAAACCGACATGGCGGTAATCATTTCTTCTTCCCAAAATGAGGAAGAAATCTTTAACAAAAAAGGTTTAACCATCAAACCCCACCGCCAACGCCTCGCCAAGGAAAAACCAGGATTAGACGATAAATTCAAAGATGCGAATCACCCCCTGCGAATCGTCTTTGTCTGCGCGATGTGGATGACAGGATTTGACGCGCCCAGTTGTTCCACTATCTACCTCGACAAACCGATGCGAAACCACACCCTGATGCAAACCATCGCCAGGGCGAATCGCGTATTTGGGGAAAAGACAAACGGGCTGATTGTAGACTATATCGGCGTTTTCCGCGACTTGCAAAAAGCCCTAGCAATTTACGGTTCCGCATCGGGCGGTGATGTCTCCGAAGGCGACACGCCGGTACAATCGAAAGCCGCCCTAGTGGATGAATTGAGAAGTGCGATCGATCTTACCCTACAATTCTGCACGCAACACGGCATCAACTTCGACAAAATCCAAGCCGCCACCGAAGCTTTCGCCCTTACCAAGCTGTGGAATGATGCTGTCGAACTTATCCTGATCAACGACGATTCCAAACAGCGATATCTAGCACTAACTCAGAACGTTAACAAACTCTACAAAGCGATTCTCCCAGACCCAGCATCTGGCGAGTTCAATCCTAGTTTATACGCTTTTGCTGAAATTACCAAGCGCATCAAAAGTCTAACCCCACAGGTGGATATTGCCGAAGTCAAAGCCGCTGTTGAGGAAATTTTGGACAAATCCATCGGTACTTCAAATTATATCATCCCCGCATCAAATCAACCAATTTACCTCAGCAAAATTGACTTTGAAGCCCTCAAATCCCAGTTTGCATCGGGTTACAAACACACGGAAACTGAGAAACTAAAAGGTATAATTAGCAGCCAGCTAACCCAAATGCTGCGCCTCAACAAAAGCCGGATGAATTATCTCGATAAGTTTCAGCAAATGATTGATGAATACAACGCTGGTTCTGGTAATGTGGAAATATTGTTTGCCGAGTTAGTGGAATTTGCCCAGGAACTAAATATTGAGGATAAACGTGCCATAGGCGAGAATTTATCAGAGGAAGAACTGGCGATTTTTGATTTGTTGACTAAACCAGATATCAGTTTAACCGAGAAGGAAAAGCTGGAAGTTAAGAAGGTAGCAAAGGAACTTTTGTCAACCCTCAAACAAGAAAAATTAGTGTTAGATTGGCGCAGGCGACAGCAAACCAAGGCAGCGGTTAAAGTGGCGATCGAGGAAATGTTAGATAAACTTCCCGAAAGCTACTCAACCGCAGCGTACCAGCGCAAATGTCAAGAAATTTACCAGCACGTTTACGAGTCTTATGCTGAGGCGGGACGCAGCATTTACACCGCTGCAGCTTAAACCTGAATTGCCAGTAATATCAATTCCGGTTGCACTCATGATGTTAACAGTTAACAGTTAACAGTCAACAGTCAACAGCCAACAGTCAGTAGGGGCGGTGCCAAGAGTGCCCGCCCTCTTAACAGTCAACAGTCAACAGTCAACAGTCAACAGTGAATTTACTATTCCGATAAAGAGAGGATTTAATATAACCCACAGGTTTTGTCAAAACTTCATCAAAACTTTACGAACTTGCGATCGGCTTTGCTGTAAATTAGGATACATATCGCCCAAGTTATGCCGATCGCCGCAAATGCAGAATTTTTCAGGTTTAATTTCCCTCTATCCCTATCTCCCTCTATCCCTCTATCCCTCTATCCCTCTGTCTCTCTCCTCCCTCCCTAAAAAAAAGTAAGTTTTAATTGACGAATCATGGCACGATCGCAGCGTGTTTTGATACCATGCAATAAGCGTCCAAGACTATCAGGGAATGCACTGGAGGTGCGTAAATGGAGCTTTTTGGAGAACAAAAACGGTGTTTGGATGGTTTGGTGGTGTCGATCGAGCAATTAGGCGGTAGAGTCGAAATTGCCAAGTTAGAGCAGATAGCCGAGTTAATCATTCAAACCATGAGAGGGCCTTGGCGCTACTTTCACACGTCGGAACACATTTTTGAGGTCGGGGGGTCAGTCGATCCGATCGAGGTGCTGGCAGCGCTATTTCACGACCTCGTGTACGTGCAAGTCGATCAGGGCGTAAGTTTCAATATCAGCAGCGCCCTTTGTCCTTTTGTCAAAGAAGTGCGATCGCAGTTAGTGATCAAAGATGAAACCGAACTGCCCGACGATACCATGTATCAGCTTGTGGCCAGTATCTTTGGGTTCCTTCCCGGTAAGGCTCTCTCGCCCTTTGGCGGCCAAAACGAATTTTTGAGCGCTGTGATTGCTGCCAAATCTTTAGAGCCTTTTTTGCCAGCTAGTACGATCGCCCAGATAGCAGCCTGCATCGAAGCTACTATTCCTTTTCGTCCGGTTTCGCCCTTGGGCTTCAGCGCGATCGAGCTTTTGCACCAGCGGTTAGTAATTGTAAATCGCGATTTTGATTTTGGATGGACTGATGCCGAAACTGTAGAAATTGTCAAGCGTTCTGTCAGATTAGCAAATCGGGATGTAGAGAATTTTGCCTCTCCAAATTCCTCTAATTTCTTAGACAATACCTGGAACTTAATGCCCGAAACCAACCACGAATTGAGCAATGTCAATTCCTATACTGTTGGCGGATATCGCAGGTCTCTACAAAAAATGGAAGGATTTTTAAACTTTCTCAAACCAGAACTCGTTTTCCAGCAGTTCATGGAAGAACCGGACGATGAAACCTACACTCACATGATTGCCCAAACACGAAAAAATATCGCTGTTGCCAAACTTTATCTGGGTATCAAACTAATTACTATCGCCATCTTAGAAGCTCTTTCCTACCGTTTGGGTCGCGACATTCCCCTTTCAACAATGATGGGAGAACTTCGCGCACCCGGATTTAAAACATCAGTTTTAGAGGATTATTTACCCAACCGACAAATTGTCTACCCCTTAGAAAGTCAGTTAGAAAAAGAGGTTTTAGATTTGTTAGCAATAGGACGCAATCAAGAATCTCCCTATGATATTAAAAACTCGCCCGTAGCTACCTTTATTATCAAATCTATCGGCTTTGCTGAAACTGAAAACTTTTTGAAGAAAGCTCAAGACTTTTTTGCCGGTCATATTTCCTCGGAAGAGTTTCTGTCTTACTGCTCTCCCGATGTCATCGACACCATCTCTTCGGGAGTTATGAAGCTTTTTGACAGCCGAAAAATGGCTTTAGGGAAAGTTAAGCTAGCTCACCAAACCGTTTCCTAGGGTATAGATCGATCGGACGGCGGTTTCAACCGCCCGGTTTTCTCGCCGCTGATTGTTTTTAATCGGTTCTTTCAATGATGATAGTCAAGTGAGCGACTAATGCACCGATCGCACCTACTGCTGCAATCACAGGAAACAAAGCCGCACCGATAACTCCGCCGACGACTCCCACCGTCAGAGGCAGTTCTACCAAAATCCGTCCTTCTTCATTTTTGATAATGATGCGGCGGATATTGCCTTCGTGAAGCAGTTCTTTAACCTTAGCAACCAAATCGTTGCCGTTAATCTTCAACTCTTCGACGCTAACTTTATCCTGAGTATAAGCAGGTGTTTCTAAAGGAGTCGTTTCAAAGTTAACCTCAGCCACTTTTTGGGTCGAAACTTTTTCAGATACAGGTGTTGATTCGAGTTCTCTTGTCCCCACCGGTTCTTGTATGCGATCTGTCGGTGTTTCCATTTTTTGCTCTCCTTTGAGGTAAAAGTATTTTTGTATATAGCCTTTCTCAAAAAAGTGAGGTATGCTCTATGCCCTATGCCCTATGCCCTATGCCCGACAGTACCTCATCTTTCGCTTGAAAGGCTATATGAAGTATCTAGTAAATATAACACCCAACGTTCGATCTCTCAATCATTCTTTGGGGTGATATTGAAAAGTTGATGCTGAGATACTTTGTTGACTTCAGAAACCGGGTTTCTACGAAGATTTCTGGTAACTCAACGAACAAAACCGTAGAAACCCAGTTTCTAGCCCCGGTGAAAGACTGAAACTCTCTCTCCATCTCTCCCAGTCTCCCAGTCTCCATCTCTCCCAGTCTCCCAGTCTCCCTCTCTCCTTGTGCCAATACGCTAACTGTCTGCACATCGCCCCCGCAGCGCTTCTGCATTAAGCAACCTCCAATCCTGAAAGCCAAATTGTAGAGAAATTTACGCACTCCGACTCCGCCTCGGCAGATGTACGGGTGGAAATACTGGCATCCTACCAAAAGTGCGATCGGCATTTGTGCGAAAAAACCGACAATTGATATTTCTGGGCAATTTCCCGAAATCGGTTTTGTCTGAGTTGTGAGAGGGGGCGGCTCCCGATTTGTCGCCAGTTTTGTCTGATTGTCATATACTTTTGAGTAAGGGTAATAGATGCAAGCGGCGGTATCAACCGCGCCTGCAGAGTCTTCCGCGCTGGGAACAAAATAACGTAATTTTTACCGCCTTTGCGTTCAACCCGCTCTTCTAGGGTACAATTCTGTACAAATGCGGTTGATACCGCCCGGTATTCTAAACAGTCAAGTTTTCAAAGGGTGTCTGCTGTTAAATTAATCTAACCTGCGATATCGTTTCGGATGAAACCAGCGCGATTTAAGGCAAAAAACCTTGCTGGATTAACTGGATGCGATCGATCGCAGCGGAGTTGATTGCCAAGCTATAAAAAAAGTCGAAAATGCAGTAAAAATATTAGGCAATACTCCAGCAGCCAACCGCAACTGCCAATTACCAAAGGAGGTAGCAGTGTATGAAACTGACGGGTTGAGTCCCCTGAAATCGCCGCTGGGTTTGCGATCGACTCTACAGGAATTAACCCTCTACGACTTTATCCTAGAGTCATGCTGTCTGGGTGGCGAAGTTGCTGAATTTTTTCAAGCTAATCCTTTACTTCCCGGCATCATCATTACTGAGAAAGGAAAGTTTATAGGGATGATTTCGCGCCGGCGTTTTTTTGAACACATGAGCCGCCCCTACAGCTTCGAGTTATTTTCTCAACAGCCTTTGTTGGTACTCTACCGCTTTACTCAAACCGATATGTTGGTTCTCGATCGCCAAACCTTAATTATGACGGCAGTGCGACAGTCTTTAGAGCGATCGCCAGAACTAATCCACGAACCAATTGTAGTGCAGGTAGAGCCGGACAATTACAAACTTTTAGACCTGCACGAACTCCTGCTTTCTCAGTTGCAGATTCACGAATTAGCAACCGTGGCTATGCGGGAATCCCAAGCACAATTGAGGCATCAAGCCCAACAGCTCGAATTTGCCCTGCTGGAACTTCAGCGCACCCAAACTCAACTAATTCAAACAGAGAAAATGTCTTCTTTAGGACAGTTAGTAGCAGGAGTAGCTCACGAAATCAATAATCCGATCGGCTTTATCTACAGCAACCTGCACCACGCCAAAGAATATACTGAAGCTTTAATGCGGATGATCGACCTCTACCAGCAGCACTGTCGCGAATCCATCCCAGCAATTGAAGCCGAATCAGCAAAAATCGAACTCGATTATTTGCTGGAAGATTTGCCGAAAGTGTTAAATTCCATGCAGCAAGGTGCAGAAAGAGTGCGCGACATCGTTTTGTCGCTGCGGAATTTTTGCAGGTTAGACGAGGCCGAAATGAAGCAGGTCAACATTCACGACGGTATCAACAACACGATTATGCTTTTGCAAAGCCAGCTTAAAGGCAAACCGGGCCAGGAGGCGATCGCCATTCACAAAGAATACAGCGATTTGCCGCTAGTGCAGTGCTATCCCGGACAACTCAATCAGGTATTTATGAATATTTTAGTTAATGCTATTTACGCTATAGTTGAGTGTAACAAACACGAAAATTTTGATATAAAAAGCCAGAATTATTCGCAACTATGCGAGCAAATTCATTCCCACACAAACACTACATCCTCAATTGATAAGTCTACCTACTTAACTCCTACTATTCGGATATGCACCGAGTTAACCGAGGATAAAAAGGTAATAATTCGGATTTTTGATAACGGCCCGGGGATGACAGAAGCTGTTCGGAAGCGGTTGTTTGACCCTTTCTTTACTACGAAGCCGGTCGGCAGAGGAACAGGTTTGGGACTGTCGATTAGCTATGAAATTGTTGTCAACCAACACGGCGGCGAACTGAAGTGCATTTCGGAACCGGGAAAAGGAACAGAATTTGCGATCGAAATTCCGCTTCAACAGTCTTCGCCAGCACAGATTTTGCCTCGCTTTGCGTGATACAGAAGAAGTCATTAGTCATTAGTCATTAGTTGTTAGTTGTTAATTGTTATTTGTTAGTTGTTATTTGTTAGTTTCTACTCGTTACCAGGCTCTGCCTGGTAACGCAGATCCGGAGGCTCTGCCTCCATTTTTTCGCAGGCGAGGCTCTTCAAGAATGACATCGATTCCTAGCCTCTTAACCAGTCATTGAAAATGATGCGAGGATTGCTATAGTTGTTAATTGTTAATTGTTAATTGTTAATTGTTAGTTGTTAATTGTTAATTGTTAATTGGTAGGGGCGGTGGATGGTGCGTGCCCGCGCTCTTAGTTGTTAATTGTTAGTTGTTAGTTGTTAGTTGTTAGTGCTGTCCCCCCAAGCTTTCCGTCCAACGTCATCAGGAAAAAGTCAAGCGTGAAGAAGCAATAAAAGTTAGGGGTTCGGCAGTTGAAACCGCTTCTTTTGAGACTAAAAAATCAAGCCCCCGCCTACTGGGAACCTTTGCAAACCCACTTCCACAAAGGATGACTCGGCCCCTGTTGGCGAATGCGGCGCACTTGTTGTTCCAAACCCTGTTTTTCCTGCTGGGGCAATCCTCGCAACGCATTGCGAGTTTGCCAAGTTAGCACAGCTAAAGTCATCCCCAAGCACAAACCGAGGCCGAGAGTCGGCCAGCGGTGAAAGTATAAACCGTAGTACACCGCAGCCCAAGTGAAATGTTCTAACCACAAACCGATTTCGCGACGCAAACTCCAAATGCTGAAAGAACCGACGCTAATCCACAACAATATTACAGTTAACCAGCGCGCGTAAACTGTTAGTTTGTGAAGCCTTTGGACTTCTATTTGAAAAGTTGCGTCGCTTTCATTAGTCATTAGTTATTAGTCATTAGTCATTAGTTATTAGTTATTAGTCATTAGTCATTAGTCATTAAGCTGTTCTGCATTTAAATTGAATGTAAAAAAAACTCTAAATCTTGTGGGGCGGGCATCCTGCCCGCCCTGAACATACAATTTAAATGTCCGACAGCTTAGTCATTAGTTATTAGTCATTAGTTATTAGTCAACAGTCAACAGTCAACAGTCAACAGTCAACAGTCAACAGTTAACAATCGTTAAACTTCTTCTGATGGGTTGATTCCTTCTGCTGGGAGGGGGATGGAGTGGCCGGTGCGACTGCGCCACCAAGCTAGCAGCGTGCTGGCAATGAAAATACTCGAATACGCACCGGCAATAAAACCGATAATTAATGCTAAAGCAAAATATTTGAGGGTTTCGCCACCAAACAAAAAGATTGAAAACAATGTCAGCAGGGTTGTCAGGGTGGTGTTGATTGACCTTCCCAGGGTTTGCATGACGGCATCATCGACAATTCGATCGATCGACAGTCCGGGATTTAGCTTAATTACTTCCCGCACGCGATCGTAAATTACCACTGTATCGTTAACAGAAAAACCGATAATTGTCAAGAGCGCGACCACAAATAAACTGTCAACTTCCAGTCCTCCAACTAAACCCAAGATTGAGAATACACCAAGCGTAATTAAGATATCGTGAAACAGAGCAACAAAAGCAAAAAAGGCATAATCCAACTGAAATCGGAATGTCAGATAAACAGTAATGCCTGCAAAAGAAAGCAACAAAGCCAGCAAACCAGAAGTAAACAACTGTCTGCCGAGGGTAGGCCCAACCGTATCTATTTGAATAGATTTGGGGTCAAAAGTGCCTAGTTTTTCGCTCAAACCTGTTTGCAACTCAGTCCGCTGTTCGACATCCAAAGTTTTTGTCCGCAGCGACAAACCGCGCTGTTCTTGGCCGATAACTTGAATGCTGCTACCGGCCAAACCTTGGGTATCGAGGACTTCGCGGACAGCAGCAAGATCGATGGGTTTACAATTTTCCGGTTTCGTGCAGTCGAGTTCAAATTGCAGCCGAGTGCCGCCGATAAAATCTAAACTGGGGCGCAGCGGTGCGCGGATGTCGGGACGAGTCCAAGAAATCGCCATCGACACTATACCTGCGAGGATGACCGCGGCGGAAATACTCCACCAGAGCGATCGATATTTGATAACACTGAATTTCATAATTTAGTGGGAATTGGGAATTGGGAATTGGGAATTGGGAATTGGGAATTGGGCATTGGGCATTGGTAATTAATTTACAACTAATTTTTAGCGGTTTGTAGTTGGCAACTATTACCGATTACCAACTACCAATTACCCATTACCATTACCCATTAACTATTAACTGTTTTTGACAAATTTGGACAAAACAACTCGGGTTTGCGGAACCCCGGAAAGCTCAAGACTACTAATAGCAGAGTGCGACTGCAAGTAAGAGCAGTAAACATACTCACTACCACGCCCAATGCCAAGGTAACAGCAAACCCTTTAACTAAGCCAGCACCCAGCCAGAACAGCGCCGTACAAGCGATCAGCGTAGTTACGTTGCCATCCAAAATACTGGAAAAAGCTCGGTAAAAACCCGATTCGACCGATCGATAAAGCGTCTTCCCCGCCCGCAACTCTTCGCGGGTGCGCTCAAAAATCAGCACGTTAGCATCTACCGCCATCCCGATGCTGAGTACAAAACCAGCAATTCCCGGCAGCGTTAATGTCACTCCCAACAGTACAAAAGCAGCCCAAGTTAGCAAAGCATAAATTAACAGAGAAATATTGGCAATTACGCCGGGAAGCCGGTAGTAACCTATCATGAAAATCAAGACTAAAATTAAGCCTCCGATCCCTGCATTAATACTGCTTTGAATGCTGTCTCGCCCCAAACTTGCACCCACAGTGCGGTTCTCAATAATTTCGACCGGTACCGGCAAAGCTCCGCCGCGCAATTGCACTCCTAAATCGTTAGCTTCTTGCGCTGTAAAGCGACCTTGAATTACGGCGTTGCCGCCAGTAATTCCTGTCTGGGCAAATTCAACACCTACTACAGGAGAACTGATCATTCTTTCGTCTAGAAAAATGCCGAGAGTCCGTCCGGTGCCTGCTAAATTTTTAGTGAGTTCTGCAAATAGTTCGCCCCCTTTAGTGTCGAAACGGAGAGCGACATTCCATTCGTTACCAGTCGGTTGAGCTTGAGCATCTTTGAGGTTTTCGCCGCCTAGTCCGCTGCTTTTGTAGAGTTGGGCGATCGCCTCATTGCTCCTTTTCAAAGCAGCCAGATTTTCTTGAATTGCGGCTTCATTTTTGCTCGTTTTCAATTCTGTTTGCTTTGCCAGCAATTCCTGCTGCAACTGTCTTTCAATAACTAATTGCGCTTCTGTTCCCGCCAGTTGTTCCCGAAAGTCTAGCTTGGCGGTACCGCCCAAAACTCGTTCTGCTTGCTGCGGGTCATTTACTCCGGGCAACTGTACCAGAATTTGGTTTTCTCCTACTGTTTGTACCACTGATTCGGAAACGCCCAAACCGTTGACGCGATTTTCGACGATCCGCCGCACTGCTTCTAACATTCCCGGCTCAATTTTGGGAATTGTGGGTGTAGTTTTTACCTGAATTGTGAGTTGCGACCCTCCTTGCAAGTCTAATCCCAGCCGCGTCGGCATTGTTGCTATTACAGTAATGGCTGCCACGAGCAAAACAAAAATTAGGGCTAATATTGAACGCTGTTTTTGCATATTTAATTATTGGTTATTGGTTATTGGTTATTGGTTATTGGTTACTGGTTATTGGTTATTGGTTCGTTCCGAGCTGTTTTTCGGCCTTCAAATAACAAATAACCAACAACAAATTACAAATTACCAATAACTATTTATACTCGCAAAGCTACCATTTTTTGGACGGCTTCGACAATTTGGTTGGGCTGGACAATTGTCAGTCTTTCCAGATTACCGTTGTAAGGTGTGGGAATATCTTGCGAAGACAGGCGCAAAACTGGTGCGTCGAGTTCGTCAAAAAATCGATCGCTAATCGAAGCAATTAGTTCGGCACCGATGCCTCCGGTTTTCATACATTCCTCCACAATAATTACTTTGTGAGTTTTGCGAATGGATTCGCCAATTGTCTCCATGTCGAGGGGTTTGAGAGAAATTAGGTCGATTACTTCGGGATCGTAACCTTCTTTTACCAATGCGGGCAGGGCTTGCAGGACGTGGTGCCGCATTCTGGAATATGTCAAGATGGTGACATCTTTGCCCGATCGCACAATTTCCGCTTTGTCTAACGGCACTAAATATTCTGTTTCTGGCAAATTTTCCTTGAGGTTGTACAGCAAGACGTGCTCGAAGAACAGAACGGGGTTATCGTCGCGGATGGCTGATTTTAAGAGTCCTTTGGCGTTGTAGGGAGTCGAACAGGCGACTATTTTCAAACCCGGTACTGCTTGGAAATAGGCTTCGAGACGCTGGGAGTGTTCCGCGCCGAGTTGTCGGCCTACGCCGCCGGGGCCGCGAATTACCATCGGCATTTTGAAGTTGCCGCCGGAGGTGTAGCGCAGCATTCCGGCGTTGTTGGATATTTGGTTGAACGCCAGCAGCAAAAAGCCCATGTTCATGCCTTCGATGATCGGTCGCAATCCGGTCATTGCTGCGCCTACTGCCATGCCTGTAAAGCTATTTTCGGCGATCGGGGTGTCGAGCACTCTCAGTTCGCCGTATTTCTCGTAGAGGTCTTTGGTGACTTTATAGGAACCGCCGTATTGGCCTACGTCTTCGCCGAGTACGAATACGGAGGAGTCGCGGGCCATTTCTTCGTCTAACGCCTCGCGGAGGGCGTTGAACAATAAGGTTTCTGCCATAGGAGGTGAAGCAATGATTGCAAGAGGTCAGATTAGAATCTTAACCTTTTGGGGTGCGGATGAGGATGCGATCGTACAGTTTGCACTTGGATAGTATAAAATCTCTCATCTATCATCTTTCGCTCTTTTTGTCAAATCTTTTGAAAAATATTCCATTGTTCAATAGTAATTTGTGTTTCTATAATATGAATTAGTTTTGAGGAAAGCCACAATGTTACATTACAACTTACCGAGGAACTTGCCCTCAGCCGACGAACTGTTAGATTCTGATGAAACGCCTGTGGATAATGAACTGCAAGAACTAATACCGGGGTTGTTAAAAGCAATCTTGTTGATACTCTGGTCGGAACGAATGGACTGGTTTTTTGGAATTGATATGGGTATTTACTATCACCCAGAAACACCGCCCATCGTCCCTGATGCCTTCTTAAGTTTAGGAGTAGAAAGGTTTTACGACGAAGAATTGCGTCCCAGTTACGTGCTCTGGGATGAAAATGTCCTGCCGCTGTTTGTACTGGAAGTTGTTTCTCCAAATTATCGCAAGGAATACACCACAAAATTGGAGGAATATCAAGCTTTAGGTGTACTTTATTACATTATTTATTCTTCCCGCCGCCGCCGGAAACCTCATTTGGAAGTACACAAGTTAGTCAATGGCAAATATGAATTACAGTCAGAAAGTCCAGTTTGGATGCCAGAAATTGGTTTGGGAATTGGTTGTGAAAGGGGAAATTATTCTGGGGTGACAAGAGAGTGGTTGTATTGGTATGACAGCGATGGCAAACGCTATCTGACACCAGAAGAACAGGTGAAACAGGAATCGCAACGCGCCCAACAATTAGCTCAACGTGTCGAACAATTAGCTCAACAATTGCAGGCTTTGGGAGTAGAACCAGAAAATATAAACTAATTACAGTCAGTAATTCGATCGCTCGTTATGCTGTTTCAAGTACGGGCGATCGATACAGTACAGTAAGGAAGAACGAAGAACGAAGAACGAAGAAGGCAAGAACAAATACACAGCAAGCTTTTTAGCAATCTGTGTTTTATGCTAAATTCAGTGGATTTACTTAAGCATTTATATTTCAGCAAAATGTTTTTGCAACAAATCGTGGATAAATCGATAGCGCCGATCGCCCGTTTTTTGCAGCAACAGCCGATCGGCCGCAGCATCCAAAAAACGCTGGTAATCCCAAGGAATATGACCGCTAGACCACAGTACCAGGTGCAAAATAAAACTTTCAATCCCCGGAATTCCCGGCAAGAAAGCACTAATTACCGCCACAACAGTACCCGCAATCAATCCCCAAATAGACCCGGAGACTAGGGTAAAAATTAATCCCAAAATCACCCAAATCATCCCGCCAAGCAGCTTAACTCCAAACTGATACTTGCGCTGTTCCTCGCCTGTTTGCAGCCAGCCCGACGGTATGCGATCGGGGTAAAATTCTTGAATTCCTTGCTGTTCCATCCTTCTGGCCAACCATCCCAACCAGTGGCGAATTTGTTCGGGCCGCAGTTCCTTGTTTCTCGGATACTGCTTGACTTCCCGGCTAATTTGGTGGCGAATATAGGCAGTTAACAGATATTTGCGCTGTTCTTCTGCTGAAGTTATGCGCTTCCAAGCTTCGATTAAAATATCGTCGTAAGCCAAAGCCATCATGCTCAAAAGCAAGGGAGTTTTTGCCAATTTCAACAATTCTGGTTCCTTCTCGATGCTGTACCAAAGTTCGCGGCTTCTGGCTTCTAGCAGATAATTTTGAATTTGAGTTTCTCTTAAAGGTTTCAACAAAACCGCTGCTTGCAGGCGAAATCTAGTCTGGCAGTTTTTGTAAGCTTCAAAACTGCTGCAAGCTACTAAATATTTTGGTTTAATTTCGCTTTCAAGAAACTGATTGATTGCTTGAATGCACAAGTTTTGGCGCTGGCTTTCTACTTCGTCTAAACCGTCGAGGAGAGGCAACAATTTTTGTTCGGCGAGCCATTTTTTGCCCGCAGCGGGAGAGATGCCGTATTTGTACTGAAGTTGAGCAATTAACCAATCGGCGATCGCCCCGGATTCGGCTTTCCACGATCCGAGTTCAAACAACACCGGTACAGGCAAACTAGCATCTTTTTGGGCGCGGGAAACTAACACTAGAGCCAATTCTAGCAGCGTCGTGGTTTTACCTGCACCCGTCGCTCCCAAAATTACCAATTTGCCGCCGCTGCGATCGAACACTTTAGAAATGCTAGCTTTGGGAGGAAGGCGAAAACTCGGACGGTTGCCGGCTTTCACTTCCACATCCCAACAGCGGCTAGCACCCAGAGGCTGCGAGTCTGGGTTGAAGTTAGCCAGCACAGCAGCGTGCAAAGACTGCGCGATCGCGGCGAGAACTTCCTGCTTCACCTCCTCCAACAATCGATCGCGGGGCGGTTGTAATCTCAGAGGAATCAATCTTGACATTTTATACACCTCGTGCTGAACACTTACCTTGCCAGATTTGCGCGCAAATGACAAGCAAGCAAGATTACCATCAGTAAAGGCATCCAGTATATATTGACGGAAATTATGGCGGCAATTATCCATCTGAAATTTTAGATAAAAATCCCGATCCAGCGGCTCGCACTAAGTATTTCCACTATAAATAAACTGGCGATCGCCCCAACTCCGAAACAAAAATTATTAGTATAAATACAGAGAGGTCTATTATGTCATTTACCAACATTCAAATCATCACAGTCAGCTTAGCAGGACTTGCAACAGCGGTGGGAGTAGCTGCTGCAACCATACAGTCGGGCGCGATGAAACAATCCTATCCTCTCGTTGCAGAATCGCCATCCGCAACCGGAAACCCAATTGCATCGGTGCCGGCGAATAACCCCCAATTTCTGCAACCAGAACCCCTGCAAGCAGAAACCCAGGCTGCGGAATCTCCCCCATCTCCATCGCAACCACCCAAAAGCCCCGCACTTCAACCACCGCAAATCGTCGCAGTTTCTCCGCAAAAAGTTGACCCAGTAGTTGTCACACCTCCCGATTCCGGCTGTAAAATCAGTATGGCTGTAGTCAGCGATCCGAATCCACCGCTAAATGTGCGATCGCGCCCGCAAGTAAGCGGCAGCAAAATAGTAGGAAAACTCAAAAATAATACCTTTGTTTCAGTCGCCGAAGAACAAAACGGTTGGCTGCGAATTACCGAACCGCCCGGTTGGATTGCCAAAAATCGCACCGAAAGCAGTTGTGTGAATGTGAACCAGCAAATTAATTTCTTGCCTGGGGGAAATGAAGCCATTGTTAAAGGTAGAATTATCGGCGGCGGCAGTCACTCTTACCGGATTCGCGCCGCCAAGAATCAAACAATGACTGTTAAGAATCAAAGAGGTATTTTTCCACTAATTCTGACTTCTAATGGCAAAACTTTGACGGGAGATAATTATACAGGCAATGAAACAGAGTGGACTGGAAAAATCCCTGCTACTGGCAATTACACATTTCAACTAAACTCAAATTTCCGGGGATTTGAATATGAATTTTATGTGCGAGTCCGATAAAGTTCGCCATTTGTAGTCCTCGATCTACGGGTGGCGAGAAACCGGGTTTTTTGCGAAGTATTTTCGCAGTCATATCAAATCCGGTAGCATCGTCCTGTATTCATATCTCTATTCTCTCTCTCTGTGTCCTCTGTGTTCTCTGCGGTTAAATCATTCCGATGCAACGGTCAACGATATCAACCACAGATTCACTAAAAAACCCGCTTTCTTTGGTCTTGATGCTTAGCAAATTAAGGAATCGCCCCCAGCGAGATATCAAGAATCGCAAATTTCTGCCAATCTTCCGAATCAAAGTGCCACCATTCTGTTGTAATACCGATAAATCCGTGTTTTTTCATCGCATCCTTAAGCACTTGACGATTTTTCCGAGATTGGGCGCTGCCGCCTTGATAATCTCCGTGAGCTTTTTCGGTAAAATCATCGTAAGGTGTGGGCATTTCTAATTCTTTGCCGGTGCGATCGACTAAAGTTAAATCCACAGCAGCACCGCGATTGTGCCGCGAACCCCTAGCAGGATTAGCAACATAGCGCGGATCGGGCATAACTTTCCACATTTGCTCAGTCACAGAAAAAGGCCTGTAGCAATCGTAAACTTTCAAACCTAATCCGATTTTTTCTAAATCTGTTTGAACTAGGGCTAATTTTTGAGCTACAGAACTTCTCAAAGCGCATTTTGCTTGAGAGTAAAGCTTTCGTTTTAAGAAATTGTTCGCAGTGGCGTAGCGGATATCGAGGCGAATGTTGGGATTTACTTTGCGGATGTCAACAAGGCGCGCCCAACTGGGAAGTTGACTCATGAAAATGCTTTCAGGTGCTACTGGGGTTGCTTCTGATTGGGGAGATTGCACTTCTGGCGGCTCCTGGGCGCGGACAAATGCGGGATGGTGCAGGCAGATCGCACATAGCAACACTAACATAAATGCGATCGGGTATTTTCCAAAACTATTAAATTTCATAGTTGTTCTGATTGTGAGTTTTAGAGAGTAGATTGAGGTCGTTTTTCTGTGGTACAATCAATATTATGATGTCACCGTGACTGCAGGGGAAACTATGAAAACTGCAATTTCACTTCCAGATTTAGTTTTTGAAGAAGCCGAGGCTTTGGCCGATCAGTTAGGATTATCGCGCAGCGAGCTTTATACAAAGGCCTTGCAAGCGTATTTGCGGCGATACAACCGATCTCGAATTTTGAGCAAACTAAATCAAGTTTATTCTGAAGAGTCTTCTGAACTAGATCCAGTTTTGGCAAAGATGCAATTTATGTCCTTACCACATGAGGATTGGTAATACCAAATCCGGGTTCGTTATCCCCTTTATCAATCGGCGATTAAAATCGATTCTACACATACAAAGTCTGCTTCCGCAGACTGAAGAATCAAGGGGATATCAAAACCGAATTTGGTATAATATGTCGCAGAGAAACTTGGTGGGCAAGTTTGCCCTATCCAAAGTTGGAATTTAAAAATATTTTTAAATTCCCAAGCGCTGATACACTAAATCTAAGTGCCTCAATTGATACTGCGGATCGAAGCAACCATCAATTTCTTTGCTCGTCATTTTAGCTGTTACGCGATCGTCCTTAGCAATCAAATTGTAGAAATCGCCCCCTGGCTTGTTCCAGGCTTCGTGAGCGCAAGATTGGACAATTGTGTATGCGTCTTCGCGACTCGTGCCTTTTTCTACTAAGGCTAACATTACCCGCTGGCTGAAGATTACTCCGCCGTAAAGGTTCATGTTGCGCTTCATGTTTTCGGGATAGACTAGCAGGTGTTTTACTAAGTCTGTGGTTTCTACTAACATGAAGTGAGTTACTGTAGAACTGTCGGGTAAAATCATTCGTTCTACGGAACTGTGAGAGATGTCTCTTTCGTGCCAAAGCGCCACGTTTTCTAAGGCTGCGACGGCGTTGGCGCGGACAATTCTTGCCATCCCCGTGAGTCTTTCGGAGCGAATTGGGTTGCGTTTGTGGGGCATGGCGGATGAGCCTTTTTGCCCTTTGGAGAAGAATTCTTCGACTTCGAGCACGTCGGTGCGTTGGAGGTTGCGGATTTCTACTGCGAAACGCTCGATCGATGCTGCTAAAAGTGCTAAGGTTTGGACGTATTCGGCGTGTCGATCGCGCGAAATGACTTGAGTCGATGCACAATCGGGTTCGAGTCCGAGGTTCCGGGTGGCAATGGCTTCTATTCGCGGATCGATATTAGCATAGGTGCCGACTGCGCCGGAGATTTTGCCGACTGCTATGGACGATCGCAAATTGACTAATCTTTCACGGCTGCGAAACACTTCCGCCAGCCATCCTGCTAGTTTAAAGCCAAAGGTGATGGGTTCGGCGTGAATTCCGTGCGATCGGCCAACCATCACAGTATTGCGGTGTTGTTGGGCCTGATAGCGAATAGCTTGGCTCAAATCTTCGACACGTTCTAACAAAATATCGACACTAGCGACTAATTGCAGCGCCAAAGCAGTATCGAGCACATCGGAACTGGTTAAACCGAGGTGAATGTAGCGGCCGGCATCGCCCACATATTCGTTGACATTTGTCAAGAAGGCGATCATGTCGTGGCGGACTTCGGCTTCAATTTCGAGGACTCGTTTGGGGTCAAAATTAGCCTTAGCTTTGATTTCTTCGACTGCGGCGGCGGGGATGTAGCCGAGTTCGGCTTGAGCTTCGCAGACAGCGATTTCTACTTGCAGCCAGGTTTTCAGTTTGGCGGTTTCAGTCCAGATGTTGCCCATTTCGGGCAAGGTGTAGCGCTCTATCACGGTTGGGAATTGGGGAATGCGATCTCACCATTGTACATCCGTGAGGGATGCGAGAGTCAGGATGGGGAATTTGGGGCGATCGAACTGTCCCCTTTGGGAATTTGAATATTTCGTTTGTTTCGGATATTGCGTTTATGGCACGGTAAGTGTTATCGTGAAGGAAACAACCAAGTATATGCCGGCCAAATACTTACATACCCTTCCAGTAATGGCTGCACAGGTTTTCCGCGATCGCAGATTCTGTCTGCTGACCAATAAAACGGGGTCTGGTATAATCAGCGGTTTAAACCGCTGATTATACCAACTTATACCACCATATTTACTCTGTGCTTCAAAAACAATCACATCAAAAAAGAGATTAATTATGTTGAACCAAAAAGCATCGCTTGAGTCAGTTTTGATTCCCGAACAAAAACCAGAAGAAATAGCAAAATTAGATCGGATTCTCAGCCACGAGTTTGCACAACCAAAATTAGTCGGAAGTAACGGAGAAGAGATAGTAATTCCTGAATCAGTCTACAGCATTTTGCGTCAGGTCATGGGTGCAATGGCATCAGGTCAAGCTATCTCTCTAGTACCTCACAATCACGAACTGACAACACAGGAAGCTGCTGATATTCTGAATGTATCCCGACCATTTCTGGTCAAGTTACTAGACCAGGGAGAAATTCCTTGTATCAAAGTAGGAAAGCATCGACGTATTCGTTTGGAGGATTTAACTTTATATAAAGAACATCGAGACAACAAACGTCGCCAACACTTGGATCGGCTAATCGAGATGACCGAAGAAGCTGGTTTGTACGAGGCATAGAAATAATTCCAACATTAATATGTCTAAGCTTAGTGTTGTCCTCGATGCTTGTGTCCTGTTTCCTATGTATCTGCGCGATACTCTGCTTTCTACCGCCGAGGCTGGTCTGTATTTACCCTATTGGTCGCAGAAAATCCTTGATGAAGCAATGAGCAACCTTGTCCGCCAAGGGATATTATGCCAGGAGAAAGCAATCAATCTTGAAGCGGAAATCAATGCAGCCTTTCCCGAAGCAATAATGAAAGTACCTGTCGGCTTA
>NZ_JBARVX010000565.1:0-6279 GCF_049646505.1 Microcoleus sp.
TAATTCGGGTTAGCTTCAACGGTGTAAATAATGACTTGTGTATCCAAGTAAATTGTAGCCGAGGATGGTAGATTTAGTTGTCCCATGAGTTTCTTTCTTCAAGAAGTTCCCGATCGATTTCTTCAACAGTTCTGGAAACATGACGGCTGCGGATTTCTGTCAGCAATTCCAACACTTTACGCCGCCCCCCTTGAGGCTTTTCTGGTATAATCACAAAAACTTCAACCTCTTCGCCCACAGATCCAGGTGGCACTTGAATTTCAAGTTTATTTCCTGCAAGAACTTTGGTTGTAATCCGTATTGCTGACTGCATAATTCCTCCTTGGCTACAATTAATTTTCAACAGCCCCTAAAGCTTTGAGCGTGCATTTTTCAACTTCCGTTAAACCTTTAACACCCGCGATATTCATCCCCTCATAAGGTCTTTCACTTCTGAGTGTTTTTAGACATTCACCTGTATTAAAATCCCAAATTTTAAGAGTCTCATCGAAACTTCCACTAACTAGAATTTTGTTTGTCGTCTGAACTAATTGCTAATGACCTGATTCCATTGGTATGTCCCTGCAAAGTTCTCAAGCATTCTCCTGTAGAGATATCCCAGATTTTTACTGTTTCGCTGCTACTGATTATAGTTTTATTATTCAAAGTAAAAGCTACTGACCATACGGAACTGGTATGATTATGAAAAGTTTTGAAGCATTCTCCAGTGTGAATATCCCATAACTTTATTGTTCGATCGCTACTACCGCTGATTAAGGTAGTACCATCAGGACTCAAAGCAACTGAATTTACTGTATTGGTATGCCCTTGTAATGTTTTGAGACATTCTCCAGTGTGGATATTCCATAACTTCACAGTTTGGTCGCTACCACCACTGGCTAAAGTTGTATCGTCAGGACTAATTGCCACTGACCACAACCAGTCGGTATGTCCTTTCAAGGTTTTCAGGCACTCTCCGGTGCGAATATTCCATAACTTAATAGTTGCATCGGCGCTAGCACTAATTAAGGTTGTACCATCGCGATTGAAGGTTACTGAATTTACACAGCCAGTATGTCCAATCAAAGTTTTTAGACACTTTATTGTAGCAATATTCCATATTTTAATTGTGCGATCGTAGCTACCACTCGCTAAGGTGGTACTGTCAGGACTTATTGCTACTGCGTTTATTCTACTGGTGTGTTCGCCAAAAGTTTTCAGGCATTTTCCGGTGTGGATATCCCATAGCTTCACTGTTTGGTCTTCATTACCGCTAACTATCGCTGTACGATCGGGACTGATCGTTACTGACCGTATAGAGTTGATATAACCACGCAAGGTTTTCAGGCATTCTCCGGTGCGGATATCCCATAATTTTACTGTTTGGTCATCACTGCCACTGAGCAAAGTTGCACCATCGGGACTAATTGCCACCGATCTTAGCCAATCAGTATGTTCTTGTAAAGTTTTCAAACATTCACCAGTCTTAATATCCCATAGCTTCACTTGCTGGTCATAACCAACACTAGCTAGGATGACACAATTAGAACTAATAGCTACTGACCGTATTCTATTAGTATGTCCGCGTAAAGTTTTTAAACATTCTCCACTACGGATATCCCATAGTCTGATAGTTTGGTCGCTGCTGCCACTGACTAAGGTTATATTATCAGGACTAATTGCTACCGATAGAACTTTATTTGTATGTCCGCGTAAAGTTTTCAAACATTCTCCACTACGGATATCCCATAGTTTGATAGTTTTGTCACTACTACCGCTAGCAACGATTCTACCATCAGAGCTTATTTCTACCGATCGTACCGTGTCAGTATGTCCTTGGAAGGTTTTTAAGCATTCTCCAGTATGGATATCCCATAGCGTCACAGTTTTGTCATGACTACCACTGGCTAAGGTTTTACCATCAGGGCTGATTGACACAGAATTTACTCTGCCGTGTCCCTGCAATGTTTTTAGACATTCTCCAGTACGGATATCCCATAATTTCACTGTTTTGTCAAAACTAGCACTGGCTAAAGTTGTACCATCTGGACTGAAGGTTAAAGACCTGATCCAGTCAGTATGCCCTTTACAAAATACAATTTGTTGACAGTCTGAAACTTGCCACAATCCGATGGCGCAACCAGAATCACCCGTAGCAAACAGTTTGCCATCTCGACTAAATGCCACTGCAAAAACTGCACCAAAGGATTTAGCAAAAACGGAATTAGCTAAATTCGCTTCAGCAAAATTGACGTGGCGCAGCGTCGCATTTGTAAAATCAGCACCTAAAATAACTGCACGAGAAAGGTCTTTTGCTTCTAACGCAGTGCGATCGATTTTCACCAACAGCGTCGCCGCATTCCCTCCCACATAACTTACCTCATTTTCACTTTTGCCTCGCGTTGCTTCCAGAATTTCTAGAAGGGGCGACTTCTCTAAAGCCCCCCTTCTTAAGGGGGGTTGGGGGGATCTCTCCTGGCTAACATCGTCACTATCCTCTCTCTCTAATAGGAATTCGGGGGATCTCTCGTGATTGGCATCGTCAGGATCCCCCCCGACCCCCCTTAACAAGGGGGGGGAAATAACATCCAACATTGGTAACAACAAATCCATCACTGCTTTTGTCAGCGGCGCGTGTCCGAAACTATTACGGAGTTGTCCTAAATCTTCAGCAACAAATCCCTGCAAAGAGGCGATAAGTTCGTTGTTATTTCTCTTCTGCGCCTGAAGCTGACAATAATTAGACCAAGTGTATAATTGAGCCTCAGTATTCGGGTTTACACAAGACTGTTCAGGCGCAACTAATTCGGTAAAATCTGCCACCAAAACTCCCAATTCCGCTGCAAATTTATAAGCGACAAAAAACTCCAACAACGAACGGTGGGCCGGAGTATAATCGCCATCTGCATTGCGGATCAGCATCGTTTGACCCATCATGTCATAATGCCAGTGGTCTAAGTCTTTTTCCTCTTGGACGACAGAACCGAACAGGCCTCGGATGCGATCGGGAAAACCGCGATAATTCAGGCTCATTTGGTCGGTAGACAGCATTTCCCAAGACAATTCGCACAAAAAGTAAAGCTTATCTGCTAAGGAAGTAAAAGTCCGTTCTGCTTTGATATCTCTCTCTATCTTCCGCCGCACCGCATACAGATAGATTCGCGACATATCCACTGGTTTTCCAGCTTCAATATCCGGCAATGCTTCCAAAATTAACTCGGTCATCACTGGACGGCGCGCTAAATCCAATAACTGGGGGTTTCCCATCACTTTTTCGACAGTAGCGGCTTCTGTTTGAAATGACAGCGCTTGCCCAATTTGCTCGTCGTTAAACTTCTCTAATTCTAATACTTCAAATTGGGGAATTTCACCTGTCAAAATGGTTGTTGACGCTTGCAGTTCTGCATTGAACAATGCCCGTCCTTCCTTGCCTTCAGGAAAGTGTTCGGTACGGCAAGTGAGGATGACTTTTGCGCCGGGAACGACCGTTTTTGCTAGTTCCCAGAAGTTGTTGATGGTTTCTTGCCGATCGCACTTAGCGGCCATTTCATCAAAACCATCGAAAATCAACAGAAACTTACCCATCCGATTTAGTTGTTCAAAGGCCGAATAACCCGCCAAAGGTATCTCGTGTTTCCGAAAGAAAAACTCGGAAAATAGCGACTCCACACTAACGGCTTTCGCGTAATCTCGCAGCGGAATTACTAACGGCAAACGCGGACGTTCCAAACCGCGTTTTTGAGCATCTCGGTAGCGTTGCAGCGCCATCCAAGCATAGTGCATCACAAACCAAGTTTTCCCCGTCCCAAATTCTCCTAAAACTGAAATATGTTCTTTTACGGGGTCATCCAACCACAGGTCAATATAACCTTCAATCCAGCCATCTCCCTCGCCATAATGACTCACTCCTATTTTGCGGTGAGTATCGGGATCAATTTCTTCTTTTGTACAAGCTAGTGGCACGTATTTTGTATTAATTTTCCGGCTGGTAATTTCAGTTTCTAGCCAATCCAGATAAGCGGTAAAATCGGCATCTTGGTCGAGTAATTCATCAAAAGTATAGCAAGCTAAATTATGATTTTCTGGTTTCTCTACTTCATCCCGCGCGGCGCGACTGATGCGGCGGGCGGTGACTAACCATCCTTCATCGGTGCGCTGTTTTTCCACCGACTCGCGCAAGGCAGAAATGTCCTTGAGTCCGGCTTCTCCGGCAATTCCGCGCACTAAAATGCGATCGTACCGATTGCGTCTGACGGGAACATTGATAATCCATTCAAAATAGTTATCTTCCCAAATTTCATATTTCTCAAACCGATAACTTAATGTCTCAAACCAACCTCGAACTTGTTGCGATAAAATAAAAGCTTGAGACTTTTGAATATTGTTGGATTCGGCTGCGGGAAGTGCGGGATAATCTTGAGATTCCAACCGCGCAAATTCGGTGCGAATTCCTTCCAGCGTGGGAAGGCGTTCGATGCGATCCATTACCATACATAGGCGTTTTTGCAAAGAGGCGAGCGAATTTCCCACCATCACATCTCCCAGCGTCCGCGTCCGCTTTGCTACTTCCATAAACACGGCGGCAAATGCCATAAATTCCCGTCTGGGATCAATGCCTAAATCGCGAATTTCCTTGCCCAAAGCAGACTCGTTCAGATAATATTCGCCTGCTTGAATTAAAATGGCTGGGCTATCGGACTCGAAGGCTTTGCGAAATGCTGATTCAATTTCTTTTTGGCGAAACAGTTCTAAAATCTGCTTGGGTTTGCCTGCGCCGTATTCTACTAAAGTATAAACATAAACTCCCGCGAAATCGGCTGGCGGCGCATCGGGGTCGAGGTTGAATTTTTTTAATAATTTGATGACAGCTTCGTTGCGTTGAAGCTTGTCTTTGACGGTGCCGAAGGGAATGGCTGTCACGAGGCTGATAACTAAGTCGAGACTAATTGGGATCATTGAGGCTTTCCTGTTTGTCCGTGGGAGTGATACTCGAATCTCAAAATTGGTAGGCTGTATCCCTGAAAGGTGTTGCGGGTCGCAAACTGCTCTAATTCTATGTTAACGCATCAGCCAACTGTCGCGCACCGACAGTCCGAGATTTGGCATATTCCGACAGTCCGACAGTCCGAGATTTGGCATATTCCGATAATCCGACAGGGGTTTCAACCCCTGTCTCATAGCGAAAGTCCTCTAAAGAGGACTATGGAACCGTATGTCATTTAGTAATTTGATTAAACCCAGATATTGAACAATATCAAATTCGTTAACATCAGAATTATTCATCTCTCTCCTCTCTTTCTCTGTGTTCTCTGCGTTCTCTGCGGTTAAATCATTCCGATCCAACCGAAATTGATTAAATAACATTCCTTAATAAAAGTCAATTTACTAATTCAAGCATTATCAATAAATTTTTCAGTCCTCATAGCGATGACTTTCGCTATGAGGCGGGGGTTTCAACCCCTGCCGGACTGTCGGAATATGCCAAATCTCGGACTGCGGAACTATAGCAATCCTTGCAGGAGTCGTAAATTTTTTACCCCACCCCAACCCTCCCCTTAGCAAGGGGAGGGAGTAAGAAATTCACAAATGATTTAGGATTGCTATATCATAAAAAATATTAACATTTTTACTAAAATATGACAACTTTAAATTGGACAAAAAACCGATAATATTGTAGTAAAATTCTCTCTAATTTAGTTGTCAAATCATAGTTTAAAAAGTTAAAATATAAATAACTAATAAATAGATATTGCTATCTATGAAAATACAATCATCAGTGCTAGTCCACCTAGGATTTGGCAAATATGTACGCTCCGATCGCGTAACGGCAGTAATACCAATCGAAGAAGAACGGGGGCCCGGTCGGCGGACTTTCGTGCACGTAGACGGCGAAGCTGACCCGATCGTTGCTTCGCGAGCAGAAGATACGATCGTCCGCGATTTGGTGCAGGAACCGCGCGAAATTACCCAAGCTCGCCAACAACAAGAAATCCTCCAAGATTTGCTGGCAGATTTGAGCAACGTTAACGTCACCGTGCGCCGCATCAGCCGCGATGAAGGCGGACTAGACCTCGAACGTTTGGAGCGCCGGATTCGCCAAATTTTAGAAGCATAAAAACAAAAGACCGCCCATGCGGTCTTGCTCCCAGTCCGCGCAGGCGGACTTTGTTTGACAAGACGCGGTTTTTAACCGCCGGAATTGATTTATGCAAACCTGGTTTCTAATACCATTTCTCTAACATCATGCGATAGTCTCCGACCCCCCCTAGCCCCCCCGAGCTCGCGGGGGGGGACAAGAAT
>NZ_JBARVX010000566.1:0-8022 GCF_049646505.1 Microcoleus sp.
TGAATGGGAACCGGCAATGGGAATCGGCGATTGAAATCGCTTCTACAAAAACAAAGTCCGCCTGCGCGGACTGAAGATTAGATTAAATTTGTACGGTTTCCAATGGGATTTTTTTCGGACAAATATCATCGTCGTACCAACCAGTCAAAGCCACCGCCAAAGCATCCGCCGCATCATCCGGTTTCGGAATGTAACCCAACTCTAACTCCCGCGCTACGGCCTCTTGTACTTCAGATTTATCCGCATTTCCGCGCCCTGTTAATGCTTTTTTGATTTGCGCTGGGGTAAACTCGAACAGCGGCACTCCACACTGCGCTAATACCAGTGTCAAAACGCCCCGCGCTTGGGCTACAAGGATGGTGTTTCCCATTTTGTAAAAGAACAGTTTTTCAGCAATTGCCAAATCTGGTTTTATTTGTTCAATTACCTCGTGCAAATCATCATAAATTGTTTTCAACCGCTGTCCCATTTCCTGTTTGGGCGTTGTTTTAATTACGCCGCAATCAATCAGGGAAACAGTATTTTCTTCTTTTTTACCGGGGACAACATGACAGGAAATTGCGCCGTAGCCGAGGCTTGCTAAGCCCGGATCTAATCCTAGAATTCGTTTTTCCATTGCCGGAATGAGTAATTGGGAATGGGAATGAGGTATGAAAATTTGGGGAATGTCAGTCTTGGGCGCATGAATACTAAAGAAACTGGGTTTTTCACCAAACGGAGGCTGAGCCTCCGCACCTGCATTACCAGGCAGAGCCTGGTAACGAGCAGCAAGAAACCGAGTTTTTTACCTATTTCACCTAACATAGGCAGAGCCTCGCCTATCTGCATTACCAGGCAAAGCCTGGTAGGGAGCAGAACTTTTCATCGCCATCAATTACCCATTACCAATTACTAATTACTAATTATCCCTCAGTTGTTTCTAGGCCGAATACCCGATCGAACACTTTAGTCACTTTATAGCCCGAATCGATCGATTCTAGCGGATCTTTCCGCAATCGGTGCCGCAAACACAGGGTCATCACCCGGCGAATATCGTCCACAGTGACCTCTGTGCGACATTCTAGGGCTGTGAAAGCTTTGGCGGCCCGATTTGTGACTAAATCGCCCCGCAGTCCGTCTACGTCCAATTCCGCGCAGACTTGGGAGATTTTTACTCGCAAATCGCGATCGATAGTTACGGATTTTAGCCTTTCCTGGGCTTCCACCAATTTCTCCTGCATATCATCTTGTTCGTGCTGATATTTCGCGAGAAACTCTGAGGGATTTTGGTCAAAACTCGATCGCTGTTCGACAATTTCTACTCTTAAATTCGGGTCTTTGACAGTCCGAATTTCGGCGTGCATCCCAAATCTGTCGAGCAATTGCGGCCGCAATTCTCCTTCTTCTGGATTCCCGGAACCGATGAGAATAAACTTAGCCGGGTGACGGATCGAAATGCCTTCTCTTTCGACAGTATTCCAACCGCTGGCGGCGGAGTCGAGCAAAACATCGACTAAATGATCGTCGAGCAAATTGACTTCATCGACGTAAAGAATGCCGCGGTTAGCTTTAGCTAACAGGCCTGGTTCAAAAGCTTTAACTCCTTCGGCCAAAGCTTTCTCGATGTCGATCGTACCGCAAACTCGGTCTTCGGTAGCGCCGAGCGGCAAGTCTACCATTTGGACTTTTTTGCGGGCGATCGGCATTGTACCGTGATGCAAAGTGCGATCGCGCACCTCATCGCTCATAAAATCGGGATCGGTGGGATGACTGTTAAAAGGATCGTCAGCCACCACCTCAATTTCTGGCAGCAAGTCAGCGAGGGCGCGGATTGTGGTAGATTTGCCCGTACCGCGATCGCCCATAATCATCACTCCGCCAATTTTCGGATCGATGACATTCAACAGCAGCGCCAGTTTCATCTCCTCCTGGCCGACAATTGCGGTGAAGGGAAAAACAGCGCGGCGGGCTGCGGTAACGGTTGGCAGAGCGCCCGCATTTACGTTATTGCTGACTTCGGCAGTAGGACTCACAATAAATTCTTTACTCTAATGACAGTCCTCTATTGTGACATACAGGGGTACATTAGTCGATCGACTATTTCTGAGTTCGAGAACGCGCCAACTCTAAAACCTGTTGCTGGCGTTCATTTGAAAAACGTTCAACCGTCGCAGCTAATAGCTCAGATACAGACAACTAACGCCTTTTTTTCGCCTTCCAAACAACTAAAAATTGCTCTGGCGATAGAGTACACAAAGCTATCATTTCGCCGGAGCGATCGCTAAATTCTACCTCGTAAGTTCCATCACAATAACAATCAACAATTGCCCCTCTAATACCTGCTTGCAAATTTGTTTCCGGCAATTTCATATCAAATCCGGTAGCATCGGAATTACAAAATCGAGTCAGATCAAATCCGCGCTTCATCGTTCTGTATTCATCTCTCTCTCTTGTCTTCCTCTGTGTTCTCTGCGCTCTCTGTGGTTAAATCATTCCGATGCAACCGGAAACGATATCACTAATAATTCGACTGCATCAAATAATTCTGGCACGATCGCACTTACCTCGGAACGACTTTCAATTTTACAGCCCCAGACGCGCTCCTTTCTCAGCAACCGGGTTTTGGCAAATACTTCGTTACAGACAGCAGAAACCGCCAAAAACCCGGTTTCTTTGGTATTTATGCGAGAAAGCAAGGGCGATCGGCTCCAAATATAAACTTATGTAACGATTTCCCGGATTTCGCATAAAACCCTCAACTTTCCCCAGATATATCTTTGAGGGCGAATTCAGCCAACTATTTTTCCGGGGTAGTTTGACTGAACTTAACTTTGGGCGATCGGCCCCAAATATAAACTTATGTAACGATTTCCCGGATTTTGCATAAAACCCTCAACTTTCCCCAGATATATCTTTGAGGGCGAATTCAACCAACTATTTTTCAGGGGTACCAATGGCTGAACTTAACATCGGGGCATTGACTGACAGCAACAGCTACACAGGTAGCGTTGACACTACAAATATCTACGACCTTTACAAATTTAACATTAACAGTCCGGGAAGCTTCAAATTTGCGATCGACGGTTTAAGCGGAAATGCCGACATCGTTTTATTAAACGATAGCGGCGAAACACTTTACAGTTCCACCAACGCGGGAACCGGTGCAGAAACAATTAGCGCTGACAGCTTAGTAGCCGGAGAGTATACACTCAAAGTTTCGCAAGTCACCGGCGACATCAAATACACGCTGAATTTAGTATCAACTAGCACTCAACCAACCTCCGAAGACACTCTCACCGGTGCAAAATCAGACGATCCACTTTCCTCAAACAGCGCGGCCATTTCGGAAAAACCGACTGCTAATAAAGATGTCATTACAGGAGATGCTGCTGATGACAATAATGTCACCGCAGAAGCAACATCAGAAACTCCCGAAAAACCCGTTACCACAACTTCACTAACAGCTTTAACATCCGAACCAGAAAAACCTGCCACAGCTACTGAACCTGCGGTTGAAACAACATCAGAAACTCCCGAAAAACCCGTTGCCATAACCTCAGAAACAGCTTTAACATCCGAACCAGAAAAACCTGTAGCAGTGACTGAACCTGCGGCGGAAACAACATCAAAAACTCCCGAAAAACCAGTTACCACAACCTCAGAAACAGCTTTAACATCCGAACCCGAACAACCTGTCGCAGATTCTGAACCCGCGGTTGAAGCAACATCAGAAACTCCCGAAAAACCAGTTACCACAACCTCAGAAACAGCTTTAACATCCGAACCCGAAAAACCTGTCGCAGATTCTGAACCTGCGGTTGAAACAACATCAAAAACTTCCGAAAAACCTGTAGCCACAACCTCAGAAACAGCTTTAACATCCGAACCCGAAAAACCTGTCGCAGATTCTGAACCCGCGGTTGAAGCAACATCAGAAACTCCCGAAAAACCCGTTGCCACAACCTCAGAAACAGCTTTAACATCCGAACCAGAAAAACCTGCAACAGCTACTGAAACTGCGGCGGAAGCAACATCAGAAACTCCCGAAAAACCCGTTACTGGTTCCACAGATGCCAGCAAGCCAGAGGAAGAAAAAAATACTGAAACCAACGGTGACGATACCAAAACAGATAATGCAAATACTTCAATACCGACTGCTGAAACCACAAAAGAACTAGAACCGACTCCGGAGAAAAAGTTAATTTCTCCCTTTACATCAGGGGTGTTCACTGCCGATGCAACTGGTCGGATAAGTGTAGACTACACCTTTGACGGTGGGTTTTTCCAAGGTGAGTTGGCTTTTTTCAGTTTGGACGATTTAGATAAATTTGAACCGGGTTCGGAAGCATTCATCAAAGAAGTAGCTGCACGTTCTTTAAGTAACTCTGTGAAAGGTCATGTAGTGATTAATGATGCTACAGAAGGTGCGCGTTTTTCTGGTGTGTTAGGAGAAGCTAATGCCAATGAAGGAGTCTACTTAGGAGTCAAGAGTTTTGCGGTAACTGCTGGGGGTAAATATGGGGTGATGTTGGTTCCCAACGGTAGTGTTAAGTCTGTGTTCGACAATCCTGCTGCTGGTGGCGCCGGGCGTCCTTTGTTTTCTATGGCAATGGCGAATCCTGTGGAGGGATTTCACTTTGGTCAAATTGCCGATGTGACGGGGGAAGGCAATACGTTTGTGATGGAGGATATGCGGTTAGATGGAGGGAGTGATAAAGATTACAATGATATCATTTTCCAAGTGCGGGGTGCGACGGCAAAAACTGCTTTGTTGGATAGTGCGATTAACCCGGATAAAGAGTGGCGCAAAACAGATTTAGGCAAGGCAATTATTGCTTATGCGAAACCTTACATTACCCCCGAACCAAAACCAAATGTAGATACTGAACTATCGGATTTGCTTGATGATTTGGAAAAGGAAGTTCTGCTGCCATCAACTTCAGATAAAGAGACTGAAAACAACCCAGCGCCTGCCACAAATACCGACAAAGATACTACTGATGCAACCAAAGTTGAAACAACCGACAAAGTAGATGCCAAGCCTACTGTTCCGGCGGTGACGACTGAGGAAGAAGTCAAAGATACTGAGAATAATTCTGGGAATTCGACTCAAGTTGAGACCAGCGATAAGGTAGATACAAAGCTGTCTGGTACGACAACTTTGCCAACTGCTGACAAGGAAAATGCGACGGATTCGACTGAAAATTTACCAGTTGAAAAAACGCCTGTTCCGCCCGCGGCCACTGAGGTAGAAGACAAAGTTACTGAAGCGACTGCGGCGACAACTTTGCCAGATACATCTACTGCTGATACGGAAGTTGCTGCAACGATGCCAACTGAGAAAGTAGAGACAAAACCGGAAGTTTTGCCAGCGGAAATCAAAGCGAAAGAGGAATCGCATCCGGGAGTTTTGCCAGCGGAAATCAAGGTGAAAGAGGAATCGCAGCCGGGAGTTTTGCCAGCGGAAATCAAGGCAAAAGAGGAATCGCATCCGGGAGTTTTGCCAGCGGAAATCAAGGTGAAAGAGGAATCGCAGCCCGCGCTAGTAACTGAGGTAGAGAAAACAGAAACTACTAAAGTTGTTATAGCCACAAATCCTGTAGAGTTGGCGAAGGAAAGTCAGCCAAAAGCGGCGATTGAGACTAAAGAGACTCCAGCGGTTGTGCCGCCGCTAGCAGCGGAAACTATGCCAGTTGTAGGTACGAATACTGCTGTAGACTTGCGGAACAAGGAGATAGTTACTCAGACTGAGACTGCTGGTGTTAATGATGCTGCACCAAAAGAGTTATTGCCAATTTCTCCAACAGTTGCAAAACCAACTGAGGATAATTCGACTGTGGCGGTGACTGAATCGGTTAAGCAGGAAATAGCACAAAACAATAATAATGTCAATGCTGATTGGATTGCTCGGTTGGAAAGCATTCAACAGCGTTTGAGTAACTTGGGTAGTCCAGATGTTGTTGAGGAGAATATTGTCGATCGCACTTTGATTGCTCGTTTAGAGGCCATGACTGAGAAGTTGAGGGAGAAAACTCGATCGACTCCAGTGTCGGATAATACAGCGACGTTGATTTCGCGGCTGGAAGATATGGTTGTGCAAGTCGCACCTCAACCAGTCGAACCTATTCAAACTGTACAATTTGAGTTTCCTGTCGAAAATCGCCCTTTGGTAGGTTTTATCACTGATACTGGCTTGAGTGTCAATAATCCTGCTGAGGAAAAACCCGCAAATAGCACAAACAATCCTTCCCCATCAACTAATGGAGTTAATAATCCGTCGCAGCCAGTAGTTCGCACTCAAGATAATTCGAGTCAATGGGTAGAATCTCTGATTAAATTTGTGGATGCTGCTAAGGTATCCAAGCAACCCCATGCCGTTGTTAACATTAACATCAACCTGACTCAAACTCAGCCTGATGGAACTGTGATTCCCCGCAAGGAATTAACGGTGGCGGAACGATCGGCGATCGCCTACGCATATCAGAACAATGTTATCGTTGTTGTTCCGGCTGGAGATAACTCAGGCACAATGTCGGCTCTCGGTCTATTATCTAAGGAAGTTGACAACGTAGTTACTGTCGGTGCAGCTCAACGATTTAACGATTCCGTTGCACTATCCAATGCCTTTAAATTGGCAGATTATTCGGGTAGCGGCAATACTCTCGATATTCTCGCTAACGGTAAAAGCGGGAATACATCCAGCACGGAGGTTGCTGCTGTTGAAGTCACAAATGCGATCGCTCAAGTGTTGGCAGCAAATCCTAAGCTGAATTACACTCAGGCAATTGATATTATCAAGCGTACTGCTACTGACCTCGATCGACCTAATTGGGACGCTCAAACAGGATCGGGTTTGCTGAATGTTGCTGCTGCGGTGCAGTTGGCAAAGGTAACTACACCGGAACTTTACACGATTAAACCCGGACAGCGAAGCATTACTGATGTCTTCATTTCTCAACATCCGAGTACCAAGCAGTTACCCGGAGATCCGACTCATCCTACGGTGAAAGTCCCTGGAATTCCTCAAACAAATGTCGATTCAGGTGGCAATAATCTTGCTAATGCAACGCAACTGATTCCTTCCGCTACCGAAGATGTCATCGATCAGGTTAGCAGCGTCGATCCGTCGGATATTTATCGGGTTGACAGTCGCTACTTAAATGGTGCTAAGTTTTCCGTCCTCTCAGGCGACTTATCCGTCAGCTACCTGACAACTTCGGGACAATTATTGGGGACTCAATCCTTGAGCAAGGGCAGTCATAAATTGCAGTTGCCAGCCAATGCACCAGCAGAGGTGATTGTCAAGATAGATCAACGGAATGCTAATCCTGCAACTTACGTTCTCTCTGGATTTGAGAGTACCGCCACTGAGCCGTTTAATATTGATTTGGAATATGAAACGCCACTGAGTGCTTCGCAACAGGCGATTATGCAAGCCGCTGCAAAAAGTGTGGCTGGATTAATTGGCAAAGGGTTGCCGAGTGCTGTGGTTGACGGCAAGATTATCGATGACATCAATATCAAGATTTCCACTGCCAATATTGACGGTGCGAGCGGCACCCAAGCGCGAACTAAAATTGATTTCATGCGCTACGGAACTATGTTGCCCGCTCAATCTTTAGTGCAGTTTGATGCTGCGGATATTGCCGAGTTGGAGCGTTCTGGGAAGTTGTTCAGCGTCGTGCAGCACGAGTTTTTACACGCTTTGGGCTTTGGGAATCTTTGGGAAGCTAAGGGTTTGGTGGATTATGCCGGTACGCCGCTGGCTCAGTATAACGGTGGAAAGGCGGTTGATGCGTTCAAAGATTTGGGCGGTTTGACTGATGCGATTTCTCTGGAAACTGAGGGTAAAGGTTCGGCTGGTTTGCATTGGAATGAGGCGCTATTCCAAGATGAGGTGATGACGGCTGATTTGAACTTCAGTGGTAAGGCTGGGAATGCGCCGATTAGCCCTGTTACTATCGCATCTTTGGCCGATTTGGGTTACGAGGTGAATTTGAATGCGGCAGCTCCTGATTTTGGGTTGTTTGGCGGAGGGCGGTT
>NZ_JBARVX010000567.1:0-6594 GCF_049646505.1 Microcoleus sp.
CTTTTAGGCCCGATGCCCGATGCCCGATGCCCGATGCCCGATGCCCGATGCCCGATGCCCGATGCCCGCGAGAGCACCTCATCTTTCTGAGAAAGGCTATAACTAATAACTAATAACTAACAACTAATAACTAATAACTAATAACAAATAACAAATAACAAATAACAAATAACAAATAACAAATAACAAATAACAAATAACTAATAACTAATAACTAATAACAAATAACAAATAACAAATAACTAATAACTAATAACTAATAACTAATAACTAATAACTAATAACTAATAACTAATAACTAATAACTAATAACTAATAACAAATAACAAAGTCGATCGCCCTTTTGAAAAAAAGAGCGATCGACTTTATTTATTCTAGTACCCACTGTCAACAGCGGGCTACTAACATCACATCTCAAGGATTTATAGCCTTGGTCTACCTCATACTAGAAATCTTGCGGTAACAAAGAACTTAAACGCTCCAACAAAGGATCGGAATCCCGACGAGGAGCAACCTCAGCATCAGACACTAAATTATCATCCGCCACAGAATCAGACTCAATCGGTTCAGGCTCTACTACTTTTGAAACTTGGGCAAAAGAAACTTGAGCAAACTTAGTGTTAACACTCCCCTGCAACCGATCCAACTGGGCACCGAGTTGACTCAGGTGATGTTCCAGTCCCTCCAAACGGCTTAATTCCTCAGCAGAAACATGGCGCTCGAACTCTGCAAATTTAACTGCAAGTTCAGCGATGCGCTGTTCCAACCGCTGAAAGCTATCTGTCGAGCTAGCAGACTCAGATACAGACAAAAACTGCCACAAAGCTTGCTTGCAGAGATTGCCGAAAGTCTGATACTTCGTAACAGCCAACTCTTTTTCAATAGCGGCCAGCAAAGTTTGATCCGCAGCATCTTCCGTAAACGCCACCGAAAAATTCGCCTTATTTTTTGCCCAAAGTGCCATAGGGTTCAAGCCTTAATGCGTTACTTAATTGTGGCTAGCTGAGCCTCAGCATAAATAAACTGTCCCAAAGCATTAGCTTTCCGAGAAGGTTGAGCCAAGTGAGCCTTAAGATTGGCGTCTTTGAGCAAAGGTTGCAGCACCTCCCAAAAAAACTCGCCGCCGCCGCCAGTCAGAACCACATCCGTCACCCGTTCAGGCAGCCACTGCACCAAACGTTCGGACAGTTCGTTAGCGAAAGCCTCCCGCAAATCCTTAATAATAGGATCTAAGTTAGTCGGCTTAGTCGCTCCTCTAGGACGGTATAAACGCTCGCCTTCTGGTTTATTCACCGCTTCTAGTAAAGACAGAGATTGAGGGTCTGCCCCCGGAATTTTGGAGGCAACTTGTTCGTAGAACTTGTTCATGGCGAAAGAATCGCTCTTAGAAGCGGCCCGGGCGAACCGGAAACGATCGACCATTAACAAATCAGTAGTTTGGTGTCCGATATCGACAACAGCCACCGACAGTTCCGGTAAATCCGGCGTAAACTCCTTGTTGTCTTGAGCCTCGCACCAAATCAGACTGCCGAATCCTTCCGGCATCACCCAAACGTGACGGATGTCAATTTCCACGCGCTCGCCTCGGTACACCACAACGTGGGGAGAGCGCAGTTGGCTGATAATCTCTTCCTTTTCTTTCTCAAATTGCTCCTGGGAATAAAAAGGCAAACCCAGGACTACCGACATTTCGCCCTTCATCTGGAAATATCCAGCACAGGAAAAAACCTTAACCAAAGCATCCACTACTTTCGACTGGTCTGCGCCTCCGAGATTAGCGCCAAAGTCTGCAGCCAGTTGACCGATCGCGTATCCTTTGCCTTGATACTCCAGCCACATATCCAACAGAGGGTCTGTTGCTTTGGACTCAAAGCTGCCGCCCCGCACCTTTTCCACTGGCATATTAGCCACGTTGGCGGGGATAAAAACAACGCTGCTCGGGTTGCGACTTACGCAAGCTTTAGTTGCAGTACGACCCAAATCAGCACTAATAATCGATTTGTGAGAAGCGATCTTAGTCTGCTGCGTCAGCATAGCCGAATTAGGAACAAGCTGTCTAGTTGTCATTGAAATGTGTTACCTCACTGAGCCTCACCATTATCATGCCTTATCCCTTGACACTGCCGCGCTTAAAGACAGTGGGTTTTGAGGCGATTCTTTTAACTCTACCTATATTGGTATCGAAATCAGCACCAAACATTATATTCGGGACGATCGCCCAAACATGAATTTTAGATTTTAGATTTTAGATTTGAGAGGCGACAACAGGGGTCGCGATCCGGGGCTTGTTCCCTGAACGGTTTCAGTCAAGCACTATTTTCGAGCGATCGCGATCGGAGGCCTGGTTGCCCGATCGTGCATTGTTAAGTTAAATTTAGTTAAGATTCTGAGTGTCAACTTTTGTCCCACTTTTCCAGCACCGCGATCTAACCCGATCTGTCCCCAATTCAAGGCATCCCTATTTATGAAAATTTCTTGGCGAACTATACTACTTTGGACTTTACCCGCCTTAGTCATCGGCTTTTTCTTGTGGCAGGGAGCCTTTGCCCCATCCCCAGCAGAAATGAGCAAGAACACCGCCAGCACCCGCTTAAGCTACGGTCGATTCTTAGATTACTTAAACGCCGATCGAGTCACCAGCGTTGATTTGTACGATGGAGGCCGCACGGCGATCGTCCTAGCCGTAGATCCCGAACTAGACAATCGCGAGCAGCGGTGGCGGGTAGACTTGCCATCAAATTCCCCGGAACTCGTTTCTAGGCTTAGAGACTCCCAAATCAGCTTCGACACCCATCCCCTGCGGAACGACGGCGCAGTCTGGGGACTTTTAGGCAATCTAGTATTTCCCCTCTTGCTAGTCGGAGGGCTGTTTTTCCTCTTCCGCCGCGGCGGCGGCAACGTGCCCGGAGGCCCGGGCCAAGCCATGAACTTTGGCAAATCCAAAGCACGCTTTCAAATGGAAGCTAAAACAGGCGTACTGTTCGACGACGTAGCAGGCGTAGAGGAAGCCAAAGAAGAACTTCAAGAAGTCGTGACATTCCTCAAAAAACCCGAACGCTTCACCGCAGTAGGGGCAAAGATTCCCAAAGGCGTGCTGCTAGTCGGCCCTCCCGGAACCGGTAAAACCTTGCTAGCAAAAGCGATCGCAGGGGAAGCCGGCGTGCCTTTCTTCAGCATCTCCGGTTCAGAATTTGTGGAAATGTTCGTCGGTGTCGGCGCATCCCGCGTCCGCGACTTGTTCAAAAAAGCCAAAGAAAATGCTCCTTGCATCATCTTCATCGATGAAATCGACGCAGTGGGCCGCCAGCGCGGCGCAGGCATCGGCGGCGGTAACGACGAACGGGAACAAACCCTGAACCAGTTACTGACGGAAATGGACGGTTTTGAGGGCAATACTGGGATTATCATCATTGCTGCTACAAACCGCCCCGACGTGCTCGACTCGGCGCTGCTGCGTCCGGGACGTTTTGACCGCCAAGTTAGCGTAGATACGCCGGATATCAAAGGCCGTTTGGAAATTTTGGAAGTTCACGCGCGCAACAAGAAGCTGTCTGCAGAGATTTCTTTGGATGCCATCGCCCGCCGCACTCCGGGTTTTACCGGCGCGGATTTGGCTAACTTGCTCAACGAAGCTGCTATTTTAACAGCGAGACGACGGAAAGAAGCGATTACGATGCTCGAAGTTGACGATGCAGTCGATCGCGTGGTAGCAGGTATGGAAGGCACGCCGCTGGTGGACAGCAAGAGCAAGCGCTTGATTGCTTACCACGAAATCGGTCACGCGATCGTCGGTACAGTGATTCAAGCCCACGATCCCGTGCAAAAAGTTACCTTAGTCCCTCGCGGACAAGCCCGCGGCTTGACTTGGTTCATGCCCAGCGAAGACCAAGGTTTGATTTCAAGATCGCAAATCTTAGCCCGGATTAGCGGTGCTTTGGGCGGCCGCGCAGCCGAAGAAGTAGTTTTCGGCGATGCTGAAGTTACCACCGGTGCCGGCAACGACTTGCAGCAAGTTAGCGGTATGGCGCGCCAAATGGTGACTCGCTACGGGATGTCTACCTTGGGCCCGATCGCCCTAGAAGCTCAGCAAAGCGAAATTTTCCTCGGCCGCGACTACACGGCGCGATCGGAATATTCCGAAGAAATTGCCTCTCGGATTGACGGACAAGTCCGGGAAATTGTCGATCGCTGTTACGAAGATGCCCGCCGCATTATTCGCGAAAATCGCACTGTGGTCGATCGTTTAGTCGATTTGCTGATCGAAAAAGAAACCATCGACGGCGAAGAGTTGCGCCTGATCGTCTCTGAATATACTTTTGTTCCTGAAAAAGAACAGTACGTTCCTCAGCTTTAAAAAGTTAAAGCCGAATATTCAGGGCGAATAGAATTCGCGACTACACAAACAAAGTCCGCCGACGCGGACTGAAGAAATTCAACCCGCGCAGGCGGGTTTTGTCTGTGTAGCAGCGGTTTCAACCGCCGACTCAAAAGAAACTCAAAAGAAACTATATGATTAAGAATTCATCGATTTGTTTGATAGTAATTTCAACATTAATTTCCGTCAATACTTTGAGCGCCCGCGCCGAAAACTTAAGATGTTTTGTAGATATTTGCATCGACCCCAGCAGCGTAGAATTAAGCAAATCGGATATTCCCGGTGCTCCTTCTTATCCCGTCAGAATTATTTTAGGCACTCAGCAGTTTAGTAACGAGAAATTGCTGGCGCAGATGGAAGTTAACTGCCCCAAGCGAGAGTTTAGAACTGTCAGAATTAGCGAAGATGGCGAAAACTGGTCGAATTTCGATCCGAGATGGACTTTGGTCGATCGCAGCAAATCATATTTGTCTCGGCTGGTTGACTTTACTTGTAGATTGGCGATCGAATAAGTCTAAAATATCGATCGAGACTTAGGCTGCAATCCAAAATCCCAAATCGAATAACCTAAAATGTCGATCGAGACTTAGACTGCAATCTAAAATCTAAAATCTAAAATCTAAAATCGAATGACAAACCCCAGCGAATACCGGCAAAGACGCGAACAGTTAATGGCAAAAATTGGCAGCGGGACGGCGATATTTCGCAGCGCCCCCGCAGCCGTCATGCACAACGATGTAGAATACGCCTACCGACAAGATAGCGATTTTTTCTACTTAACAGGTTTCAACGAAACGGGGGCCGTAGCAGTGATTGCGCCGCACCACGAAGAACACAAATTTCTCCTCTTCGTGCAGCCAAAAGACTTGGAAAAAGAAACTTGGCACGGTTATCGCGCCGGAGTAGAAGGCGCTAAGAAATTGTACGGCGCGGATGAAGCGTTTCCCATCGCCGAACTTGCCGAAAAATTGCCCAAATATCTAGAAAAAGCCGATCGCATATACTATCACTTCGGGCGCGATCGCACTTTCAACCAAACAATCCTCAATCACTGGCAAAGATTGATGGCAACCTACCCGAAACGCGGTACAGGCCCCACAGCAATCGAAGATTCCAACATCATTTTACACCCGATGCGGCTGGTGAAAAGCGAAACAGAATTAGCATCAATGCGCCAAGCCGCTAACATCTCAGTTACCGCCCACAACCGCGCCCAAGAATTCGCCAAACCCGGCAGGTACGAATACGAAATTCAAGCAGAAATCGAACATATTTTTGGCATGAACGGTGCCACTCCCGCTTATCCTTCCATTGTGGCATCCGGTAACAATTCCTGCGTCCTCCACTACATCGAAAACAACCGCCAAATGCAGGAAAATGATTTGCTGCTAATAGATGCCGGTTGTGCTTGCAACTACTACAACGCCGACATTACTCGCACTTTTCCCGTCAGCGGTAAATTCACCGCCGAACAACAGATTATTTACGACTTAGTTTTGCGATCGCAATTGCAGGCAATTAGTCAAGTATATCCAGGAAATCCTTACAGCAAAATTCACGAAACAGCAGTCCGCGTTTTGGTCGAAGGTTTAATGGATTTAAAACTTTTGGTCGGCGACATTGAAGAGATAATTAAAGAGGAAAAATACAAGCCATTTTATATGCACCGCACCGGGCATTGGCTGGGATTGGACGTGCACGATGCAGGCGTTTATCAGTACGGCGAAACTCCGCAACTTTTGCAGGCGGGACAAGTCCTGACGGTGGAACCGGGGATTTATATTTCTCCTCATATTAAACCCGTTGAAGGACAGCCGGAGGTTCCTGAAAAATGGCGCGGTATTGGTGTGAGAATTGAAGATGATGTTTTGGTGACAGTTGACAATCATGAAGTCTTGACGGCGGGAGTTCCTAAATGATTGTTGGCTGTTGATTGTTGGCTGTTGACTGTTGATTGTTAAGAGGGCGGGCCCGCACCATCCACCGCCCCTACCTGTTGGCTGTTGGCTGTTTGAACAATAGCGATGCAACCGCAAACGATCTAATATCAAATCTAGTAGCATCGGAATTATGAGGGTGCGATCGTCTCGATCGCGATATGCCGCTTTTGGAGACGATCGCACGCTATATCATCCAAATATATTATTCCGATGCAACCGTCGATGATATAAGTTGGCAGTGAAGGCTTGAGTTTTGTTAGTATTGGCTTGAAAAAGCTC
>NZ_JBARVX010000568.1:0-10485 GCF_049646505.1 Microcoleus sp.
GCTCTGAGCAGCGTCCTAACTATTTTTGCAAGAAGTCTATTAGTCTCGATATAGCGGTTCTCAATTTTCGTGAAATAGTAACCAATGCCCAATGCCCAATTCCCAATTCCCAATTCCCAATTCCCAATTCCCTTGATATTATTCCATCAATCCTAATTTTTGCAAGCGCGAACGAATGGCAGCAGGCTGTCGCTGAAATTTCTTAACTAATTCGTCAATTTGTTGACCGCTAGCATATTCTTGCTTCAAATTTTCGTCTTCATCCTGACTCCACTTGACATAAGCTCTGGGATATTTCTGGCGAATTTTCTCATTCTGGGTTTTAGGTAGAACGGCATTGTTTTGACCGGCAGAACTCTCTGGTTGAGAATTGCGATCGCCCACTGCTTCCTGCACGCGGTTGGGAATAGCAGCAATTTCTTCAGATAGCCGCCCTAAAGCATCATCTACTTTTTGCTGGAGTTCTGTTAGCTGCCGCTGCTGCAAACTGCCCCACTGCGGGAGTTCGTTGATAAACTGCTGCAAGTCGAGAATGATTGTTGTCAAAGTTTCGACTTGTTGCAATTCCGGCCGCTGTTTGAATTGGCGACTGGTGACTTCGATCTCGCTTTGAATCATTTTAATAGTTTTTTCTAAAATGATTAGTCGCTGGCGCAGGTTCTCAATGGCGGAAATTAAAGAGTGTACGTTTTCTCCGGGCCCAACATTCAGATTTTCGCGGGATGTTTGGGCGAGGGCTTCGTCTAGGGTATTTACAGCAAGTTGCAGTTGCTCGATCGCGCGATCGGTAGTAGCTGCTTGTTGATTTACGCGATCGAACACAGCCGCCGTACTTGTTTTAACTTGCCCGTGCAGCTTCTGCCGGTTCACAAAATTCAACACCAGCGAAATCACTACAGGCACTTCGACATAAACGCCCTGCTGCCAAACCAAACTAGCAGCCAATCCCGCAGCCGAAGCAGCAAGAAAAACCAATTCAGCAGTGTCTAACAAATTGCTAGGCTGGGATTTTTTGATTGTGGTTGGTGAATTGGATGGTGACATAGGCTAATACCATTTTTTATTTTTGTTTTTTGATTGAGAATGACCGAGGTCGATGGGAGTTTGGAGTTTGCCTATAATTGCATTATTTTTTTAAATAGATATAATTATGCAGGTAAAAATAAAGTGCGATCGGATGCAGGCTCTGAATTGAGCAGCGGTGAAAAACAAATTAAATTGTTTATTGACCGTCATCTAATTAAATATATTAAAGCTGCAAAATTAGTCTAGCTAAACTGAAATAAATCAAAACTCCGAGGACATCAACTGCGGTGGTAATAAAAGGAGCAGACATTAAAGCGGGGTCTAAACCCAAAGAACGAAATAGAAACGGCAGAGATGAACCGGCAAGAGAAGCTAAAATTGCGATCGCCAACAAACTTACTCCCACTGCGATTGCCACTGCTAAATTCCCTTGCAGAGTGTAAGCCCAGCCCGTTGCTACAGTCCCCAATATAGCTCCTAACAGCGCTCCCGCCATCCCCTCGCGCACAATTACTTTAAACGGGCCCATCGCTGTAATTTCGTCAGTGTTCAAACCGCGAATTATAACTGTCGAAGACTGGGCTCCGACATTGCCTCCAGTGCCCGTCAGCAGCGGAATAAAGGCTGCTAGGGCGACTACTTGCTGCAAAATATCTTCTTGCGCTCTAATAATTGCCCCAGTGACTGTATTGGTTAAAAGCAGAACAAACAGCCACACCACCCTTTTGCGAGCAACGGTGATTAAATCGGTCTGAAAATAATTGTCGCCGCCGGACTGGACACCGCCCAAGGTATAAATATCTTTATCGGCTTCTTCTTCTAAAATGTCGATCGCGTCGTCAACTGTAATGATCCCCACAAGACGCTGTTCGCGGTCTACAACGGGCACTGCTAAAAAATCGTAACGCTGGATCAGCCTAGCTACTTCTTCTTGATCCGTTCCAGTCTGAACAGAAACTACATCGCGGGTCATAATTTCGCCGACAGTTTTGTCCAGGGGAGAAGTGACTAAATCCCGCAAGGATAAAATGCCCGTCAGGCTGCGGGCTGCATCGGTGACGTAAAGAGAATAAATAGTCTCGGTAGTTTTGGCCAAAGAGCGAATTCGGTCTAAAGCTTGGGAGACGGTAAAGCTTTCTTTGAGAGAAATGTATTCTGGGGTCATGATCCGGCCGGCGGTACTGGCTTCGTAACCCAAAAGTTGGGCTGTAGCTTCGCGTTCTGTTGGGCTCAATTGACCTAAGAGGCGGCGGACTAATATCGCCGGCAGTTCGTCAAACAGTTTTGCTCGATCGTCCGGCGACATTTTGTCTACAATGTCGAGGACTTCTTGGCGTTTGAATTTTTCGCAGAGGGACTGCTGAACGCTGGAGTCGAGATATTCGTAAACTCCGATGGCTTCGTCTTTGGAAAGCAACCGAAAGGCTATTACCTGCATGGTTTCTGGTAGCCCTTCGATGGCTTCAGCGATGTCGGCCTCCTGCACCGGATGCAAAATCGCTTTTGCTCCTTTAAAGTCTCCTTGTTCCAACAAAGCCCTTAACTGCGATCGAACTAATTCCCGCAGTTCTTTTCGCGCGTAGGTGGGAAGCGAAGAGGATTGATAATTTTTTTCTGTCACTGATGACCCTCCTAAACCTGTGCTGCGCGCCTTCCTGAATCCAGTTTAGAGCCTATTGACACCACTGATTGCAGCGATCGGACTTGCCCTCAAATCAGCACCTTACCCCTATTTATAGGGCATACACGCAGCACCTTACCCGATTTCGACTCAAATACATTTATTTTGATCGGCGATACTCATCGGTAGGAAAGGAGAATTGGGCCCGAACACTTTTTCCAACAAATTCGTAGAACTTTGATTGCGAATAAAATTATTGACCGTTTCTTTCCATTCAGTATCGCCTGCAGGCAGGATCATGCCATAGGAAATGCAGGTTAAAGGCTGCTCCGGTATCAAAGAATACTGGTTTTGAGTTAAACCCTGTCTCAGCGCTTCTCCAACTAACAGCATTCCATCGCTGGCGAAGGCATCGATTTTTCCGGCTGCGGCATCTGCCACACCCGACTGTCGGCCCGCGATACCTTCATAAATTTGCTGGTTGGCTAGTTGATATCTGCCTGCAATGAATTGTTCGGTAAGGGAACCGTTCAACACGCCAATTGTCGCGCCTTGCAGGAATCCCGAAGGATTGACTCTCAGTTTGTTTTCTGGCTTGACTAACAGATACGTGCCGCTGTATAAAAAGGGCAGTGAATAGGCAATCCCGCTGGGGGGATTTTGGAGGATTGTATTGGGCCCGCATTCCAGGTGAGCGCGCTTGCTGGTGACGCTGCGGAATCGCCCTTTTTCGGCTGATTCGTTGAGGTTTGTTTCGAGTTTTTCTAAGCGAACAGAGCGATTTAATTTCTTTTCTAAGTCAGCTCGGAAAAACTCTAACTCTTCGATGCAAACTCCTTGCCAATTTTCGCCTTCTAAGTAGCCGAAGGGAGCAGCATCTTTTCTGATGCCGACTTTGAGAATGCCTGTTTGCCGAATTTCTTGCAGTGCTGTCTGGGCTGAGGCAACTGCGGGTAAAGCTGCGGGAAACAATATCGAAAGTACGAAGCCGATCGCTGCAAATTTTATGGTTTTGCTGGTGTTTTTTGGGTCGGTCACTTTAACATCCAATTAAATATTTTACGGGGTTTTAATATCATACGCACAAAACTAACATTGTCAATATATTTTGGCGGTCTAATTTTGGGCGGTCGGGGTGTTTTGGGTGCTGCGCGCGATCGGGTGTTCTCCGCATCGGAATGCAAGTCTTCATAAATCAAATGACTTTCATTCAAAACGATCGAACGAATTTAATTGTTGTAGAGCGACGGGACATGATACTGCCACCGAAATTAAACCAACAACTGATATTTTTCTTGTGCCAAACGGTAAAGCGGCCGCCACACCAAACGGTTAGTTAATACCACCAGCAGCGACATCACAGAAGTAGCTGCTAACAGCAGAGGAAAATTGCCCGATGCCGTGGCTTCAGAAATCGTCTCGCCCAAGCCGCTGGTTGTAATTATTTCACCTTCAAACTGCACGTATTCGCTGACAATACTCGCATTCCAAGCTCCCCCCACCGCCGTAATAATTCCTGTGATTAAGTAAGGAAAGATTCCGGGAATAATTAAAGTTTTCCAGCGCTGAATTAGCCCTGCTATTTCATTCTTTGTAGGGCAAATCCCCCCGCGATCGCCCTTCTAGACAGGGCAGGGTCGGCCCGCACCATCCACAACCCCTACAAAATCCTGATTTTCCTGAGAATGAAATAGCCCCGATCGTAAACTGACAACGGATATTTGTCTGCAGACAGGAGTTCCCGTCCGCTAGTCTTAAAATTGATTCTTGGGTTTCCATACCTATACCCCATAAACTCATTTTTCGCAAGACCTGCTGGCGACAGTGGGTAAAATCTGCGAGATATCAATTAAAGCTGAAATGATGAGCGATCGCCCAAACCGGGTTTCTCTAAAAAAACTGGATTTTGAGATTAATTTTGAAAATTATTGCTACAATGACTGATTTTATACAAATTATTTTTAATTTGCCGATAACTCGCCGGACTTAGGCATTGCTGTTTCCCTACAGATGCTCGATTCTATCTAATAAAAAATGTAAACTGTATTTATCTATTTGCCAATTTGTGCTAAAATACTGCCTAACTGAACGGCAATTACTCCGAGTATGGCACTGCCGGCCCAGTAAAATGCGGCAAGGCTGTAAGCTCGATCGCGCCACAAGACATTTGACTCTAAACCGTAAGTTGAAAAAGTAGTATAAGCGCCCAAAAAGCCCGTCGCAACCATTAACCGAACTTCCGTCGGAATCGCCGGCACCCGTTCAAAAGCGAGGGTGATAAAAAATCCCATAGCCAAGCAACCGGTGATGTTAATAAAAAAAGTTCCGTAGGGAAAAGCTGTACCGAAACGGTTGGCAAACCACAAGGTGATATAATACCTGCTCAAAGCGCCGGCGATGGCACCGAAACTAATGGCGATCGGATGTCGGAGATTCGGGTCTTGTAGCATCAAACGATTTGAGATTTGAGATTTGAGATTTTATACTGAGCTGACTCATGTAAAATATTGTACAATCAAATTGGCGATCGCTCAGGCTGTTGCCAATTAAAATCAATTGAGAGTTTTTATGCAAATTGTGCTGGCAACAGCAGATGATGATTTAGTTAAAGCTTGGGAAAGCACTTGCGGCAACATTGAAAACGTCAAAATCCACCGAGGCTCAATTTTCGAGGTAAAATGCGATGCTTTGGTTAGTCCGGCGAATAGTTTTGGGTTCATGGACTGCGGCTTAAATTTAACAATTTCGGAGTATTTTGGAGGTCACGTTCAAGAACGCCTGCAAAAACTAATTCAGACTCGCCATCACGGCGAACTTTTAGTAGGATTGGCAGAAGTTGTAGATACAGATCATGATAAAGTTCCCTATTTGATAGCTGCCCCACTGATGCGGGTTCCCACGATTTTAACAGAAACAGTAAATGTTTATCTAGCAACCCGCGCTATTTTAACTTTGGTAAAACATGGCACTGTTGCAGACGGAACGCCGGTCAAACATATCATTGAAACGATCGCAATTCCCGACATGAGCGCGGGCACGGGCAAAGTACCACCGCACATCTGCGCCAATCAGATGAAAGTCGCCCTCGAAGATATCCTCCTAGATCGATACAAATTTCCTCAATCTTGGCTGTACGCCCAAAAAAGTCACCAATTGTTACAGAATAGCGATGTCCGAGATTTGCAGGGGTAAGATTTTGAATTTCAATCTTAAACTTTGATTTAGAAAAATTAAGTTTTTTGTGTGTTGTTAGGTAAGGGAATTATCATAAATTTAAGTGCGCTAAACCGTACCTGCAAGTGGGCGGTATCCGACAGGCGGCTTCAATGCTAAAATGCCAGAATGAATTCTGGCGCTATAAATACAAAGTCCATTCCCACCGGATTTAAGAAAGGAGATAATTCTGATGACAGATCCAAATGTGACTGAAACAACAATTGTAGAGGTAACTCCCGAAACGACGGCGATCGTCAAACAAGAGATGCCCGACGCGACTGATGAAACGATCGCAGAAACTGCGGCTTTGTTTGAAGCAATCAAAAAACGCGCCACGGCCGAATTTCAAGCCGCCGGCGAACTCACCCGCGAAGCTTATTTAAACGCTGTGAATAAGGCCAGCAGCGCGATCGACGAAAATAAGTCAACCGCCAAAGAAAGAATGACAGAAGCAGTCAGCCTGATTAAAAAAGAATCCGAGAAAAATTGGCTGGTACTTGATGCGATTAAAACGCGGGCGCAAGCGCAGGTACAAGATGCCGGCGAAGTCAGCCGCGAAGCTTATTTGAAAGCAGTGCGACAAGCGCGAGAAGCGGTGGAACAAAATAAATTGGTCGAACGATCTCGCATCGAACAAGCTGTTGACGACATTCAGAAACAAACTGAAAAAAATTGGCACGTTGTTGTGGGAGAAATTGAGTCGCTGGGCACTCGCTTGAAGGAAACGGCTAAGTCTGCATGGAACTCGCTAACGGCGTTTTGTGAGAAGTCTCGCAACAATGGCGGCGATTCCTAGCAAGATTGGACACAATCTGGCAATGTTTGCGCTACAGCCCGCCCGCCCGGTTTCAAAGCTGGGCGGGCTAATAGCGATCGCCCTTTAATTTGCATTCAGCAAAAGGTTCAGCCATACTGCATAATAAAAAAGCTTTATTTTTAGTCCAAAACCCCGAACCATGAGAACTTACTACTGCGGCGACCTGCGAAGCAAACATATCGGAGAGACTGTCACCCTTTACGGCTGGGTGGATCGCCGCCGCGATCATGGCGGAGTGATTTTTCTCGATGTGCGCGATCGATCGGGTATTGTGCAAATTGTCAGCGATCCTGAACGCACCCCCGACTCCTATCACGGCGCTGAGTCTTTGCGCGGCGAATACGTGGTGAAAATTACAGGGCGAGTCAGCCACCGCCCCGAAGATTCCCTCAACCCCAAATTGCCTACGGGTGAAATAGAAATTTACGCGGACGAAATTGAGTTGTTAAATGCGGTTCGCAAGCGGTTACCGTTTCAGATTTCCACGGCGGAAAATGAAAATGTGCGGGAAGATTTGCGCTTGAAATATCGGTATTTGGACTTGCGGCGCGATCGTATGAGTCGCAACTTGCAGCTTCGCCACCAAGTAGTCAAAGCCATGCGCCGCTACCTGGAAGATGCTGAGGGTTTCATGGAAATTGAAACACCGATTTTAACTCGATCGACTCCCGAAGGTGCGAGAGATTATTTAGTTCCCAGCCGCGTCAACTTGGGCGAATGGTACGCTTTGCCGCAGTCGCCGCAGTTGTTCAAACAATTGTTAATGGTGTCTGGTTTTGACAGATATTATCAAATTGCCCGCTGCTTCCGCGATGAAGATTTGCGCGCCGACAGACAGCCGGAATTTACGCAATTGGACATGGAAATGAGTTTCATGTCTGTGGAAGAAGTAATTGCCTTAAATGAAGGTTTAGTCTGCCATATTTTCCAAACAGTGAAAGGCGTTGAATTGCCTTGTCCTTTCCCGCGTTTGACTTACGCAGAAGCAATGAACCGCTACGGTAGCGACAAACCGGATACTCGTTTCGGTATGGAATTGGTCGATGTTTCCGATTTGATGAAAGATTCGGGATTTAAGGTATTTTCCGGTGCGGTGGCTGCGGGCGGAATTGTGAAGATTTTGCCGATTCCGGGCGGGAATGAGGCTTTTTCTAATGAACGGATTAAAAAAGGCGATTTGTTTAAGGAAGCCACAGAAGCCGGTGCGAAGGGATTGGCTTTTATCCGGGTGCGGGAAAATGGCGAAATTGATACGATCGGCGCAATTAAGGATAATTTGACGGAAGCGCAAAAACAGGAATTGCTCGATCGCACTGGGGCGCAACCGGGTCATTTGTTGTTATTTGCAGCAGCCGATGAAATCACTGTCAATAAGACTTTGGATAGATTGCGTTTGTTCGTGGGTAACGAATTGGGACTGATTGACAAAGACAAGATTAATCTGCTGTGGGTGACGGATTTCCCGATGTTTGAATGGAACGCTGACGAGAAGCGTTTAGAAGCTATCCATCACCCGTTTACTGCGCCGCATCCTGACGATATTCACGATTTGAAGACGGCGAGGGCTCAAGCTTACGACTTGGTGTTAAACGGCACGGAAGTGGGCGGTGGTTCTCTGCGGATTTATCAGCGGGATGTTCAGGAAAAGGTGTTTGAGGCGATCGGTTTATCGACTGAGGAAGCTTACAATAAGTTCGGCTTTTTGTTGGATGCGTTTGAGTATGGAACTCCGCCCCACGGAGGCATTGCTTACGGCTTGGATCGGTTGGTGATGCTGTTGGCTGGTGAGGAATCGATTCGCGATGTGATTGCGTTTCCGAAGACGCAGCAGGCGGGTTGTTTGCTGACGAATGCGCCGGCTGGTGTGGATGATAAGCAGTTGAAGGAGTTGCAAGTGCGATCGACTTACGTACCGAAAACATAGGTATAGCAATCCTAAATCATTTGTGAATTTCTTACTCCCTCCCCTTGGTAAGGGGAGGGTTGGGGTGGGGTAAAAAGTTTACGACTCCTGCAAGGATTGCGAGATGTAAAACACCTTCAATGAATAGTGGATGGGTGGCGAGAAACCGGGTTTTTTCCAGAATACTCGTCACACCTCCCAGAAACTGCGAAAAACCCGGTTTCTTTGGTTTGTGCGCTGTCATAAACCGGGTTTTTTCCGAGAATACTTCGTTATCATTAAACTAAAAACGCTATAATTATCACAATCAAAAACAGGTAAAAACGATTAGTTTACCAAGTTGCGGAGGTCGAAATTGCGATCGTGGCTTGTAAGTATTATTACCAAGAAATTGGGTCTAAAGCCCCGTCCTTATAGGACGGCTTTAATTATAGGAACATTAAGATTTGTTAAATACACAGATTTGTAAGTAAAAGTTTCAGTAAAAATGATAAACTACTCCAATGATAGTATTAGAGTTTAAATTGAAAGGCAAAGCACAGCAGTATTCGGATCATGGACGAAATGATTCGGACGGCTCAATTTGTCCGAAACAAAACTCTTAGACATTGGATAGACAATCAAGGAATTAAGCTAGTAGACCTGTACAAACAGTGTGCCGTAATGGCAAAAGAGTTTGAATGGGCGGGCAAACTTAATTCAACGGCGCGTCAAGCTTCGGCGGAACGTGCCATTTTTGCTATCCAACGTTTTTTTGCTAATGGTAAAGCTAAAAAACCAGGAAAAAAGGGTTTTCCGCAGTTTAAGAAGCATACCCGTTCCGTTGAGTACAAACAGTCGGGATGGGAACTTTCTACCGACAAAAGGTGCTTGACACTTAAAGATGGCTTTGCTGCTGGAAAGTTTAAGTTAGTCGGTAGCCGAGACTTGCATTTTTATGCACCCCAGGAGATAAAGCGAATCAGAATTGTGCGTCGTACCGATGGCTATTATGCCCAATTCTGTATCAACGTGGAGCGGAAAGAGGAAGCTATTTCCACTGGTAAAGTCATTGGAATAGATGTTGGACTAACCAACTTCTATACTGATAGCGATGGCGAAACAGTTCCTAACCCTCGGTATCTCCGCAAAAGCGAAAAAGCTCTGAAGAGATTGCAGAAGCGAGTTTCTCGGAAGAAGAAAGGTTCTAGAAACCGAAAGAAAGCGATCAACAAGTTAGGAAGAAAACACTTAAAGGTTAGTCGGCAGCGTAAAGACTTCGCCATAAAGACGGCGCCCGGCGCGGTAAAATCTAACGATTTTATAGTCTACGAAGACCTTCAAGTGCGGAACATGGTTAAGAATCACAAGCTTGCTAAATCAATTAGCGATGCGGCTTGGTCACAATTTGCTCAATGGTTAGAATACTTTGGAAAAGTGTACAGTAAAACGGTAATTACTGTTCCACCACAGTACACATCCCAGCAGTGTTCTAACTGTGGCAACCTGGTCAAGAAAACCCTATCAACCCGAACTCACATTTGCGGTTGTGGTACAACATTAGATCGCGACCACAACGCTGGAAAAAACATTTTGGCGAAAGGGTTGAAACAGGCAAAAATTAATTTAAATACGGTGGGGCACACCGAAATTCACGCTGGGGGACAGACCGATCTCTACTCATTGATGGCAGCATCAATGAGCAAATCGACTGGCTGATCCAAGAATCCCTGCGCCTTCAGGCCAGGGAGTGTCAAAAGAAAAGCAGAAGTCTCCTTTGAGACTACTCAGAGAAAAAGCTGGACTAACACGCCCTCAAGTTAAAGAAAAAATCGGAATTTCCGAGCGAAGACAAGCTGACTGGGAATTAGGCAAGGCTCTACCTAACGCTGAAAACATACTTGCTATGGCTAACCTGTACCA
>NZ_JBARVX010000569.1:0-5793 GCF_049646505.1 Microcoleus sp.
ATTTAAATGTTGTGCAACTGGATAATGGTAAGTTTCATCAGAGTAGCCCGCTCAAAATCCCCGATAATATTTTACTGATTTTTCAACCACCGTACAGTCCCGAATTGAATCCGAGCGAAAGAGTATGGCAATATATAAAACAAGAATTGAGTTGGGGACTGTTTGACAACTTAGATGAAATTAAAGAAAAAGTTCGCAGTTTTCTTGAAGAATTTTGAAGTGAAACAATCGCATCAATTGCGGGATGGGATTATATTCTATCGGCCCCAGCTACTGTAGCATGATTTTGGAGAAGTGGTATTAGTTTTCGCTCAAATGCAAAACAGGACTTTCAGCGCGAGTCAAAAGAAGGGCTGGAACGACGCAAAATGGTAGATTCAAAGCAATACGCTAGTTCAAGTTTTTCTACTCCCATCCCAAATCCTTAACCTGAATCGATCGAAACTCACGAGTGCAATCAACTGCTGTAGGGGTTGGATTACTGTGAGTTTTTGCGTTTTGGGATTTTTAATGTCGATCGACCCGATCGCGCGATCGCCCAAGCTATTTTTAAATTAAATAACAACAGGAAATGGTGATTGGCTATGATAGCAAATCTATCGGCGCGCTGCTATGGAGGCGATCGCGATTTAAGTGCGATCGTCGATTTGATCGATACTTGCGAAGCAGTCGATCGGCTCGATCAAGGCACTTCCATCTCGGAATTGCAACAAAAAATCAACCAACCGTGCCGAGATTTAGCGCGCGATATCCGCCTTTGGGAAGATGCCGAAAACAAATTAATCTGTTTCGCCGAGTTATCGATTTCGGAAACTGGAGAGCCGATCCAGGGTTTGCTGTCGTTTCGCGTCCACCCCGACGCCCGATCGGGGGATGTGGAAGCGGTAGCCGTCGCTTGGGGCGAAACGCGGATGCGCGAAGTTGTAAAAGAGCGGGGCGCGCCTGTGAAGCTGCGATCGTGGGCTAGGGCACAGGATGCCGATCGCATTTCTGTGCTGGAAAGTTGCGGTTTTCGAGTCGATCGACATTTTTGCCGCATGGCGCGATCGCTCTCGGAACCGATCGCACAACCCCAATTCCCAGAAGGTTTTGTGCTGCGTCTATTCCCCGGCGCGCAGGATTCGGAAGCATGGGTAGAAATGTTCAACCAATCGTTTATCGATCACTGGAACCACCGCGATTTAACAGTCGAAAAATTCAAATACGATTTAGCCAAACCCAGTTACAGAAAGGATTTAGACTTGATTGCAGTTGCTGCTGACGGGACTTTTGCAGCTTTCTGTTATTGCGAAATTAGCCCGGAAGAGTGCGATCGCACGGGACGAAATGAAGGCTGGATTACTGTTCTCGGTACAAGGCGAGGTTTCCGCAAAATTGGATTGGGACGGGCTATGTTGCTGGCTGGTTTGCATCGACTAAAAGCTGCCGGTGTCGAGACTGCAATTATCGGCGTAGATGCTGCAAACCCTTCAGGTGCATTGCGGCTTTACGAGTCAGCCGGCTTCCACAAAATTCGCGATAGCGTTTTTTATGTAAAGGATGTTTGAGCGATTTGAGACTTACGCGCAGGCTTTAAGAAACCGGGTTTCCAAGCGTCTCGCTGCTAAGATTTCGGGCATTTGCGAAGCTGTACTGTTCGTCTGAGCCTTTGACACGATGCCGTACCAAGTCCAAGCAAACGGCAGCGAATTGATTGATTGGGAACACGCATTCAAGCACATTAGACCTCTTGCAAAAGTCAAATTTACCCTCCGCAAGTCCCCCCTTATTAAGGGGAGAAACAAGAATAATCTTGCTCCCTCCCCGCGGGAGGGGAGGGTTGGGGTGGGGTGCTTTGGATTTTTGCAAGAGTTCTATTAACGCAGGCTGCCGCACTAGCTGCGGTTGCGCGATCGGTGGAAGCAATGCGACTTAAGAAGCCGGTTGTCGAGCAGTTGATTATGGTAACAGATGAAGGCGAAAATTCTGCACCTTATTTTGTTGATGCCGATACCAATTACTGCCGCAGTTCGGGCGTAATTCTGAATGTAGTGTCAGAACAAGTTATGCTAGAGGGAATGCGTCAACATCACCGACATTTGGCAGAAACAGAATGGTAATTTTTTGAGTGCAGTGCGATCGTCCCCGCTGGCGATAAATAATCGCGATCGAGGACGATCGCACTACTGTATAATTCCAATCTAACCATACTTAAGATTACTTCCAAGCATCTCCCTCAATATTCTCAAGCGATAACTTTCTCCCGTTTTTCAATTCTTCTTTAGTTTGCTCAATAATTTCTAGTAACTCTGGATTGGCGATGGATGAAACTAACATTGAATCAGCAGCCGCCAAAGCCTCCCGCAACTGAGACGAAGTGAGTGCGGGATATTTTTCTAACACCTGTTGTTCCGTCCATCCCGCCGCAAACAGCCCTAACAAGAATTCTACAGACAATCGAGTTTCTCGCGCTGCTGGTGGACTTGTGGAAGTTTTCCGGTTGGGATGAATGAGCTTTCGCCAGTCCATTTTTTTACTTAAACGATTTGGGAAGATTTCGCCGATTATACTGCAATTTGGGCACAGTATAAATACGGGTATCCCTAACTGATGCTGTAACACTCCCACCGAATACCGGAGGATTTTAGATTTTATATTAAATAATTGAATAATTGGCAATCACTTATGAGTTAAGGGTTTGAAGCTTTGCTAAACTTACATTTTTTGTAAACTGGTGTCATTTCCCGATTGGGCGATTAAATTGTTGTTACGATCGCACTGCAGCACTTTCTTGTAGACTACACTGATAGGGTGCTGACAAGGCGATTCCCTAGGGGATAAGCCCGCTTCACCACCTTTTTTTGTTCGTTGAAATACCAAATCGCGTTAGCGAAGCTTGCAGCAGACGATCGCGCGTTAACCTCAAGCCACCGTGCAACCGACAGTACAACTACTTTAACTTCTTAAAACTATGGGAAAAAAGTCAAAAACCCAAAAATCCCTGGTCAAAAAATCCAGTTTGCTCTTCCAGCGACTGCAAGAAGCTCTCGATCGAGGCAGTAAAGTTTGGATTAAAACAAATAATAGTAGCTTCGGCGGCATTCCGATTAATTTGTTTGGAGGATTTATCGAACTTTTGGTAATTGTTCCACCAAACGAACAGGGAGAAAATACTGATGCCTACGGACAAGTTACGTGGCTGATTCGACTCTCTGATATTATTGGACTGGCCTATCCTACTGAATACTGGTCAAAAGATAGATTAGAAAGTTTGCTGCCACCCGATCCAGTTACTTCCGAAATAAGTGATTAATTTGGTAAGGTGCTGGTGGCGCACCCAGTGGTTTGTAGTGAGAAATTTAGCGGATTATCAGGACTAAATTCCTCACTACAAGCCTTTTTTGTCGCATAACTGACCGGATATAATATAGATATTTTCTAAGCTGTTTTGCGATCGGAAATGTGCACCCCTCCGACCGATTTTTATCAGTTCAATTACTTGTTGCAAGCCGAAAGCTGCACTTTGCAGTTGCCGCCGTCTAGTTCGCTGCAACCAGCCAAAGCTTGAGCTTCTGCTGCTGATTTATCATCGCCCCAACCCGCGCCCGCTCCTCCTTTACCTACTGCGATCGCTCCACAGTTATTCGTATTAGATGTCAGCGGTTCGCAGTCGTTAGCCCCGTCACTTTGCTCGTTGCAGGCGGCGACTGCTGCGTCTAGCGCTTCTTTCTCTGTAAGATGATCCCAACTAATACCCGTAGCGTCAGAAGTCGGAGAATAAGCAGTAGCTCCATGAGTATTTTCAGCTCGAACAACTGGGGCATAGCCCAAGATTGAAACTGTCAAAACTGTCACTCCAACCAACTTAAAAAAGAGATTTTGCAACATATTCGATTCAGAGCTTTACAAGATTTATCTTGACGATTGCTCAATGTTATATTAGGATTTTTCTTGATGTCAAGAGTTTTTATAAAAATTAATATTCAATTAATTTTACAGCAGTTCATGTAAAGGTTGCGGAGGTCAATTTAGTGGCAGATATCCGCCAAATCATCAGCCAACTCGCCGCCGGAGAAGGGCAACTGCTCGATACCCAATTTCTTGCCCCCTGCGTTCGGGGGGAAAGGGTGCGGACAAGGATAGGTGGCATGACTTATCTGTTTCAACCGCAGCCGCAAAACTTTGAAGGATGGGCTATTTTTGAGCCTGTAAATGAGAACGCTGCTGCTGTAATTGAGCAGCCTATTTTGCCGCAGGTGGCAGAGTATTTGCAACTACTCATGCCGATTCGCTTGCATTTGGCTTGCGTACTGCAAGGGCAAACTTGGCTGGCTTATCCTGTTAATGAATCTGATGCTAAACAGCGCACTGGTGCTGCTAAACCCGTCCCCGTTCATGCCGATCGGCTGCTTGCCAACAGCGCCCTGGCGATCGATACTTTTGATAACAGCGTCGGGCGGCAAGCAGTCAAAGATTACTGTACCACAGTCTCCATTCCCTGCTTGCACGTCGGATTATCTGCCGATTACTCCGAAATAATGTGGAACCAACACTATCGGGTTCCTTCGGCAGCAAACGATCGCGTTTGCGATTACCCCCTGGCGAGAAACTTGGTAATGCTGACAGTTGCAGTCGCCTGCAAAGTAATTGTTACCTTTGCTGCTACCCGATAGCAACAAAATTTAACTTGCACGATCGGAGATTTTGCAGTACAGCCACTTATATTGTAGAATGTCGGTTGATTGTTGCCAGAAACCCGGTCTAGCGAGATTGGATACCTCCATCCCAGAAACCCGGTTTCTCAATCTCAAACAATCGTCAGTCGATTTTAGATTTTAGATTTTAGATTGACTTGCAGCGCCGTGAATCACTGGAAGTTGAACTCTTAGTCTAAAATTTGGGGATCGTCCACGATTTGAGTCGGCGGCACGATACCCGTTGATGGCGGGTAAAAGTTGCAAAAAACGCTTGAGAAAATTAACAGGGAAAGTATGGTTGGATCGCAGACTTTTTATTATTTACTAGCAGTTCTCGGCTTATTAGTTTTGACTGGCGCAAATGCAGCCAGTTATTCAGCGGGCGGCACTGTTTGCCCCACTAATGATTGCCACGAACCACAAGTTAGATTCCATAAAAGGGTTTTGAAACACGGATCGAGAGGGGAAGATGTCAGGAAATTGCAAAAATTGTTGAACGCGCAGGGTGTGTGCCCAGAACCGATCGCACTTGATGGCGTATTCGGCCCGACAACCCTAGATGGAGTTAAGAGATTTCAGCGACAAGCCAACCTTCCTGTAGACGGAATTGTGGGAGGCAAAACTTGGGACAGATTGTTTGCTAGTTCTTAACTTTAAGTACCGCACAACAAAAGTTCCTAATTCATCATTTTCGATCGTGAATTGCTGCGGTTTGTAGTTGTGCAGACAACCTATTTTGTGCAACTGCAAACACACAAAGTCCCTCAAAAATCTATCGAACACCAGATTGCTAATGAATGAAATTTTAGATTTTTGGTTTGGTCGATCGAACTCTCCTGAATTTGGCAAAGTCCACAAGAAATGGTTTGAAAAAAATACGGATTTTGATGCCCAAGTGCGATCGGGATTTCTGTCGCAATACGAACTAGCCGCCTCCGGCAAACTAGACTCCTGGCAAGATTCCCCGGAAAACTGCCTAGCATTAATTTTACTCCTCGATCAGTTTCCCCGCAATATGTTTCGGGAAACGCCGAAAGCCTTCGCCACAGACAGCAAAGCCTTAGCCGCCGCCCAACACGCTGTTAACAATAACTTCGATCGCGAATTGCTGCAAGTA
>NZ_JBARVX010000570.1:0-6535 GCF_049646505.1 Microcoleus sp.
ATTTAAATGTTGTGCAACTGGATAATGGTAAGTTTCATCAGAGTAGCCCGCTCAAAATCCCCGATAATATTTTACTGATTTTTCAACCACCGTACAGTCCCGAATTGAATCCGAGCGAAAGAGTATGACAATATATAAAACAAGAATTGAGTTGGGGACTGTTTGACAACTTAGATGAAATTAAAGAAAAAGTTCGCAGTTTTCTTGAAGAATTTTTAATTAAAACAATCGCATCAATTGCGGGATGGGATTATATTCTATCGGCCCTAGCTACTGTAGCATAATTTTGGAGAAGTGGTATAAGTTAATGAATTGATTGCTGGCGATCGCCCCGTCAGGAGCAATTGTGAGATTGGCTGTTTTGGCGATCGCTATCGGCATACAGCGGTGCGCGGTGCGCCTCCGCTTACCCTACAGCGGACTGCTGACTGTCAAATACCGTCATCATCTTGACCTTGCACGCCCTGAAGAATCCGCGACAGTTCGTTTTTTTCATTGATCGCAATCCGAGTCGGAGAACCGCTGATCACCCGTTCGTAACCGCGGAACGAATCTTTTATTTGCGGCCCTCCTTCAGTAATCGTATATTCCCGAATCCCTTTGTCGTGCCACGAACCGCGCATCTTAAACACATTAATTGCCCGCGACATTTCCCCGCGAATCTCTACATATTGAAGCATGAGAATCGTATCAGTAATCGTAGAAATATGCGAGTCAGTAATTGAATGAGAACCCATAAACTGATCGCTGGTATTTGTAAAAAAGCCGGTGATTTCTTCCTGCTTCGCAAAACCCGTTACTCCGATTACAAATTGCCTGAAAGCATTATTGCTGACACCCCTAGCTAAGGCCGACAGCGAATCTATAGCAATTCGAGAAGGTTTGAACTCAGCAATTTCTGATTTAATCGTCTGCAAGTGGTCTTCCAAACCCGCAGATTCCGGGTAACTACACAGCAGTTTAAGCAGTCCTTTCTGTTCCATTTCCTCAAAATCAATGCCCCAAGAATAAGCATTGCGGAACAACTGAGCCCGCGACTCTTCATAGGCAAAAAGCAGCGCCCGATTGCCGTTCATGCAAGCATTTTGCAAGAACTTGCTCACCAACAGGGTTTTGCCGGTTCCCGTCGCACCCGTAGCCAAAATAATCGAGTCTTTAAAGAAACCGCCCCCGCACATCTCGTCGAGAGTTTTATCTCCCGAAGACACCCGCACGTTAGAAGACTTTTGAGTTAATCGCATCGCTCCCAACGGGAAAATATTAATGCCGTCATTAGTCATAGTAAAAGGATATTCGCCTTTCATGTGAGTTGTACCGCGCAACTTCAAAATTTCCATTGTGCGGCGGCGGCGTTCCCCTTCTAAAACGTTGCGAACAATTACTACATTATCCGATACAAATTCTTCGACTCCAAACCGCGCCACCGGGCCGTATTCTTCCAGTCTTTCGGTAGTCATAACTGTAGTTGCACCTACTTGTTTGAGGCGCGCCACTAAGCGAAAGATTTCTCGGCGCACCACCGATGCAGCGTCGTACTGCTGAAATACGGCTGTCACCGAATCTATGGAAACGCGCTTGGCTTTGTACTTGCGAATGGCGTACTGAATCCGCTCGATCAAGGCAGATAAATCAAAATTTCCTACGATATCCTGACCTTCGGGATCGGGGGAAGCATCCAAAATAAATAGCTTGCCTTCATCGATTAATTTTGCCAGATCCCACCCGAAACTGCAAGCGTTTTTAATAATATCTGTTGGAGATTCTTCAAAAGTTACGAGGACTCCTGGTTCGTCAAAGTGGGTGATTCCGTTATAGATAAATTGTACGGCGAATAACGTTTTTCCAGTTCCTGATGTGCCGCTGACTAGGGTAGTTCTGCCGACTGGCATTCCGCCGTGACTGATGTCGTCGAAACCCTCAATCATCGTGCGTATTTTTTGAACTCCTGCGGTTGCAAATCCTTCGGGTTTCACCGTTTCAATCATTTCATTCATATCGATTTTTGTCTGCCTTCAGTATTCTTTTGTTGTCACTCATTAACTGCCGCTCATGAGTATGAGTTTTTTACCGAGCTTTTAGTTGGGGCTTTTGATCGATAACTAATGACTGCTGACTGCTCGCTAATCACCCCGCCCAAAAACGGATACTTGCTTTCCGACAACAGTGGTGAAGAAATCGCAGTTTTCGATTTTTGTTCGAGTTCCTAGGTTCATCTGTGGAGCAAACAATCAAAAATCAAAAATCAAAAATCGACTGACTGTCACCCGATCGTCTTATGAATTCAGGTCTTCTTCGCGGAGTTCTTCATAGAGCAAATCTAATCCTATCAGAACTTTCTCGCGATCGGACAAATCGCCAATAATTTTTCGCACCGGGGGCGGCAGGATTTTCGCTAGAGTGGGGGTTGCCAAAATTTTGTCTTCTTCTGCTAGCTGAGGATTTTTGAGAACGTCGATGACTTTCAGGGCGTAGACTCCTTGAAATTCTTGTTCTAGGATGTCCTTTAGGGTTTTCAAAGCTCGCACAGAGTTTGGGGTATTGCCTGCAACGTAGAGCTTGAGAACGTAGGTTTTCTTTAGAGGACTCATGAACTTTTTTAAACGTTGAGTATGAGTGGTCAGATGTTAGTTGTAGTTGTTATTTGTCTTGAATCGGCTATTCTTTGTTATTTTATAATAATTTATGCTTGCCGATCGCCCGGCCGAATGTTTTCTCCTTTCTGGTTTGGTAAATTCTAGCTTCTGCTTTCTTCCTCCTACTCTCTAGGTTGAGATGTCTCTTTGGGAATCGAGCGCCTGTACATCTCGCACAGATGAGCGATCGCGTCAATCAGAGTCAAGCGGTAATCGAGCAATATTTCCTCGCTGCGCCCTTCTAATTTTAGCTGTTTAGCAAATTCCTCCATCAATGCCATGTGAATTTCTACAATTTGAGTCACGGCAACGTCAGCAAAAAAAGCCAAATTCACAAATTCATCTATTTGATTGTTGACCGCAGTATCTTCGGAAAAATAATGCAAAACGATGTCGCGATAACTTGACTTGAGTTGCTCCAAAAACTTTTGCTTGTCTGACTCAGACAGATTTCGCAAAAAAATCTGGGAATTTCTTTTATAATACACGCCTAAGTATCCCAATCGCTCCCGTAATTTTTCCGCGAGTCGCCGCTGCTGGCGGCTTAGCAAACTTTGAGCTGTCAATTGGGTTGTCGCATCGACGCTGGCGGATTGGTTATTGACTGGAACCAAAGTTGAAAGTTTGAGAAATTGTCCGATCGCCCGATCGATACTTTCAGCTATTTCGCTCGATCGGGCGATCGGCAGTTGCACCTCAGCAGGGTGATAAAAAAAAGTACAACTTTGTTCTTGACTATTGTCGGCGGTACTGGGCGCGGCCTCAAAATTATCTGAAGGTGGTGGTTGTGGTATTCCATCCTCCGCCGGCTGGGGCGAAAAAATCACAGCAGGCAAAAAGAGCGATCGTTCTTGCAGCTTGCTCAGAAGCGCGCGCCGATCCCCATCTACCTCAACAACCAAACAATCGAGGTGGTAATTGTGTTTCAGGAGTCCCAAAAACTCCACCGCCGACTTCATGTGCGTTAAAGCATAGCGATCGCCCCTCAAAAGATCGATCGCCGAGCCTGCGAGTTCCTGCGAGCTGACAAAAATACCGATCGACAGTTGGGGAAGCAAAGCTGTAGGTGAAACACCCAAGTTGCCCGAAAGTTCTGGATTGCTCAGAGTTGATATCTCCTTAACAAAAGACTTAACATTTGTAGGACTTACGCACCGATAGCCATCACCTTGGTTTTTGGAGAAAGTTATTCGTCCTAGCCCAAGAATCCTGTTAAAAACCCGATTTGTGCAGGTTTTGATACCTAAGTCCCGCTTTGAAAACCGATCTCAAACCTAACGAACTATCAATACTTTCAGCCATTCAATAGTTCATCTCTAGGAATGGTCTAGCAAAACACTGTTTTCAAGTGCTTTCAGGCCGTACTGGGACTGACTTGCTACTTACAGTGTCCCTTACTTGCTACCGCCGTACAAGCAAACTCATCTAGAAATTTTCTAGAGTTTGGTTATTTAGCCAAAAAAACCGCTGGCGACGGGTCGCTAACGGGCAAATATTGCTCGACGAGTGTTCGCTCACCCTGATTTTTTTGATCCCAAAATTGGGTTGGGCTGATTCATTTCCTAAAAAAGGTGCAATCTCCAGCATCTAGGAGCAGAAAAAAATCAGTACAAATGCGATCGAACTGACATCTTGCACCATTGTCAAGAACAGGCTCTGGGGCCTGTTCCACAACAAGTGCATTTTCTTGTGGGGTGGGCAGGAGAGCCCGCCCATAAAAAGCTGATTGAGATTGGTGCAAGATATCAGTTAAAACTGACATCTTGCACCACAGTAAAGAACGGGTTCTAGGGCCCGTCCCACAAAAGATAAATTTTCTCGCTTCACAGGCCGAACAGCCTGTTCCCAAACAAGTAATTGAGAATGGTGCAACATCTCATATCGAACAAATCGAGCAAGTCTTTGACTTCCGGTAAAAGACGGAGAAAGACATTTATCGTCTAGTTTAAGCGTGCAACAAACTCCCTCGCGCCGTCAAACATAACTAACCAAAAATTCCGGAACAGTTGCTTGGAAAAAAACAACAAAAAGCGAAACAAACAGGTTTGTGAAAGAAGCATCGGCGCTTTCAACCGCTGCTTGTCAGACCAAACCAGCCGGCATCCGTTGAAGATAATTTATCCGAATCTTTGGCGCAAAATGAATTCAGCTACGCTCAAATCAACCGGCGTTGTCACCTTCAAATTCGTCTCTTCCCCCTCGACAATTCGCACTGCTAAACCGCATTTTTCAAACAAAGCGGCATCGTCTGTAACTTCCCAACCCTGCTGTCGCCCTTGTTCGTGACACTGCTTTAACAATTTCACTTCAAATCCTTGGGGAGTCTGGGCAGCCCACAAATTGCTTCTGTCCGGCGTGTCTCGCACGATTCTAGACTCGTCCACCACCTTAATTGTATCCTTGACCGGGACGGCGACAATCAAGCCCGGACAGCCCAACAGAGCCTCTGCCGAGCGATCGAACAATTCAGCAGTTACCAAACACCTCGCGCCGTCGTGAATCAACACTCGATCGGCATTTGGTGGCAAAGCCTGCAAACCGTTGTAAACTGACTCTTGCCTGGTAGCGCCTCCCAAAATCAGTTCCACGGGCTTCACCAAAGCTAAATCGCCCAAAATTGCCTTAAAATCTGGAAAATCGTCAGGCTGGCCCATGATACCGATCCAGCTAATCTGCTGCGAAGCTTCAGCAGCAGCCAAAGTCCAACTCAGCAAAGGTTTAGAGAGCAAAGTCAGCAGCAGTTTGTTCCGCTGACTCCCCATCCGTCGCCCCGAACCCGCCGCCGCAATTAATAAGTGCATTAACTAACCGTTTTAACCCAACTAGATATATATAATAAGAGCGTCCTGTACTTTTGAGTCAGTTGTTTAGTTATCGGCCAGTAGCTTTTAAACTCTAAAAATACTATAAGCTGATAGCCGAAGACCGATCTCGGAAAGCTACCTCGATCAACAATAGCCCGATCGTTTATGATGCGAATACTAGCACTTGTCCCTGGCGGGATTGGCGACCAAATTTTATTTTTCCCCACCCTTGACGACCTCAAGCAGTCTTATCCAGACTCTCAGATTGATGTCATCGTGGAACCGAGGGCAAAAAGTGCTTACCGAGTCTGCAAGTCCGTCAAAGAAGTATTGACGTACAATTTCAAAGACCGCAACGCTATGGCAGATTGGGGCAATTTACTGGGCGTAATTCGCGATCGCGAATACGAAGCAGTGATTTCACTCGGCCAGCGGTGGACTGTAGGACTTTTGCTGTGGCTGACTGGAATTCCGCAGAGAATTGGCTATGCAGGAAGCAACAATGGTTTATTTCTCACCGATCCCGTACCGCTCAAAACAGAACAGTACGCAGCTTCAATGTACCACGATTTGCTGCAAGGATTCAACATTGAAAATCCTTGTCCGCCCCTGGCAATTAATGTACCAAAACAGGACATTCAGTGGGCAGAAGCCGAACAGCAGCGGCTAGGTGTAAAAGAAAGCGGTTACATTCTAATTCACGGCGGTTCCAGTCAGCTAGCTTTGTCTAAAGGTATTGACAAAATTTACCCTACAGACAACTGGAAACAAATAATTGAAGACTGTCAGCAGCGGCAGCCTAATTTGCCCGTTGTTGTGGTGAAAGGCCCCGAAGATGAAGCTTTCGTGACCAAATTAGTTCAGTTGTGTCCGAAGGTGAAAGTTATCTCGCCGGAGGATGTCGGCAAGTTGGCGGCCACCATTGCTGCTGCTAATTTGATGATATGCACTGACAGTGCGCCGATGCACTTAGCGGTGGCGGTGCAAACTTATACAATAGCTTTGTTCGGCCCGACTGAACCGACGAAATTGTTGCCAAAGAGCGATCGATTTTTGGGCATTAAATCTCCTACTGGCAAAATGGCGGACATCTCTCCT
>NZ_JBARVX010000571.1:0-6073 GCF_049646505.1 Microcoleus sp.
GCAATTTCTGAGTCCGCGGAGGCGGACATTGTTTGTATAGCAGCGGTTTCAACCGCCGAGTCTTATCTATTAATAACGCAATTTCTGAGTCCGCCTCCGCGGACATTGTTTGTATAGCAGCGGTTTCAACCGCCGAGTCTTATCTTCGTCCGCCTCCGCGGACATTGTTTGTATAGCAGCGATTTCAACCGCCGAGTCTTATCTTCGTCCGCCTCCGCGGACATTGTTTGTATAGCAGTGGTTTCAACCGCCGACTATTAGGAATTCCTAACTAAAATTAAATAAATCAGCGCCTGGACGCAAAAAATTCGGTACGATCGGGCGATTCAGCCAATGTCCTTCCGCATTTTTAATAGCCGTCAAAAAGCTGGCGCGCACGTATTTGTAACGCGCCTTGACAATTCCATCTTCCTCAATTTTAATATACAGACCTTCCATCATATTGCTCGGATCTGTCTCTTTTAAACACCGCTCTTCATCCAATCCCATTTCCCGACAACACAAACGCAATTTCTCCAAATGTCCCGGTTGAATAAAATTAGATTTTTCCATAAATTGCCTCATTTGCTTTGGCGATTTCACTCGTCCCGAAAACAGCACTGGAACTGACAATAACGGCAGTCCATTTAACAATTTCCGGCGCGATTCTGTACTCAAAAAATGACGGCTTTCTAAATCTAGCACATCATATTCCATAAAGTAGTGCGGCAAAAAATCGTAAAAAACAGTGTGTTTGGCATAAAGCCATTCGCCGTACAAAATATAACGATTTCCCAGCACTTCTGCCAGAGTTCCGCTGAGACTAAAAGCCCACTGTTTGAACAAGTTAAAATGTTTTTCTCTCGGCCCGCCGGTGAGATAGTGGCCGCGGCTTTGCAGCAGCATTTGCCCGTCTGGTGCGAAGCTGATGCCCGTATTTGCGCCGTCTACCTTTTCTTCGATGATTAAAGGGCGATCGGCAATCGCGCTAAACGGCACGCTATCTAGGTCTTCATCGCCAGGCCCGAAACGCGAACCTTCGATATGATAAGTTCTGGGATATTTAACAATTTCCACAATCGATCGATTTTATATTTTAGAAATTCAAGGCGACCCCATCCATTGTAAATTTTATATTTTAAATTTTAGGGGCAAATCCATTCCATTAACCATTATAATAGAATCATCACAAAGGAGCGTGTAAGTTGAAAAATCAAAATTTCCAGAACATATCATCAGCACTCGCTGGAATTATGTTAGTAGTCGCGCTGATCCTCGGCTTCAACTCTTTTGTTGTCATAAACCCAGGTGAAGCAGGGGTAGTCAGCATTTTAGGAAAAGCCACCGATGGAGCATTGTTAGAAGGATTTCACATCAGACCCCCGCTGATATCCAAGGTAGATGTGTACGATGTAACTGTGCAAAAATTTGAAGTTCCAGCCCAAAGTGCTACTAAAGACCTTCAGGATTTAAATGCTAGTTTTGCCATCAACTTTCGCCTCGATCCTGCGAGAGTTGTTGATATCAGAAGGACTCAAGGAACTTTGGATAATATAGTTTCAAAAATCATTGCTCCTCAGACGCAAGAAGCATTTAAAACAGCAGCAGCACTGAGAACCGCCGAACAATCTATTACTCAAAGAAGTGAACTGAAGCGCGACTTTGATGCTGCGTTGAAGCAAAGGCTATCAAAGTATGATGTAATCGTGCTCGATACGAGTGTTGTAAACATTAGATTTTCCACAGATTTTGCCAAAGCTGTCGAGGAAAAACAAGTTGCCGAGCAGCGGGCGCAAAGAGCTGTTTATATTGCTCAAGAAGCAGAACAACAGGCTCAAGCTGACATTAACCGCGCTCAAGGTAGAGCAGAAGCTCAAAGACTGTTAGCGGAAACTTTGAAAGCTCAGGGTGGCCAATTAGTGCTGCAAAAAGAGGCGATCGAAGCCTGGAGAAGCGGCGGCGCTCAGATGCCAAAAGTGTTGGTTACGGGCAGCGGTTCGAGTCGGGTTCCTTTCATTTTTAATATGAACGATATTCCGGAAGAACCCAATCGCCCAACAGTCACCGAAAATTAAAATATGACTGAAAGTAACAAACCGGGTTTCCTCCAAAAGCGCGCAGCAGTCCTATGAGAGTTACCGGAGTATGCTACACTTCTGAAAGTCAAAATATAACGACAGGTTGAAACCTGTCGTTATACAAGCGAAGCCCGCAATTACAATGCAGGCAACACAATCATTTTAGGAAGCAAGGAGAAATCATGACCCGCGCTATTATGGAAACTGACAAAGGTACAATCAATTTGGAACTGTTCGATGCGGATGCGCCGAATACAGTGAAAAATTTTGTTGACTTGGCAGAAAAAGGTTTTTACGACGGATTGAACTTTCACCGAGTCATTCCTAATTTTATGATCCAAGGCGGCTGTCCCAAAGGTACTGGATCGGGCGGCCCCGGCTACAAAATCAAGTGTGAAATCAACTCCAACAAACATTTGGCAGGGACTTTATCGATGGCTCACGCAGGCCGCGATACTGGCGGCAGCCAATTCTTTATTTGCCATTCTCCCCAGTCTCATTTAGATGGAGTTCACACAACTTTTGGCAAAACAGAGGATATGTCTGTCGTCAATGCGATCCGCCAAGGTGACAAGATTCTTTCTGTGAAAATTGAGCATTAATTTTTAGTAATTAGTCGGGTTTGTAGTAAGGACTTGAGTCCTTATTGCAAACAATATTAATTACAAATAAATCATTCATCTTCAAGGGAATTCTCTAACAGTTCAATTTCTAAATTTTCTTCCTCAGCCTCATAATTAAATTCCAATCTGCTCTGCTTAATAATTTCGTTTAATATGTTGCTTAAATACCCTTTGGCAACAGCTTGTTCAAATCTTTCTATAAGAATAGCAACATTAATTATTTCTTCTATACATTCCATGTAACGCGACACTATAGCATTTATTGAATACTGTTTTCGAGCTTGCGCTTCTATTTTACATTTAATTTCAATATCGGAATCTGAAGATTTAACGACAAATGTTATCGGATACTTTTCAATTTTATCAATGTCTAGGAAATATTTATTCATATCTACGGTTTCTGTCACCTGAAAAAACCGTCCCAGAGGCTTCATTACAAAATCAATTCCACCATCATTTGCATTTGTCCGACCTGTTTTAAACAGTTTTAAATTTTCTTGCTAGAGCCGATCAACCTCATAACCCCAATAAATCGATCGGTCACTATAGTAGTATTTTAATATACTGTAGCTGACGATCTCGAAGATTCTAGCATCTACCGTTGGTGCGAGTAGTTGTTTGATAAATTCTATTACTTGACCCTCTGTCAATGCTTGAGCCTCTTTACAAAGTTGAAGAAATTTTTCAAAGCTATCTCTCTTAGCTTCAACGTAGGCATCAATAATTTGAATTACTGTTTCCGCTATATTATGTACGTTTTCCTGAATTTTAACTTTTAATAAATTTTCGTTAAACCAATACCTGTTAGTTTTCGGATTTCTCAGAACAGGGATAAAGTCACAAGTAGGAAAATATCTTTTGAATTCTTCATTAAGTCTGTGGTTCAAAGCATGATTTTGAAGCTTTTGTCCAAACGGTAATTCGCGCTGTCTCTTGAAAATATTTGTATAAACTGCACCTTCATAATCTGAATGTTTCTCGCTTTGATGAAAATTTTTTAAAAAATAGTCTTCAGCTAAAACATATATAGCGTATAAATTAGCAAAACTTCCTCTTGATTTTGAGCCTTTATTTGCCGATTTAGTTTTGATATTCAAATATTGAATTAGCTCGCTTACAGCAAATACTTGCTCACCAGAAACACCAAAGTTTTCTTTTAAAATTTTCTTAATTATTTTTGTAAATTCGTGTTCCATTTTATCAAAATTGTAAATTGAGTGTTAGCTGTTTTGGTGAACTTGCAACTGAATTGACTTCGGATATTTGCTCCTCTTGATTGTCATCAAAAGTAATCTGTAATCTATTTAATCCTATTTCTACATATTTTTCTTGTAATTCTATTCCGATTGACTTTCTCTTAAGTTGCTTGGCAACAAATGATGTTGTAAAACTCCCAGAAAATACGTCTAATACGACGTCTCCCTCATTACTACTTGCTTTGATAATTCGCTCTAACAAAGATGTTGGTTTTTGGGTAGGATGATCTTCATATTGGGGCATACGATATCTGACTCTCGGAAACTCCCAGACATTACCTGGAACTTTTTGAGAATTATATACTGATGGTGTAGACTTGCGATAGTCAATTAGTTTTCTAACAGAGCCAGTTTTTGCCTCTACAAGAATGTCTGAGGAATTAAATGTATAATTTCGTTTGTCTTTAACACAATATAAAATTGGTTCGTACAGAGAACCGTAATATTTTTTTGCTTGTACGCCAGAACTGTCATAATACCACACTATTCGAGAAAGAATTGTTAAGCGATCGCGCAAATATAGATCGAAGTAAGGCATACATTGAGTGGATGCCATCAAATACAAGCTGCCGTTGTGCTTGAGCTTGTTAATACATAAGTTCAACCAACTATAACTCCATTCTAAATAATCGCTTTCGGAGTTCCACTTGTCTTTAAAACCATTAAAGTCTTTGCCGATATTATAGGGAGGATCGGCAAAAATTAAATCGACTGAATTATCTTTTATTTCACTAGAAAGAACTTCTAACACATCTCCTAATATGAGCTTGTGTCTGTCTAATTGAAAAATTTTCATTTTGCCTAACCTTTCCCAATCAATACGTCATTTTGTCAGCTAGAGTTGGATATTTACCAGAAATATTCAATAGAGTTCATATTTGAGCAAAGTACAGGGAATCGAGCCATTAAAAACCGGAATTCGCTTCGATGTTCTGAGTCCCACCTGTTTACCCAACTCCTTGTTTCCAGTCAAAATAAACGCATTCCAACCTTTAAAACGCTGCTTGAAAATATCGCCCAACATCTTATACAAATCTCCCAATTCGCTAGTATCTCCGAGGCGCTCTCCGTAGGGAGGATTGCAAATCAGAACTCCGCTGTCTGTCGGTGCTTCTAACTCGGATAACTCGGTACGAGCAAACTTAATTTTACCGGCAATACCTGCTTGCTGCGCGTTAGTGCGAGCTTGATCTAACATATCAGAATCGCGATCGCACCCTGCAATCATTTCTGGAAGCTCTGGCAATTCGCTGCTCTCTGCTTCGGCCCACAATCTATCCCACAAAGGCTCGTCAAAATCCCGCCAAGTCATAAATCCAAACTTTTCTCGAAACAATCCTGGCGCAATGTTCAAGGCTTTTAAACTCGCTTCCAAAGGCAAAGTTCCCGAACCGCACATCGGGTCTAAAAACGGCAAATCTGGTGTCCATTCTGCCATTTCTAACAACGCCGCAGCGAGGGTTTCTTTGAGAGGAGCAAGCCCCATTGCCGGCCGGTATCCCCGCCGGTGCAAACTGCCGCCAGAGCTGTCTAAACTTAAAATAGCACGATCGCGATGGATGTGAATGTTAATCAGCAAATCGGGATTTTCTACATCCACACTGGAACGCTTGTTAAATTGGTGGCGCTGTTGGTCGGCGATCGCATTTTTGACCTGCAAAGCTGTAAAGTGTGTGTGGTTCAACTTATCGTTGCCGCCGGTGCAGTTAACTGCTAAGGTATTATCAGGATTTAGATATTCGTCCCAAGGGATTTTCTGCACTTCGCGGTAGAGTTTATCTGAGTCGTAACACCGGAACTCGGCTATGGGAACGAGCACTCGAAAAATTGTTCTCGACCACAGATTGACGCGGTACAATAAAGCGCGATCGCCCGCAAAGTAGACTCCTGTAAAATCGGGCTTGACATCCTGCGCGCCTAGGCTTTCTAATTCTTGGGCGGCAATTGTTTCTAAACCGCGCGCAACTGTAGCAAAATATTGATTCATTGATAATTACGAAGGAAGTTCGCCAACGGATTACGTAACGGATGTAACGGATGTAAGAGGGAAGAAATAGCTATTTGTGTATTCGTGACTTCTGGAGCGCGAATAAAGGTTGTTGGGGATTGGGAATGGGTTTTTCTCGATCGCCCTTCA
>NZ_JBARVX010000572.1:0-37111 GCF_049646505.1 Microcoleus sp.
CTACAAACTGTTTTGTAGCGGTAATCGATCGCCCGTGATATTATCCCAAGCTGAAACCGTATTTCCTGTATTTTGGGTAATATCAAATCCGGTAGCATCGGAATGATTCAGATATATATTCTCGGACTCTGTGTACTCTGTGTTCTCTGCGGTTAAATCATTCCGATGCAACCGGAAACGATATAATTGGTAAATCTGTGCAATCACCAATTATATCAAATATGTTAGCATCGGAATAGTAAATTAACTGTTAACAAGTAACAAGTAACAAGTAACAAGTAACAGTTAACAGTTAACCGCATTAAATTAACTATCGAAAACTCGGCAATTCAATTTCAGCTAGCGATCGACGTTTTTTAGCAGCCCGCAGCGGACTAGCAATCAAAGTCAGCCAGTCTGGTTGCGCGATTGCTGTAGGCGTGGCTTCACTCGATCGCCCTTCTTGAATACCAAAGGTTTCCACAGAATTCAAAATTTGAACCGCCCTGGCCAATTCTTCGCTGCCCGATTTGACAGCAGCAGTTTCTGGTTCAGACTCAGTTATCGGTAATTCCGGTTCCTCCACCGCCACCTCCGACTCAGTTACAGTCTCCTGAGTCCGGTAGGTTTCGCTCTCCTGCAATTGAAGGCCGGATACTTGGGCTAACTTGTTGAGTTCCTGATTGGCCGTGGGTTCAGTGTCGATCGCATCTTCAACAGGCGCTACATCTGGATGCTCTTCGGGCTCTGACCAAGGTTTGACAGGAGAAGCGTTAAAGGCTGGCGGCAGCGGAACTTGAGAGTTTTTGACCGTCGCCAGCAACGATTCTAATTGCTTGTGCGCCAAATCGTCCCCACTGTCAGGCGGCTCGATATTCGGCGGCTTCTGCGGCATCTCCAAACTTCTTTCCAAAGCCGCTTTGAATTGCAAAGTGTGGCGCTGCTGGCGGTGCAAGCGCGATCGTAATTCTCGGCAAATATTTTCTGTGGCTACTAGCTGATGAAACTGTTCGTTGTAGCGCTGCACGGTAGACGCACATTCCCGCTCAACAATCGCTAGCCTGGTTTGGCTGCTTGCTAACTTATTTCTTAAACTCTCCACTAAAATTTCTTGACTCTGGAGGGTTTGATGGGAAACTTCCACTTTGGCAAACAGCCGCGTCAATTGTTCTTGAGTGTTTTCGAGTTCAGCAGTCTGCTTTTCTAGCAAGGCTTCGCGATGCTGCCAGTTTTTTTGGGACTCTTCGAGCGCTGTTTCTAGCTGGGCGATGCGCTGCAAAAGGTCGCGGTTGCATTCGTGAAGCGCTTGCATCAGGGTTACTGGGGTCGATCCTTTGGCCTGACGCTGTTCGGCATTACCGAGCAGATTTTTGAGGTTCTCTGAAATCGGCGGTGTTCCCGCTTCGGGAGGCTGTGTCAGAGATTGCAAATTTTTTGTTTCTGCTGTTGTGGGAATGGCATCTACGCTGAGCGCGTTGGGAAAATCTAATGTTTGCCAGTCTTCTTCTGGCTGTTGGGGAACCGCAGGAGTAGTTGTGGCAGGGGGGGCGATCGGCTCAAAACCCCCAGCAGCGGCAAAATTTGACTGCAATGGTTCGGCATCCGATTGAACAGCAGGGTACGGTTGATGCTGATTAGCTCGAAGATCAGCTTCTGACATGGCTTTTTATCCCAATAGTCACAGGGTCTTTGAAACAGTCTATCCTTATAGATTATCCAAAAAAAAGCCCCCAGCGATCAATTATTAATAATCGATCGTCAGTCAGCAGCCAAATTCTCCCAGTCTCCCTCTCCCGTTGTGCCCGATCGGCTAAACCTTAGCAACTGCAAAATGTTTGTCAATAATTGCTGGAACCTCTGCTGGTGCAATGCGGCTGTAGCGAGTTTTATCTGGCATCACAACTATATTTGGGCCAGCTTTGCACTGTTTGAGACATCCGGTACCCTGAACTGTCACTTCTTCTTCTAAACCCCGCGCATTCAAAGCATTTTCTAAAGCTTTACAGACTGTTGCGGCACCGCGTTTTTGGCAGTCGGATTTTTGACATACTAATATTTTGGTTTGAGTTTTGGCGCGAGCTTTTACAGTTTTATCTGTCTGTGGAATGCTGGCTTCGGTTTTGCCGATGGCGCGATCGTCGGATGTCACAATCTCACCAGGCACACTCGTAAAGTCTTGCTGTTCGGGCAATCTATCTTTGTTACCCCCAGCCAGCGTCAGACTGCGAGCTTTCAGTTTTATTTTACCGTTTTTTAAATTAAGTTCTCGCTCGCCTGTAACTTTCACTTTCAATCCAGGTGTCAAAACAGGCGCTAAAAATGACCGCAATTCCTTGTGAAGTTTCACGAGGTATTCTACTTTGCGATCGTTACGAATCCGCAAATATTTAAGTTTGCAGCCATCTTCAATAACTAGGCTGAGGATTTCTCCCTCTAAGTTGAACTCGGAAACTTGCTTGCCAGATTTATACATTGTTATAACTCCTTGATTGACTGTTCAGTGAAAATTATCGAACTTGACAAAAACGTCGTTAGTGAATGTATTTATGCGTTAAATCGCATCATTATTATTTTTACTTCTTCCCTCGGACGTCTTCCTTCTTCCTTCGGGCTTTACCCGATTTGCCAGCAGCACTCCAGCAACTGCACCAGTTCGCGCCGCGGAGCGCTCAATTGCCTCAAAACGCTTGCGAGTTGAGCAGCTTGTTTGGCGGTGCTAATTTTTGCCCGCAAAGGCTGGTCAACTCCGCACCAGCAGGGAATTTCTAGTTCTTGCAAGCGTTGGTAAACTTGCCATCTGTCTAGCCAACTGACTTGCACGATGTCACAAACTTCTAATTCTGGATCTGCTGGGTTCATTTTTTTTGCAACAATAATGATTTGCATTAATTTTTGCTCTCGATCGACCTCCTTTTCAGGAAGCATTCAGAACGAGCATCTTTTTACAGGATAGCGCAACTGCAAATTATTCTCAATAGATTTTGGAAATTTTTTTTTACTGTACAAACTCTTCCACTATCGAGGCAGACCCTGCTTGACTGGTAAATTTAGGGTGCTACACTGAATCTATTGGCAACAAAACTGCCTATTGAGAGGAGAACACAGATGGCCGAGATTCAGAGTGCATTGAGACCGTTTGGCCACATAGCCGAAAACCCTATTCTACTGGAACATTCAGTCACAGCACCGATTTGTGAAGGGATGAACGCGCTGCTGGCCAGTTTTCAGGCTCTACACCTGCAATATCAAAAACATCATTTTGTGGTAGAAGGGGCAGAATTTTACTCCTTGCACCAATTTTTTCAAGAAAGCTACGGAGATGCTCAAGATAGCGTCCACGAGTTGGGCGAACGGTTGAACGGGTTGGGCGGCATACCGGCGGCTAGTTTTAGCAAATTAGCTGAGTTGTGCTGTTTCGAGCCGGAAGCCGACGGCGTGTATTCGTGCCGCCAAATGCTGGAACACGATTTGACGGCAGAACAAGCTATCATCGGTTTGCTGCGCCGTCAAGCAGGACAAGCAGAAAGTTTGGGCGATCGAGCTACGCGCTACCTCTACGAAAAAATCCTGCTAAAAACAGAAGAGCGAGCTTATCACATTTCCCACTTCCTCGCCCCCGACAGCTTGGTGCAGTCGAACTTGAACTAACCCGAAAAAAGGAATTTCCCTAAATCGGAAAAAAGTTTAAAATCCCCTCCAAATTCAAAATTTGGAGGGGATTTCAGATTGAGCAGCTTATCTTTGACACAGCACTGCTCATTGCTGTCAACTGAAGCCTGAAAGCCTTGATAAATCTCGCTCATCATCGAGTCTCGATCCCCCTAAATCCCCCTTAAGAAGGGGGACTTTGAGAATATTCCTGCCCCCCCATCAAAGCGGAACTTTGAGAATACTCCTGTCCCCCCCTTCTTAAGGGGGGCTAGGGGGGATCTCCGCTTTTTTTATACAAAGTGCGTTGATCCCAGGGGATTAAGGCGCTAAAGCATTGCCGCGCAGCAAACTACCAATGGTTTTGGCGGTAATCTTCATTTGGATGAAAGGATTGGCCGGTACTACTGTCTTATACAAGTAGCTATCGAATGTGAGTTTCTGCACATCGCGATCGGCACACATTTCCACAAAAGCTTCGCGGGTAGCATCCGAACGGTAGAACACGCGCTGCAAAATGTCAAGCACTTTGTAAGTAATCCCGTAAGCCTTATCCCACCGCTTCAGATAAAGCTTGATTTCCTGTTCCGTAGGAATGCGCGTACCCTGCTGAGAAATCTCGACAATCGTTTCGGCGCACATCCGGCCGGATTTCGCAGCAAAATAAATTCCTTCGCCCGAAGACTTGGTAACGTAACCGGCGGCATCGCCTACGAGAGCAACTCGGCCGACAACCCGGCGGGGACGCGGATGTTCCGGGATGGGGTGGGCTTCCACTTTAATAATCTCACCGCCCATGAGTCTTTTGGCAGCGCGGGCGCGGATGCCTGCTTGCAGTTTTTTGATGCTGGCTTGATTGACTTTCATCGTGCCGGTACCGACGGCTACGTGGTCGTATTTGGGGAACACCCAAGCGTAGAAATCGGTAGACACGTCATCGCCCACGTACATTTCGGCTAAGTCGTGGTAGTAAGCCATTTTATCTTCCGGCAGGCGGATGCGTTCTTGGAAGGCGATCGCATAATTGTAGTCGCCTGCATCAATCGCCTTGGCTACGCGGGAGTTAGCGCCGTCAGCCCCGATTACCAAATCCACTTTCAGAGTTTTCTGAGTTCCCACGGCGGTGCCGTTGGAGTGGTCGGCGTAGTGGAGAATGTAAGGGTCGGTGTTGTTGCCGGGAATCTCTAATTTGTGTACGGTGCCGTTAATTAGTTTGGCACCCAAGGAAGCAGCGCGATCGCGCATAAAGCCGTCGAGCACTTCCCGGCGGCACATACCGATGTATTCGTCAGCATTTTCGATATTGATGTCCACCTCGACATTGGAGGGGGAAATCATTTTCATTTTTCTGACTTGACGGTCAATAATACTTTGTGGCAAGTCAAATTCGCTGACCATGCACAGGGGAATCGCCCCACCGCAGGGTTTTGCGTTGTCTAATTTGCGCTCGAATAAATAAGTTTCGATGCCTGCTTTTACCAGTGTTTCGGCGGCGGAAGAACCGGCCGGCCCTGAGCCCACAACTGCAACCCGTAGTGTCAAAGCTTTTCTCCCCAGTTTTTTCTATAAGTATTTACTCAGTCAGATGTGATGGTATCACGGAGTTTCTTGGCTGTGGGGTAAGAACGGGAGATTTAAATGAAATGAAACAGAGCTTAACAATTGGATACGAAAATTGGGTTTGGGAGGGTAAATGCGATCGAACTTATTAAATCTTTCCTGGTAGATGAAGGCAGATGGATGATGGTGTGCGATCGAACATCTTGCAGCAAACACTGTCGGGTGCGTCGCGAGCGACAATCTGCAAGGCGCGATCGAACTTTTCACAGCGATGCACCATAAAATACCTGTAGGGGCGGGTTTTACCAACCATCTACGCCTAAAACTAACAATCTCATAAACCCGCCCCGGGCTCTAGCTTGATGTGATGTCCGATCGGGATACTCGGTGAGAACCAATGCAATAAGTTACATTAAGGATAGTTCGACTCATATCTAAAATTCTTATGTTCGGTAATTTTCAACAAAGCAGCCTGCGGATCGAGATTGAAGCTTCGGAAACGGCGATTAGAGACAGCTTGCTGCGTCCTGTGCAGTTGCAGCAGTGGCTGTGGCCTCAGCAGTTTTCTAAGGGTTTGCCGGAAATGCTCGATCGCGAATTGACTTTCACGAGTTGGATTGGCCCGGTAGCGGTGCAGCACTATGTGGACATTGCTGAGTCAAACTGTCTGCGGCTGTTATTGAGTCAGGGAATTGACGGATTTCACGAGTGGTATTGGGGCGACGGTTGGGTGCAGTCTCGGTTGGAGGGTGTGTCGCTGCTGCCGCTGAATTTGGGACAAACGGCTAGTTTGTTGCGGCTGCGGGAGTTTTTGGCGGGGAAGGGCAAGGGAAAGGGGAAGTAGGAAATAGACTTTCTACTAAACTAGGCAAAATTCCCAATTTTTTATACCAATTTCATAAAATATTGCTACAGTTAGTAAATCTATTTCAGACATCGAACTTCGTTCGGCAGAACTCGTATTTGTAGCGGCATTTTATGAAATTGGTATAACCGACTTCTGTTTCAATCATCGATCGCCAATTCGGCAACTTCAAAACATTTATCTATACAAAACTAGATATATTTTCCGAAATTTTATCTCGCAATCTATTAGTAGAATACGTATGTTGGTTGAGGTAAACGCGATCGACTCTTTGATTTACCGCCCCTACCTCTATCGCACAACCAACACCGAACAAGGAGCCTCAGCCACAACCTCAGCACTCACCGAACCTGCCAAAATTCGCTTGACACCAGTCAAACCCCGACAGCCGATCGCAATTAAATCCGCTTTATAAATATTCGCCAAACGCAAAATCTCTTGGGCAGCTTCCCCCGAAACAATCTCCAACTCGCTCTGGCAAGGCAACTTTTCCTGATAAGATTGCAGTAACTTCTCCACTTCTCGGTAAGCAATCTCATTTCCCTGAGCGTGAGGTCGATCGACCTCCCGATCGAATTCCGAAATACCAGAAGTCACCACATGAACTAAAATCACCTTAGCCGTCGGTTTTAGCTGAAATTGCCCCACAGCTTGCAAAACCTTTACTGCCAAATCAGAATTGTCGATCGCCACCAAAATACTATTCAATATAATGCACCTTTAAATCTCAGATATTAGACTTTAGACTTCGCGTTAATTATCGGCTACTTTCCACAACTTCGCGCTACCGGGCCCATCATCATTACCAACACAGAAACCCGGTTTCCTAACATAATTGCGTCATTTAAGCAAGATATTGGAAGAAACCGGGTTTTTTAAGCCCGAATTGCGTAAATCCCGATCGCCAATCTCAACTTTACCATCTAAAATTCACCCTTTCCCTCATTTTCAGTCCGCAACCGCACCGAATCAGCATGAGAAGGCAAACCCTCAGCTTTGGCCAACACATCAATCGCCTTACTCATCTTCTTCAGCGCCCTCGGCGAATATTCAATCAAACTCGAATGCTTCATAAAAGTTTCCACCCCCAGCGGCGAAGCGTAGCGCGCCGCCCCAGAAGTCGGCAAAGTGTGATTCGGGCCCGCCAAATAATCGCCCACAGCTTCCGGCGTAGACAAGCCCAAGAAAATCGCCCCAGCGTGGCGAATGTGATCGAGCAAATCCCAGGGCTCTGTCACTTGCAATTCCAAGTGTTCGGGAGCAAACTCGTTAGACAGTTCCGCCGCCGCCTTCAGAGAATCAACTACTACAACTAAACCGTAATTGACGATCGCCTTTTCCGTCAAAATCCGGCGCGGGTGATTTACCAACTGTCTGTCTACCTCAGCCACCACCTTTCTCGCCAGCACCGAATCCGCCGTCAGCAAAATCGCCGACGCCATCGAATCGTGTTCGGCTTGCGCCAACATATCCGCAGCTACGTGTACCGGATTCGCCGAACTATCAGCAATAATCAGCACCTCCGAGGGCCCCGCCAGAGAATCGATCCCCACAGTTCCATAAACCAGTTTTTTCGCTAGCGTCACGTAGATATTCCCCGGCCCGGTGATTAAATCCACCTTGGAAATACTTTCCGTACCGTAGGCCAAAGCTGCGATTGCCTGCGCCCCGCCCACCCGATAAATCTCATCAACTCCCGCTTCCTGAGCCGCTACAAGCACCGCAGGATTCATTTTCTTCTCCTGTCCGGGGGGAGTACACATCACCACTCTCGGAACCTTGGCGACTTTCGCAGGTACCGCATTCATGATTACCGAGCTCGGATAGGACGCTTGACCGCCAGGAATGTAAATTCCCGCGCGATCGACCGGTGTGTAGCGCTTGCCCAAAACAACCTCGTCATCACCGAACTGCACCCAAGACTTGGGAACGCGCTGTCGGTGAAACGCCTCTACCTGTTTGCAAGCCGTGCGGATAGCATTTAATAATTCTTTCGATACCTGCTGGTAAGCAGCATCCAATTCGGCGCCGCTGACCCGCAAATCTTCCGCATTTAAGGTCACGCGATCGAATTCAGCAGTGTAGTGCAGCAGGGCCCAATCGCCTCTGCGCCTTACAGCTTGCAGCACCTCCCGCACGGTGGCTTCTTTGTGAACAACAAGTTCGTCATGGGTGCGATCGCAGATTCGTCGCAGTTCAGCTTGTGCCTCAACCCACTGAGTAATAATTCGCAGCATGGAGATTAGGAATGCCGTCAATATTTCACTAACATTTGCTTGACAATTGGGGATTTTTGTGGCTATATCCTGGGAAAGTATGCCACCACCAGTCCACAAGCTTAAACTGCCAGACTCGCGGCATTTTCAAAGGCTTCAGTGCAGCGTTTAAATCTCTGTCGGGATTTTGCAACACTGAGGACAAGCCACAACCTTCCTTAGAAATTGCTCGCCACAGAACCGGGTACGCAGCCAGAAGGAAGAGGGAGAGAGAGAGGGGGAAACAAGAGGAGGGGAGAGTAGGGGAATTTTTTCCCTCAAGCTTCTGGCTTCTTCCTTTTTTTTCCCTCTGGCTTCTGGCTTCTTCCTTCTTGCTTCGATGAGCGCTTCTTGCCGAAGCCCAAACAACCCGTATTCTTTGTTATATCTTAACTTGGATTTTTCCGGGAATGCGATTTTAAACAGAATAGATGCTATATTAGTTTTTCCAACACGCGATCGTTTTTATAAAAAAACGCCAAATTATTGTATAATTGAAAATTGCGCGCAAGAAATCGTGACTTTAACTCGTGACGCTGGAAACCCCGCAACACGCATCCCCAACACCTGTACCGTGCCTTTGTGTATTGTCAGGAGTAGAAAATTGGCAGTTAAATGAGTCAATAAAAAATTATTGCGTCGCTCAAAAGTAGCCACAGACTCAGTTCAATCTGAGCTAGCGGTATTGGCTGTCTGACCCGCCCAAAAACGGAAGCCCCCGACAAGAGTCGTGTCGCGAATCGCAAATATCCCAAGCAGAGTTTAGACTAAGAGTTCCTGCTCCCAGATTCATTTGCAGACTAAATCTCAAATCGACAGGCTCAGCCTTCCAAAATCAAGCTTTTTGCGGCTCGCTCCCGAAAAGCTTGTCCCGCAAAATTCCCGTGTCTCGATACAGTTTCGAGACGGGGGTGTATCAATGAATACCTAATTCCAGCAACAGAACTATGGCAAATATTAAGTCCGCAGTCAAACGAGTCAAAATAGCCGAGCGCAACCGCTTGTACAACAAGTCTTACAAGTCAGCGGTCAAAACTTTGATGAAGAAGTATTTTGCAGCCGTTGACAAGTACGCCGCAAGTCCGAGTCCTGAATCAATGCAAGAAGTCCAGCAGCGGATGTCAGAGGCTTACAGCAAAATTGACAAAGCTGTCAAAAAAGGTGTACTCCACCGCAACAACGGCGATCGCAAAAAGTCCCGCTTGGCAAGAACCCTCAAGCCCCACGAAACACAGGTAGCATCCTAAGAGAAGTCATTAGTCATTAGTCATTAGTCATCAGTCATCAGTCATTAGTGCTGTCCCCCCCCCTATCGAACGTCCAACGTCATCAGGAAGAAGGAAGTTCGGCAACGAGCAATGTACGGGATGTAACGGATGTCCGTCGGAAGAAGGAAGAAGGAAGTTCGGCAACGAGCAATGTACGGGATGTAACGGATGTAACGGATGTCCGTCGGAAGAAGGAAGAAAGAGAATTTTTCCTACTTCCTCACTCTCCCATCCCCCACTCTCCCCATCCCCCACTCTCCCATTCTCCCACTCTCCCACTCTCCCACTCTCCCACTCTCCCCATCTCCCCATCTCCCCTTCTCCCCATCCCCCACTCTCCCGTCAACAACTCGGATGCTCTGGTATCAAATCTAATCTGCTTCCCCCATGCAGCTCATTGACACTCACGTTCATATCAACTTTGAGACTTACAAGTCTGAATTAGAAACTATTCGACAACGCTGGCGCGAAGCTGGTGTGGTTCGGCTAGTTCATTCTTGTGTGGAGCCGGCAGAGTTCGCCTCAATTCAAGCAATCGCCGATCGGTTTTCAGAAGTCTCTTTTGCGGTTGGGCTCCATCCCCTAGATGCGGCTAAGTGGAAAGACGAAACTGCAAGCCTGATTAGGGAATTAGCCGGTTCTGACTCTAGGGTAGTGGCGATCGGCGAAACCGGACTGGACTTTTTTAAAGCTGACGATCGCGAACACCAGTTTAAAGTGTTTGAAGCACAGCTTGAAATCGCCAGGGAACTTGACAAACCAGTCATTATTCACTGTCGCGACGCTGCCGCCCCAATGGCCGAAATGCTGCGGAACTTTTGGGAAACACGCGGCCCGGTGCGCGGGGTGATGCACTGCTGGGGAGGTACCCCAGAAGAAACCCAGTGGTTTTTAGACTTGGGTTTCTACATCAGTTTTAGCGGCACAGTCACCTTTAAAAAAGCCTTGCAAATACAAGAATCAGCTTGTATGGTAAGTAGCGATCGCATCTTAGTTGAGACAGATTGCCCTTTTCTCGCCCCCGCACCCCAGCGGGGAAAACGCAACGAACCAGCTTACGTATACTACGTAGCCGAGCAAGTTGCTAAATTGAGAGGAGTTTCTCTCTTAACTTTGTCGCGGCAGACAACAGAAAATGCCTGTCAGCTATTCGGCCTTTCACTCGCTATAGAGCAAGGAAACGAGGAAAACTAATCGATTTAGAGGCAAGCCTTCGGGGTAAGGGGTAATCTCATCTATATTTTGTTTGCCCTAAAAACCGGATTCAGCCTCGCTCGATTCCTTTGACGTTGACGGCACGCGATCGAATTTGCGTCCTATAATAATAGAACCAACCGATCGAGCTTTGGCTGACTATCCCCGCGATCGCAGCAGTCGGCGAACTGCCAGCAATCGGGCCAGCACGCCGTCCCAACGCTCGCCAAAACTTCCAGCAGAAACTCTTTCCTTACACAGTAAAACTTACAGACAGGGAGACACTTGGAACCTCAGTAATTTGGCAATAGCTTTCGAGTCAATTTGAGGAGTCGAATGTATGGGGAGTTTACCCTGAAACAGCAAAATATCGGTTCTAAAAACATCTCAATCAAGCGTAAATCCGCACAGAACGAATGCGAGCAACCCGCACAAATAACCGTTGCAAGAGTCCGAACGCGATCGAAAATATCATATACATTCTCTCACACAATCCATCAAAAAAACACAAGAAAGTAAAAACGCCAAGCCTTGGCGCCATGTAAAAAGCTAAAGCCACTGCGGAAAAAGGAGACCCATGACCAAAGATTACACAGAATTCGCCTTCACCTTGCCCGACTTAATCGAAATCCAGCGGGCAAGTTTTCGCTGGTTCCTAGAAGCCGGACTGATCGAAGAACTCGATAGCTTTTCTCCGATCTCCGACTACACGGGCAAGCTAGAACTGCACTTCATGGGCAAAGACTTCAAACTCAAGCGCCCGAAATACGACGTAGACGAAGCCAAGCGCCGGGACAGCACCTACTCGGTGCAAATGTACGTACCCACCCGCTTGATCAACAAAGAAACAGGCGAAATCAAAGAACAAGAAGTTTTCATCGGCGACTTGCCACTGATGACAGAACGCGGCACGTTTATTATCAACGGGGCCGAACGGGTGATTGTGAATCAAATTGTCCGATCGCCCGGCGTGTACTACAAATCGGAAACCGACAAAAACGGCCGCCGCACCTACAACGCCTCTCTCATCCCCAACCGCGGCGCGTGGCTGAAATTCGAGACCGACAAAAACGATTTAGTCTGGGTCAGGATCGACAAAACCCGCAAACTATCGGCCCAAGTCCTCCTCAAAGCCCTCGGACTCACCGACGGCGAAATCTACGACAGCCTGCGCCATCCCGAATACTTCCAAAAAACGATCGAAAAAGAAGGACAGTTCGGCGAAGAAGAAGCTTTGATGGAGCTCTACCGCAAGCTGCGACCGGGCGAACCCCCCACCGTCGCCGGAGGAGAACAGCTCCTCAACTCCCGCTTTTTCGACCCCAAACGCTACGATTTGGGCAAAGTAGGGCGCTACAAACTCAACAAAAAACTGCGGTTGACAGTCCCCGACACCGTGCGGGTGCTGACATCGCAAGATATCTTGACGGCGATCGACTATCTTATAAACCTGGAATTCGACATCGGCTCAACAGATGACATCGACCACTTAGGCAACCGCCGCGTCAGAAGCGTCGGCGAACTGCTGCAAAACCAAGTCAGAGTCGGGCTCAACCGTCTAGAACGGATCATCCGCGAACGGATGACCGTATCCGATGCAGATTCCCTCACCCCCGCCTCCCTGGTCAACCCCAAACCTTTGGTAGCAGCAATCAAGGAATTTTTCGGTTCCTCCCAGCTATCCCAGTTCATGGATCAGACCAACCCGCTGGCAGAACTGACCCACAAACGCCGCCTCTCGGCCCTCGGCCCCGGAGGCTTGACCCGCGAACGCGCAGGTTTCGCAGTGCGGGACATCCACCCGTCCCACTACGGTCGGATTTGCCCGATCGAAACACCGGAAGGCCCCAACGCCGGACTGATCGGTTCCCTGGCAACCCACGCCCGCGTCAACCCCTACGGCTTCATCGAAACACCGTTCTACCCAGTAGAAAAAGGACAGGTGCTGCGCGACAAAGCCCCCATCTACATGACAGCCGATGAAGAAGACGATTTGCGCGTCGCCCCCGGAGACATCAGCCTCGACGAAAACAACAACCTTTTGGGCGAAACCGTAGCCGTCCGCTACCGCCAAGAATTCACCACCACCACGCCAATGCAGGTGGACTACATGGCGATTTCCCCAGTCCAAATCGTCTCCGTCGCCACATCGCTGATTCCCTTCCTGGAACACGACGACGCCAACCGCGCCCTGATGGGCTCGAATATGCAGCGCCAAGCCGTGCCGCTGCTCAAACCCGAACGGCCCCTCGTGGGTACTGGTTTGGAAGCTCAGGCAGCGCGAGATTCCGGGATGGTGGTAGTTTCTCGGATTGACGGCGAAGTCATATACATCGACGCAACCCGGATTATTGTCAAGCCCCTGGCGGCAGATGCCGAGTCGAATTCCAGCGAAGAGCATTTCCTGATTCGCGAATACGACGAACTCAAAACCAAACAGCCCTCGGTTTGGAAGCAAAAATACGCGGGCTGCATCGAACACGAACTGCAAAAATACCAGCGATCGAACCAAGATACCTGCCTCAACCAGCGCCCCCTAATCTACGAGGGCGATCGCGTCGTAGCAGGTCAAGTCCTCGCCGACGGTTCCTCCACCGAAGGCGCAGAACTCGCCCTAGGTCATAACATCTTAGTAGCTTATATGCCCTGGGAAGGATACAACTACGAAGACGCAATGCTCATTAGCGAGCGATTGGTGTACGAAGACGTATACACCAGCATCCACATCGAGAAATACGAAATCGAAGCCCGCCAAACTAAACTAGGCCCAGAAGAAATCACCCGCGAAATCCCCAACGTCGGCGAAGATGCCCTGCGCCAGCTAGACGAACAAGGCATCATCCGCAAAGGCGCTTGGGTAGAAGCCAGCGATATCTTGGTAGGGAAAGTCACCCCCAAAGGCGAATCCGACCAACCGCCGGAAGAAAAACTGCTCAGAGCAATCTTCGGCGAAAAAGCCCGCGACGTGCGGGATAACTCGCTTCGGGTTCCCAACGGCGAAAAAGGCCGCGTTGTAGACGTGCGCGTGTTTACCCGCGAACAAGGAGACGAACTCCCCCCCGGCGCGAACATGGTAGTCCGCGTCTACGTCGCCCAAAAGCGCAAGATTCAAGTCGGCGACAAAATGGCCGGCCGCCACGGCAACAAAGGCATCGTCTCCCGGATTCTGCCGAAGGAAGATATGCCCTACTTGCCCGACGGCACGCCGATCGACATCGTGCTCAACCCCTTGGGCGTACCGTCGCGGATGAACGTCGGTCAAATTTTCGAGTGCTTGCTGGGCTGGGCTGGCGAAAATCTGTCGATGCGGTTCAAGATGGTGCCGTTTGACGAAATGCACGGCGCCGAAAAGTCGCGGGAAACCGTTCACGGCAAATTAGAGGAGGCGCGGGAAAAAACTGGCAAACCTTGGGTCTTCAACGAAAAACACCCCGGCAAGACCATAGTTTACGACGGCCGCACTGGGGAAGCATTCGATCGCCCCGTCACAGTCGGCATCGCCTATATGCTCAAACTCGTTCACTTGGTAGACGACAAAATCCACGCCCGCAGCACCGGCCCCTACTCTCTGGTTACGCAGCAGCCCCTCGGTGGCAAAGCCCAGCAGGGCGGCCAGCGGTTCGGGGAAATGGAAGTCTGGGCCCTGGAAGCCTTCGGCTGCGCTTACACCTTGCAGGAGTTGCTGACAGTCAAGTCCGACGATATGCAGGGCCGGAATGAAGCGCTAAATGCGATCGTCAAAGGCAAAGCCATCCCCCGGCCCGGAACCCCGGAATCATTCAAAGTGCTGATGCGGGAGTTGCAATCTTTGTGTCTGGACATTGCCGTGCACAAAGTCAATACTTCTGAAGAAGGTTCCGAGCACGTTGAGGTGGATTTGATGGCCGATGTTGGCGGCAGGCGATCGCCCTCCCGACCTACTTACGAATCGCTTTCTCACAACGAAGACGAGGATTAGGGATTTGCCATTTTCGCATTGCAGATTTGAAATTTTCAAATTGTTTGACAGTATTCAATTCTGCAATGCGAAAATTGACAATCTTGCATGAAAATGCCTCAACAGTGGTACGAACACTGCTGAGGCGAATCAACGCTCTAACAAGGAGAGGCGGTGACATGAGTATTGTAACAGTTATTCCCAAATTTGAAGGAGAATCCGATCGGGCGACAGACTGTATTAACTGGCAAAGCAGTAAGTTGAAAAACGGTTGCGGGCCCGTGCGGATTGATGGCAAAATTGAAGCTGTGCTAACCAGGCACATTTGGTCAGGAATTTGAAGTATCCAGAAGTGCCATCGGCGACATTAAAAATATGTGACAGATGAAGGAGTTTGACATTGATTTAGTCGGAAAACCGCTCAAAAAACACAAATTGCAGCAAATAATTTCAAGTCAATCATCGACTGGAGTCAAGAATGCCTAAAATAGAACAGCGATTTGATTACGTAAAGATTGGGTTAGCTTCACCAGAAAGAATTCGACAGTGGGGAGAAAGAACTTTGCCCAACGGTCAGATGGTGGGCGAAATCGTCAAACCTGAGACGATTAACTACCGCACATTAAAACCGGAAATGGACGGGTTGTTTTGCGAGCGCATTTTTGGCCCAGCAAAAGATTGGGAATGTCATTGCGGCAAGTACAAAAGAGTTCGTCACAGAGGCATTGTTTGCGAGAGATGCGGTGTTGAAGTCACTGAGTCTCGCGTTCGCCGCCACCGGATGGGATTTATCAAATTAGCGGCTCCAGTGGCTCACGTTTGGTATCTCAAAGGCATTCCGAGTTACATGGCAATTTTGTTAGATATGCCCCTGCGAGATGTCGAACAAATTGTCTATTTCAATGCCTACGTTGTCCTGAATGCTGGTAATGCTGAAAAACTGCAATACAAGCAATTGCTGACAGAAGATGCTTGGCTGGAAATAGAAGACGAACTTTATAGCGAAGATTCTACGCTGACCGGCGTAGAAGTAGGGATAGGTGCTGAAGCTTTGCAAGTTTTGCTGCAAAATATTCCCCTAGAAAGCGAGGCGGAAAAGCTGCGCGAAGATATTGCTAATGCTAAAGGTCAAAAACGCGCGAAGTTAATTAAACGCTTGCGGGTAATTGACAACTTTATCGCTACGGGTTCTCATCCCGATTGGATGGTGCTCAATGTGATTCCGGTGATTCCCCCGGACTTGCGGCCGATGGTGCAGCTAGACGGCGGGCGTTTTGCAACGAGCGACCTCAACGACCTTTATCGGAGAGTCATCAACCGCAACAACCGCTTGGCGAGACTGCAAGAAATCCTAGCGCCGGAGATTATCATCCGCAACGAAAAGCGGATGTTGCAAGAAGCTGTGGATGCGCTGATTGATAACGGCCGCCGGGGCCGGACTGTGGTGGGCGCAAACAACCGCCCGCTGAAGTCGCTGTCGGACATTATTGAAGGGAAACAAGGTCGCTTCCGGCAAAACTTGCTGGGGAAACGGGTTGACTATTCGGGGCGTTCGGTGATTGTGGTGGGGCCGAAACTGAAGATTCACCAGTGCGGTTTGCCGAGGGAAATGGCGATCGAACTTTTCCAGCCTTTTGTCATCCACCGCTTGATCCGTCAAGGGTTGGTCAACAACATCAAGGCTGCGAAAAAACTGATCCAGCGCAACGATCCGAGTGTCTGGGAGGTGCTTCAGGAGGTGATTGAGGGGCATCCCGTGATGCTCAACAGAGCGCCGACGCTGCACCGTTTGGGGATTCAAGCTTTTGAGCCGATTTTGGTAGACGGGAGGGCGATTCAGCTTCACCCGCTAGTCTGTCCGGCTTTTAATGCTGACTTTGACGGCGACCAAATGGCGGTACACGTGCCTTTGTCTCTGGAATCTCAGGCGGAAGCTCGCTTGCTGATGTTGGCTTCTAACAACATTATGTCGCCGGCAACGGGAAGACCGATTGTGACTCCTTCTCAAGATATGGTGCTCGGTTGCTATTACTTGACAGCGGAAAATCTTGACGCTCAAAAAGGGGCGGGTCGCTATTTCTCTAATTTTACTGATGCGGTGGTAGCTTACGAACAAGGAATCGTTGATTTGCACTCTTATGTGTGGGTGAGATTTCAAGGCGCGATCGAAAATGTGGAAGCGGAGGGAGAGCCGCTAAAGGTGGAACGATCGACTGACGGTATTGTGACGAAAGAATACAAGTTCCGCCGGATTCGGGAAGACGGAGAGGGCAATTTGCTCAATCAGTTTATTCGCACTACTGCAGGTCGGATTATCTATCACCAAACGATCGAATCGGTAATTAACAATTAGTGGTCAGTTGTCAGTTGTCAGTTGTCAGTTGCTAGTTGGCAGTTGTTATTTGTTAGTTGGCAGTTGTTATTTGTTATTTATTTGTTATTTGTTAGTTGTTATTGGGAATTGAGAATTGGGAATTGGGAATTCGTAGCAAGTAACAACTAACCAATAACAACTAACCAATAACAACTAACCAATAACAACTAACCAATAACAACTAACCAATAACAACTAACCAATAACAACTAACCAATAACAACTAACCAATAACAACTAACAACTGACTACTGCCAACTGCCAACTGCCAACTGACTAATTTTCCAATTACTAACAGCAGAAAAATGACAGAAAAGAAAGAAAATAAAGAAATTGTTTTTCGCAATCGAGTTGTTGACAAAGGTCAGCTCAAAAAGTTAATTTCTTGGTCGTTCATGCAGTACGGAACGGCGCGGACGGCTCAAATGGCAGACAAACTCAAAGACTTGGGTTTCCGTTTCGCAACGCGAGCGGGGGTCAGCATCAGCGTGGACGATTTGCAGGTGCCGCCGATCAAGAGACAGTTGCTCGACTCTGCCGAAGAAGAAATCCGCATCACAGAACAGCGGTACACCAGGGGCGAAATCACCGAAGTCGAACGCTTCCAAAAAGTAATCGACACCTGGAACAGCACCTCAGAAGACCTCAAAGACGAAGTAGTCAAAAACTTCCGCGCCACCGACCCGCTCAACTCCGTCTACATGATGGCTTTCTCCGGTGCCCGGGGCAACATTTCCCAAGTCCGCCAACTCGTAGGGATGCGCGGTCTCATGGCAGACCCCCAAGGCGAAATCATCGACTTGCCCATCAAAACTAACTTCCGCGAAGGCCTCACCGTCACCGAATACATTATTTCTTCCTACGGTGCCCGCAAAGGTTTAGTCGATACCGCCCTCCGCACTGCGGACTCTGGCTACTTAACTCGTAGGTTGGTAGATGTGTCCCAAGACGTAATTGTCCGCGAGGTGGAATGCGGCACTCAGCGGGGGATTCGGGTGCGGCCGATGACTGACGGGGCTACTGTACTGATTCCCCTGAAAGACCGGCTGTTGGGGCGAGTGTTAGCTCGAGATGCGGTACACCCCAAAACCGGAGAAGTTGTGACCTTCGGGAAAGAAAGAGCTCTCCGCAACCAGCCGATTACTGAAGAACTGGCCGAGGCAATTGGTGCGTCGGGCGTAGCCGAAGTGTATTTACGATCGCCCCTAACCTGCGAAGCCACCCGTTCAGTTTGTCAGTGCTGCTACGGCTGGAGTCTGGCCCACCTGAAAATGGTGGATATGGGCGAGGCGATCGGGATTATTGCCGCTCAGTCGATCGGCGAACCCGGAACCCAGCTCACCATGCGTACTTTCCACACAGGCGGCGTGTTTACCGGAGAAGTCGCCAAACAAGAACGCGCACCTTTTGCCGGTACGGTCAAATTCAAAAACTTGCGAACCCGTTCCTTCCGCACCAGACACGGCGAAGAAGCCCTAGTAGCCGAAAATAACGGCAAACTCGTATTGGAGGGCGAGGGTTTCGAGGAAGGCAAATCCGGGGCCAAAAATCAGAAACTCAAAATTGAACTGGCGATCGCGATCGGTTCTACAGTCATGGCCCGCGACGGACAAAGCGCCCTCCAAGGTCAAATATTGGCAGAAGTACCCATCCTCGGACGCGCCGCCCGCAAAACTACCGAAAAAGTCACTACCGACGTAGCTTCAGATTTGGCGGGCGAAGCCAAATTTGCCGACATCGTGCCCGAAGAAAAAACTGACCGCCAAGGCAACACCACCCGCACCGCCAGCCGCGGCGGACTGGTTTGGATACTTTCAGGAGAAGTCTACAACTTACCCCCCGGCGCCGAACCCGCCGTCAAAAACGGTTCCAGAATTCCCGCCAACAGCGTCATCGCCGAAACCAAACTCATCTCCGAACACGGCGGCGTAGTCCGCATCGCCGACGAGCGAGAAATCGAAATCATCACAGCCCAAGTGTTGCTCGACCAAGCTGTCGTCCGAGCCGAAAGTACCGGCGGCCGAGACCACTACACGATCGAAACTGCCTCCAACCAGCGGTTCTCTCTCAAAACCACACCAGGAAGCAAAGTCATCAACGGCGAAGTCGTCGCCGAACTGATCGACGACACCTACCGCACCGCTACCGGAGGCATCGTCAAATACGCCGGCGTCGAAGTTCAAAAGCGCGGCAAAGCCAAACAAGGACTCGAAGTCATCAAGGGCGGCACCCTGCTGTGGATACCTGAAGAATGCCACGAAGTCAACAAAGATATCGGCCTATTGATCGTCGAAGACGGCCAGTACGTCGAAGCCGGTACAGAAGTAGTCAAAGATATTTTCTGCCAAACCAGCGGTGTAGTCGAAGTTACTCAGAAAAATGACATCTTGCGCGAAATAGTCATCAAACCCGGCACCCTGCACGCAGTTGACCGCCCGCCGCTTTCGCAAACCGAAGGTCAAATTGTCAGCGCCGGTCAAGAAATCTTCCCCGGCTTGATTGCCGAGGAACTCGGCTATGCCGAATATGTCGAAACTCCCGAAGGTCCCGCCTTGCTGCTGCGTCCCGTCATAGAATTTCCCGTACCCGACAAACCGCCCGTACCTTCCCAAACAGCCCTCAACGAGTCGATTTCCCTCAAAGCAGTGCAGCGCTTGCCCTACAAAGACGGAGAGCGCGTCAAGTCAGTCGAAGGACTCGAACTGCTGCGGACTCAGCTTATTTTAGAAATCGGTTCCGGTGCTCCGCAATTGGCCGCAGATATCGAACTGCTGCCCGACGAAGACGATGCTGTAGCTTTTGGAGCAGACGGTTCCGGCCCCGCTTGGGGTACCGCCGATGTTCCCAGTTCTGAAGAATTGGCACTAGCTGAAGGCGATGAAGCCTCACCAGTTTCCAAAACTTTCCGCTTGCAGTTAGTGATTTTGGAATCGCTAGTAATTCGGCGCGACGTATCCGCAGATCCTACTCAGGGCAGCACTCAGACCCGCTTGTTGGTCGAGGACGGACTGTCGATCGCTCCGGGAGCAGTAGTTGCCCGCACAGAGATTCTCTGCAAAGAAGCCGGCATTGTCCGAGGCATCCGCGAAGGACACAGCGAACCCGTGCGCCGCCTCCTAGTGATGCGGGATGCCGATTCTATTTCTGTGCAAGTCCCAGTTGCCCCCAACTTGAGTCCCGGTCAACTGCTAGTGGCCGGTACTGAGGTTGCTCCCGGAATCACCCTCGAAGAGTCCGGTCAAGTCGTGAAAGTCATACCCTCTTCCGACGGCGAACCTGCCAAAATTGTACTCAGGATAGCCCGCCCTTACCGGGTTTCGGCAGGTGCAGTGCTGCACGTAGACGACGGCGACTTAGTGCAGCGCGGAGACAACTTGGTGATTTTGGTGTTCGAGCGAGCCAAAACCGGGGACATTATTCAAGGTTTACCCCGCATCGAAGAATTGCTCGAAGCCCGCAAGCCCAAAGAAGCTTGTGTTTTGGCAAAGCGACCCGGCACCGCTAGGATCGCAGCCGATGACGATGTTGTCGAATTAGCCGTGATTGAAGATGACGGCCGCATTGAGGAGTATCCTTTGTTACCCGGTCAAAATCCGATCGTTTCTGACGGACAGCGGGTAGGCGTCGCCGAATCTCTGACTGACGGGCCTGCAAACCCTCACGAAATTCTGGAAGTGTTTTTCCACGTTCTCAAAGAGCGCCAACCGACTTTTGAGGCTGCTTTGGAGAGTTTCCAGCAGGTGCAGACTTTCTTGGTCAACGAGGTGCAGTCTGTCTATCAGTCTCAGGGCGTAGATATTTCTGACAAGCACATCGAAGTGATCGTGCGGCAGATGACCAACAAGGTGCGGATGGAGGACGGCGGCGACACTACCATGCTCCCCGGAGAACTGGTCGAACTGCGCCAGGTAGAGCAGGTCAACGAAGCCATGTCAATTACCGGAGGAGCGCCCGCCGACTACACTCCGGTGCTGTTGGGAATTACTAAAGCTTCGCTCAATACCGACAGCTTTATCTCCGCAGCTTCCTTCCAAGAAACTACGCGGGTGCTGACTGAGGCGGCAATCGAAGGCAAGTCCGACTGGCTGCGCGGCCTCAAGGAAAACGTAATTATCGGACGCCTGATTCCCGCCGGTACCGGCTTCAACGCCTACGAAGATGCCAGCGTTCAGGATGCCGGTTTTGAGGGTGCGGTGTTTGACGACGATTTCCAGGATTTGCAGGAGGATGTGGTACTTGATGACCGTACTGCGCGCCGCAAATATACGATCGAGAGCGGTTTCGAGATCGGATCTGCTTCTGACATTGAGGCTGATGAAGATTTTGAGGAAGTTGAGGTTGATGAGGACGATTTGGTCGGTCCGACTGATGATTCTTTGGGAGTTTTGGCTGATGAGGATGACGATATCGGTTTCGATTTCGATGAGGACGACGACTAATTGTTAGTTTCTTGCGGTTGTTGTTAGTTGTTAGTTGTGAGTTGGTAGTTGGCAGTTGGCAGTTGGCAGTTGGCAAATGTTAGGAAAGCAGTTGTTAGCTTTTATTAGCAAATGCTTAATGCCAAATGTGAGGAAAGCAGGAAATCTGTTGTTATTAGCTACTGCCAACTACCAATTAGCTACTGCCTGCTGCCAACAACTAACTGCAAATTTGCTGTTAGTTGTTAACATAGTAATCCTCTCACCATATCGTTTCCGGTTGCATCGAAATCATAAAATTGAGTCAACAGTTAATACTCAACCATTCAGTTTTTCGACCCGCCAACAATCAACAGTCAACAATCAACAGTCAGCAGTCAACAGTCAGCAGTCAACAGTCAACAGTCAACAATCAACAATCAACAATCAACAGTCAACAGCCAACAATCAACAGTCAACAGTCAACAGTCAACAATCAACAGTCAACAATCAACAGTCAACAGTCAACAATTCCGGTATGAGTGCAACCGGAATTGATATCATTTCTCTAATTCAATGCAGGGGAAATTCGCCATTGAAGAGCCCCGATCGATCGGGGCTAGACAAAGAAAGGCACTACCGCGCAAAATTTTGCCAATCATTTAGGATTGCTACATTCCCCGGATTTGGTATATAGCGGTTCTCACAAAGGTGAGGTATGCCCGATGCTTTTAGGCCCAATGCCCTATGCCCTATGCCCGATGCTCTTCGGCCCGCTGCCCGCGAGAGCACCTCATCTTTCTGAGAAAGGCTATATTGCTCACTCGGGGAGCAAAGCCTTGATCTGAGCGACAAACTCTTGATGGTCTACTACGGGTTTAGAGATGTAACCGTCCGCACCGCTTTGATTCAGAAAAGTTTCTCTGTCACCGGCCATCGCGTGAGCTGTTACCAAAATAATCGGCAGCGAGGCCGTTTGCGGGTCTGCTTTCAGCATTTGAGTAATCTTAATGCCGTCAACAGCTTTTCCCTGGTAAACGCTGCGCGAAAGAGACACATCCATTAAAATTAAATCAGCTTCCCCTGAAGCAGCAATCTGCATCACCTCTTCAACATTTTCTGTGTGCTTAACCGCTAAGCCACCCCGCTTAGTCAGAATTTTAGAAAAAACTCGAGCATTAACCAAATCGTCCTCTACAATCAGAACGGTTTTCATCTTTGCGCTCTCCTAAATACCACCTTCAAAGGCGCTGTACTCAGCACCGGGGAGGTGGGAGGAAAGAATGGGCAGCACTTAGGTTGCATACGAATAACCATCTTTTTTGTGAATGTGTTTGCAATACTTGTCAACTACCCCACGCATAGAATGCAAGGCTTTGTGTACCGCCTGCAAGGCTGCGAGACAGTTTAGTGGTTTTTTGCAACTAAACCTGACACTGACGATCGTCTCAAGATTCCTGAGCAAGTACGCCGGCGGGATTAAACAGAACCATGTAACAGTATGTAAACAAAGCTGACGAGTTCTGCTAGAGGGCATTGTGGATACTTTACGATTGTTTGCATAGTTGCGCGCGACCGGCGCCGACTTACTTTGCCGGTTTTTAGTATTCTGTCTTTGGGTCAAGCCTGCGACTGAGAGTCGGGGAGGTGTGACAATTATTTTATTTCCTGTTCTTAGAATAAAGCAATGTTTATTCATCTACTCCCGCTGCAGCATTCGGAGTAGCGAACATACCGGGGATTGTTGCGGATTCTCAATTCTGGCGTTGCGGGCGATCGACACGACTTGAAAAATTGACGCTTCGGTTCATCAGGCACAGGTCAGATTAGAATATCACGAGGAGAGCTTTTGACTGCTGAATTTTTCACGATCGGCATTTGTGAGCGATTATCAGAAAAGCATGACTGTAAATCTACCTTCTCGCGGCGGGCGGTAAATACAGGTAGACGCAAAGGTCGGCAATATAGAGATTAAGGTAAGAGTTGAGAGCAAGAAGCAAGTGTTGCCCGTCTTCGGCATTCTGATTGTGCTTGAACCTGTTAAATTTATTTTTATCCTCCCGCTGGGCGGTTTTGTCGAACTTTTGGTTCGCAGCACCAGCAAACGCTTTTCATTCGAGACAGGCAACCTGAGCATTATTGACAGAGGCTGTCTTCACTCAGGAATTAACGGACACAAGGACTCATGGCCAAACAACTAAACCTACTTTCCGGGCAAGTAATTTCTACGCCTCTGCACGCCGAGATGCAGCAATCGTACCTCGAATATGCCATGAGTGTGATCGTCGGGCGAGCTTTGCCTGATGTCCGCGACGGTTTAAAACCCGTGCACCGTCGAATTTTGTACGCGATGCACGAACTCGGTTTGACGCCCGATCGACCTTACCGCAAGTGCGCTCGGGTGGTTGGAGATGTTTTGGGAAAATATCACCCCCACGGCGACCAATCGGTTTACGACGCTCTGGTGCGGATGGTTCAGGAGTTTTCGAGCCGCTATCCTTTGCTGGCGGGACACGGCAATTTCGGTTCGGTGGACAATGACCCGGCTGCTGCGATGCGCTACACGGAAACTAGGCTCGCACCGATCGCCCACGAAGCTATGCTAACCCAAGTCGGCGATGCAACTGTTGATTTTGCAGCTAACTTTGACAGTTCCGAACAGGAACCCACCGCACTGCCGGCTCAGTTGCCGTTTCTGCTGCTCAATGGGTGTACTGGGATTGCTGTGGGGATGGCAACTAATATTCCGCCGCACAATTTGGGAGAGGTGGTAGACGGTTTAATTGCTTTGATTGAAAATCCCGAAGTCTCAGACGAGAAGTTGATTGAACTGATTCCGGGCCCGGATTTTCCGACGGGAGGCGAAATCGTCGCTACACAGGGCATTGTTGATGCCTACACTAAGGGTCGAGGCAGCATTGCGGTCAGGGGTGTGGCTGGGGTGGAAGAAGTGCCTGGTAATCGCAAGGTGCGGACTAAAACGGCGATCGTGGTGACGGAGTTTCCGTTTCAGGTGAATAAGGCGAGTTGGATTGAAAAGGTGGCGGATTTGGTGAATGCCGGCCGCCTCGACGGTATTTCTGATTTGCGCGATGAGAGCGATCGCGATGGCATTCGAGTTGTGATTGAACTCAAGCGGGAATTTGCTCCCGAAGCGGTGCTAGCTCGTCTTTACCAACAAACTGACCTGCAAACAAATTTTGGTGCGATTTTGCTGGCAATTGTCAACGGTCAACCCCGACAGTTGACGCTCAGACAATTGTTGCAGGAATTTCTGGATTTCCGAGAAGTGACGATCACCAGGCGCTACAATTACGAGTTGCAGGTGGCAGAACGTCGGTGTCACATTGTCCAAGGCTTAATGTTGGCTTTGACAAATCTCGATACGACGATCGACATTCTCAGAAATTCTCCTGATGGTACTACTGCTAAGCAAACTTTCCAAGTTCGCCTCGATTTGAGCGAAAGTCAATCTGATGCGATTTTGGCGATGCCGATGCGCCGGCTGACTGGTTTGGAAAGGCAACATTTGCAAGCCGAACTGGATGAGTTGACGGGAAATATTCAAGAATTGCAGCGGTTGTTGGGCGACAGGCGCGAACTTTTGAAGGCTTTGAAGAAGGAATTGCGATCGCTCAAACGCAAGTACGCTGACCCCCGCCGCACTAAATTTGCTAGGGAAACAGGACGCGCGGCCAAGACAGACACACAATTTTCTGGTAAGAAAAATTCTGGACTCAAGCAGTTATCGCCGGCAACGATTCAGCCTAACTTATTGCCGGTTCTAGAGCCTGAAGAAACAATTGTTGAATTTTCGCACAAGCAGTACGTGCGGCGCTTGCCGGCTAACGATCGCCCGCGCTCGAAAAGTCGCGAAAAATCGGTTTCAGCTTTAGAAAAAAATGAAGATTTTATTGTGACTGCAGAGCTGACTAAAACCGATCGCACTTTGGTAGTCTTAACTCCTAACGGCAAAGCTTACCCGCTGAAAGTGGCTGATATTCCTAGTAGTAACGGAAAAGACCGGGGAAAGCCGATTGTTGGTTTGTTATCCCCGAGTGCTACCAAAGATAGTGCCGATCTCGCTTTTTCGGAAATTACTGTTGCACACTTTATTTTGCCAGAAAATTTGGAGGGGGCGGAGTTGGTCGCTCTGACTCAGCAAGGCAAAATTAAACGCTTGCCGGTACAGGAATTGGCCGATTTGACTAATCGCGGCATTACTGTTGTTAAACTCAAGGAGGACGATCGGCTCCTCCGCGCAAGTCTGAGCAAAGTCGGCGAGCAAGTGGCCGTCGCAACTTCGGGAGGCCGAGTCCTCCGGTTTGAGGTCGATAACGAACAACTGCCGCCAATGGGCCGCAGCGCCCAGGGTTCTCAAGTAACCAGGTTGCGGAAGCAGGAACAGTTGGTGGGTTTTATGACGATCGACCCGGAAGACAGTCTGGTGTTAATTTCGGAGTTGGGTTGGGCTAAACGAATGCCTGCAGGTTCTGTCAGACTGACTAACCGCGGCGAAATTGGCACTCAAGCTTTTCGTTTCGCAGAACCTAAAGATACTTTGGTTGGCTTGCTGCGAGCTGTTCCGGGTACGGATGTTAAACTTTTTACTACTTCTGGCCGCTTGCTGCGATCGACTACTGATGCTATAGCTTTTTGGGGGAAAGGTGCTCCGGGCGATCGAGTTTTTGACCTCAATCCCGGTGAAAAAATTATTAAGGTTATTAGCAGTCAATAGTCAGCAGTCATTAGTCATTAGTCATTAGTCATCAGTCATTAGTCCGCAGTCATTAGTCAACAGTCATAAGACTTGTTCCCAGGCTCTGCCTGGGAATACATACCTGGAGGCTCTGCCTCCAATTCCCCCAATTCCCAATTCTAAAAATCTAAACTCTAAACTCTAAAATATAAAATCTAAAATTGTTTGATGGCGAAAGTTGTATTAGAAAATATCTACAAAAGTTTCCCACTCCGCCAAGGAGAACAGGAAAAAAAAGCAAACAACGTCGCAGAAAGTGTCTCGCCCGAAGCCTCTAGTTCAACTTCTAACAGCGTTTTGCGGCGGATTAACCTGACGGTCGAAGACGGGGAATTTATGGTGCTGGTGGGGCCTTCTGGCTGCGGAAAAAGCACTCTGCTGCGATCGATCGCCGGTTTGGAAGTTTTGACTGCCGGCAATATTTGGATTGGCGATCGCCTCCTCAACGATTTGCCCCCCAAAGACCGAAATATCGCTATGGTATTTCAAAATTATGCTCTCTATCCTCACTTAACAGTTTACGATAATCTCGCCTTTGGATTGCGTCGCTCTCAGAAGTCCGAGGGAAGAGGGAAGAAGGAAGAAGGAAGAAGTCCGAGGGAAGAAGGAAGAAGAGACAGAGATAGAGACAGAGGCGGAAAAAAGCAGCTTGGTTCAGGCAGAAACAATTAAAAATAAGGTAAAAGAGGTGATTAATTATTTAGCTTCTAATACTTTAAACAAAGAGCAGATATATACTTTAGGGGAAGACTTTTTAGTTGGAGCAACTCGCAAGCTTCCTCCGGGGTTGCGCTATTTTTCGGAACGGGAAAAGGCTGTAGGCAAAAGAGTTAGGGCGGTAGCTCAATTATTGCAAATAGAACCGCTTTTAAATCGCTTGCCGAAACAACTTTCGGGAGGACAAAAGCAGCGAGTAGCTTTGGGTAGGGCGATGGCTCGAAATCCTGAAGTTTTTTTGATGGACGAACCGCTATCTAATCTTGATGCGAAATTGAGGGCCCAAACGAGATCGCAAATTGTGCAGTTGCAGCGACAGTTGGGAACTACGACTATTTATGTGACTCACGATCAGACTGAGGCGATGACTATGGGCGATCGCATTGCGATTATGAATGCAGGTCAGCTTCAGCAAGTCGCTCAACCTCTGGAGCTTTACAACAACCCCGCTAATCTATTTGTGGCTGAGTTTATCGGTTCTCCGCCGATGAATTTTTTGCCGGTGCAGTTTACAGCCCCGCTGTTGATTTCTCACCCGCAATTTCGCTTTACTTTACCGGATATTTGGGCAAAAAATCTACAGCAATATGACGGGCGAGAGCTGATTTTGGGCATCCGACCCGAACATCTGAGCATTCACCCTCCTGCTACTAAAAATCTGTCTGTACAAGTGGAAATTGTGGAGGCTTTGGGACACGAAACTTATTTGCGGGTGTGTTTGACTGATGCTCCGGCTGTGCGGATGCAGGTGCGGGTTCCTCCTGAGCGATCGGTCTGTGTTGGCGAGGAGCTTTGGTTGGCCGTCGCCCACGACAAAATTCACTTGTTTGACCCGGATACCGAGTTGGCTATTTTCCCTCGCTAGGCGAAATTCTCAAGGTCGATCGGCCTTTGTGACCGATATCACACACCATAAACTTGCATTTTTCTCAAGTTATTGTTATATTAATTTACACAAGCCTTACAAAAGTTAACCAAAGGAGTTCGCACTATGCAAGAACAAAAACGCAATGCTTGGAACTGGGGCTTCAGCGAAGGAGCTGAAAATTGGAACGGTCGTTTGGCAATGATTGGTTTCTCAGCCGCTGTCATTATCGAATTGGTTTCCGGTCAAGGCGTGCTTCACTTCTGGGGGCTAATGTAGTACGATTTGAGATTTGAGATTGCAGAATTGGCAAGCCATTCTTTTTTTTCAACTCAATCTAAATTGTTAGTTAAGATTTTTTAGACAGTGCAAAGCTTGGGAGTTCCTTTCGGGACTCCCAAGCTTTTGCCCGCGCGCTTTGAGCAGCGCAATTTTGGCAGCGGGATTTACCCCCAGCAAATACTGATATCGTTTCCGGTTGCATCGGAATAATAAAATCGAGTCAACAGTTAACACTCAACCATTCAGTTTTTCGACCCGCCCGTCAACAGTCAGTAGGGGCGGTGCCTGTGAGTGCGGGCCCTCTTAACAGTCAACAGTCAACAGTCAACAGTCAACAGTCAACAGTCAACAGTCACCTGACGGTGCAACTGGAATTGATATGACTTGCTCCCGTGCATTTAGCAGCAACAAGTTTAACAGCGATCGCTCTTTTGGGGGCAAGGGGTTGCCCCCCCAAAAAAGGGCGAATCATTCTTTTGGGTGATGCCAGACAAATACTCTAGCGGATATATTCTTTTAAGATGCTGTTGCGGTTGGGGTGGCGCAACTTCCGCAGCGCTTTAGCCTCGATTTGACGAATCCGCTCGCGAGTGACGTTAAAGATTTGACCAATTTCCTCTAAGGTCTTCATCCGTCCGTCATCTAAGCCGTAACGCAGCCGCAACACATCTCGTTCTCGCGGGCTCAGAGTATCCAAAACACTTTCTAAGTCTTCTCTTAGCAAGTTTTTAGAGACTTGATCTTCTGGCGTTTCTCCGTCAGATTCAATGAAATCTCCCAGGCGCGAGTCTTCCTCTTTGCCGATCGGAGTTTCTAGAGAAATTGGCAACTGTGCGGATTTAGCAATGAAACGCAACTTCTCGATCGTCATTTCCATCTTAGTCGCGATTTCTTCTTCCGTAGGCTTGCGACCCATTTCCTGAGAAAGAAGTTTGGTAGTTTTTTTGATCCGCGAGATGGTTTCGTAAAGGTGCACTGGTAGGCGGATCGTCCGGGATTGGTCGGCGATTGCTCTGGTGATGGCTTGACGTATCCACCAAGTTGCGTAGGTGGAAAATTTGTAGCCTTTTTCGTGGTCGAATTTTTCTGCAGCTCGGATCAGACCCAAAGAGCCTTCCTGAATCAAATCTTGGAAAGATAAACCGCGGTTCATGTACTTTTTGGCGATCGACACCACCAAACGCAGGTTTGATTGCACCATCTTCTCCTTCGCCCGCCGACCTACGTGGAGTCGGTGACGGAACGCAGGCAGCGCCATATCTACAGCATTAGCCCACTCATTATCTTTGGGCTCGCGGGCTAACTCTTCGAGCAGTTGTTCTCGAACTCGCTCTAATTCCAGCAAATCGGCAATCTTGCGGGCGAGTTCAATCTCTTCGTCAGCTCGCAGCAGCCTAATGCGACCGATTTCTTGGAGGTAAAGACGAATAGAGTCTTCAGTATAGTGCTTTTTCTTTGCCTGAACCCGACGGCGGGCTTTCGCACCTTTGCCAGTTTTAGTGTCGTCTTCCTCAGATGGGTTGTCTAGAAAATCTTCTCGATCGTCATCTTCGTCGATAAAGAGTTCCAACTCGCTTTCGGGTAGAACGTTTTTGGCGTTCCGAAGCAAATCGATTGTTTCCATTTCGGGTGTGATTTTGGTTTCGAGTACGGTGTTAGCCTGGGTCATGCCGCCTTCCTCATGCTCCTGAATTAAAGAATGAATAAATAACAGTGGAATAGTGTCTGTTTGTAGTTTAGACAAATTAGCCAGTATTGACATTTCTGCAGGAAAAAATAGTGGAATTTTCGGTCTGCCCAATGCAGCATTGACCGAAACAGCACCAGTTTTACCAGTCAAATTTCGACTTCTGGCTGAAAGAAGCAGCGAGTACATTCAATCGATCGCAGATTTTTAATGTCGCGGTCTAGATTGAGGGTGCGGCTTTTTCTTTCGCAGCAATCTTTCGCATCACCTGCGATACCTTGCTCAGAGAAAAGAACTTAGAGATGCGATCGATCGCACGTCAAAATACTGGCTTTTTTTTTTACGCGGGACTTCGATCTTTTTCCTGTACCAGTTTTATGGTACAGAACCCTCTAACTTTTGTGTTTGAGGTGTCGAACTTTTGATTTACCTGCTGCGTGCGAGTGACGATTTTGTCAGAAGACATCACAGTTGCACGGCGAATTTTCGCCATCTTAGATGTGAGCCTCCTGCTTCAAACGCAACACTTTTAGAGTCGAAGCACCAAATGGTGAGAATCGGATCTTGCAAAGTCCCTTCCGATTGTAGCCGTTCTCACAAAAAATGGAAGTTATTTTCCGTTTTTTGTCAAGAACTAGGAAAACTTTGTCAGCTTAGCTTAACAATAGCGACTCGTGGCTGATGCAGCTAAATCCTGAGAACGGCCCATAAAAACTTGGGTACGATCGAGCGGCGCTGTTTTCGGCGCCTGTGTGGGTGAGCGGCTGCAGCGCAGTCTGCCAGACAACGAGCAGACAATGTTTGACTTGCCCCAATTGAGACCAATAAAAGCGGTGTAGATGCACCCATCATTACCCTGTTTCCCTGAATTGAATCATACGCAATCTGCGATCGAATAAAGCTTGCGAGCTTTAGTTGTAAATCGGCAACTCTAGATTAGAAACCGACGATTTCCCCAAATGAAGCGTTGCGGGTTTAGTAGTGCAACAGGGGCTTTCTTTGTTAAGTTAGCTCAAATCCCAGAAATTGGGTTTAATTATGATGTTAAATCACATTAAGTTCTTAACGTCACATTCTCATTTAAGCAGTTCGACACGAGTTTGTCGCGGTGAGTGGCAAAAACCACCCGGATAAATTCTACTCAGAGTCAACCCGCCGCGCAACAGGCTGCTGCAAACTTCTCTCAAGTTTGCTGGCTTTGGGCTCGCACTCTGGCGATCCAATAGCTGCAAGCTTCGCTAACGCACATTCTCACAAGCAACACAATTCGCTATTTAAGAGAGCCACAACTTCACGGTTTTTTTAAATATATCGTAACAGTGTGAAGATTTAATAAAGCAAATTAATCAATTTTAAGTAAAATTACTGGTTGTGTGCGGATAATTTTAAGCAGACAGAACAAAAGCCGCATGGGGCGTTGCTGCAACTGTCGGCAGATGATAACTCTGCAAGGGAAGGAAAATTTACCCAGTTAGCGATGTGCTTGCTATTGTTGGAGAAGGCACAAGCTGCAGAATGCGCTTAAAGATGTGGAGCGGTAGGACGCTGGTGCGATCGCTCAAAGTTTTGTTACATTTATTTACAGCGTATCGTCCGAAAGCGCGGCTCTAGGTTTGATCTCTAAATCATCGATCGCGCTGCTAGCTCAGCAATGACGAGAGCGAAATTTGTCTATAAAGTTGATTATACCTGCTTACTATTGATGATTTCTAATAAACCTTGATAAAAGACTTTGAAGCTTTTAGAGCGATTTGATTTAGGATTCATATATTTAGAAATTTCGCTAGAGGCTTTATATTTTTCTAGTCCTCCCGGATGATATCCAGCTTTTTTCAGGACTCTTTCCAAAGCCTCCCATGTACCCCCTTTAATAGCATCGGGGTCGCGATACGGTTGTTGATTAGCTAAATTGGCAGAGACTTTAGGATAAGCTTGGCGAATTGCTGGAACGTCTCCAAAAAACCATGCTTCTAATTCTTCTACCACAATTCGATTTAAGACTTGAAATGATTTATCTTTTTGACAGGAAGATTTAGTGATTAATCCGGCTAATATTGCTATATCTTCTAGTTGCTTTTTTAATTTAAGACAATCTTCTCGATCTTCATCTATTAAAATAACAATTTTCCAATCCGGGGGAAGCCATGCTTGATAACCTTTCAAACGATTAGGCACTTTAGCAAGTAAATCTGGTTTTCCTCGAAAAGCATGAATCTTAGAGCTAACAGTCGATGGCAATATTTTCGGCAAAAGCTGGGTCAAAGCTGATTCTAGGGAGGCTTCTTCCACTAAAAACTCAAGATGCAAAATGCTCACCTTCTCTTTATTTTAACTTTAAAATCATTGCGGTGCACCCGCATTTTTAAGCGGATTTCCCACATCAAAGAAATCTTCCATCCACAGCGAACCCAGTAATGCACCGTGTTCCATAAATTTTTTTACTCCCTGCATATCTGCGGTTCTTTTTGCTTGAGTAAAACCTTTCTCATCTCGATATAATACCCATAATTCCTCTGGCTTCAAACTATCCACAAAAAAGGGAGAATGCGTTGTCACCATTAATTGAGTATTCGCAGAAGCCGAACGACATTCTTCTGCAAGCTGAGGTAATAATCGCGGATGTAAATGATTCTCTGGTTCTTCTATCCCCACTAATTGCGGGGGATTTGGGTCAAATAATACTATCAAATAAGCTAAGAGCTTTAACGTACCATCAGAGGCAAATTTTGCCAGAATTGGATGAGTAAAAGGAGCATCTTTAATTTCCAACAAAAGTCTGCCATCCTGCATGATTGAGGCTTCGACTTTTTCGAGGCGTGGAATACGAACGGAAAGGGTTTTTAGTATTTGTTCTAACCGTTGGGGATGTTGTTCTTTTAGGTATTGGATAACATTGGGTAAATTGTCACCCGTGGGAGATAATCTTTCCTGTGCACCTGCTTCGGGAAGGCTGCGGGTATGATCGGCGGTTAAATATGATAAATACCAGCCTGTAATAAAGCGTCTTAAAGCACTAACACGGGGATGTTTGGTAAATTGTCCTAATGTATTTACGGCTAATAATTCAGATGATGCTAGTTGTTCGGTGATCCTTTCACCTTCTTCATCAGGACTTTCGCCACTAATGACTTGTCCTTCCCCTTTTTTGAAGTCTAAAAAACGAAAGGGTTTTCCTCTTCCAGATTTTCCGCGTCGCCAATGCAACCATTCTTCAGCAATAAAGGGACGATTATTTTCTTCATCTATAGCGAGATGATAGGTAATTAAAGGCGAGTCGGATGTCTCTCGATATTTTAATTCAATGATAATGCAGCCTTCGCTGTCTCTGGTGCGTAATTCTCGAAATCTGCCCCGTCTATCCCAGGCTTTTCTGAGGCTTTCGGTGAAACATTCGGATAGGAAAGCGAAAACATCGAAAATAGTTGACTTTCCGCTACCGTTGGGGCCTAAGAAGACAGTTAAGGGGGTGAGGTTTTTGAGTTCTAGATTGTGCAAAGCACGGTAATTTTGGACTTTGAGATATTCTATACGGGGAATATTTTTCATGATTTCACCTCCTCAATTATAATCTCGGTTTTTTCTATCCTAATTTCTCTTTTAACGAACCGCGAAGACGCAAAGAACGCGAAGTCAGAAAAGAGAGGAAGAAAAAATTAGAGTCTTGACGGGTAAATTAATTTAACCGCGAGACAAATTATTGTTGATTTCGCAGCCGAGGGTTAACAAATTCGTTCAATCCTTCTCCTACCAAAGATAGACCGACTACCATTAAAGTCATCGCCAAACCGGGAAACAAAGCTGTCCACCAAATGCCTGTAGGTAGCGCATCTAAAGCTAAACGCAAGTCGTGTCCCCATTCGGGGGTTTGTTCGGGAAGTCCTAATCCGAGAAATCCCAAGCCTCCTAATGTTAAAATGGCATCGGCGGCGTTGAGCGCAAACAGCACGGGTACGCTCTGAATGACGTTCAGAAACAGGTAGCGCGAAAGCACAGTCCACGTGTCGGCACCCATTGCTCGCGCGGCTTCGACAAATAATTCGGTTTTGACGCTGGCGGTGTGATTCCTGACGACGCGGTAATATTGAGGGATGTAGGAAATGCTCAGGGCGATCGCAGCGTTGAATACTCCTCTTCCTACTACAAATGCCAGTGTCAAGGAAAGCAGCAGCCCCGGCAAAGTATAAATTGTATCCATTAAAAATAACAGCGATCGATCGAGCTTACCGCCCAAATAACCGCTAAGCAAACCTAGCGGTACGCCGATAAACAAGCTCAAAGCTGTGGCTAAAATCACCACTTGCCAAGCAGCCCTAGAAGCAAACAGCGTGCGGGAAAAAACATCGTAGCCGCTGCGGCTGGTACCAAACCAATAATTCGCCGATGGCGGTTCGTGAATCGGATTAATCAAAGCATCGGTAGGATTTTGCAGCCATCCCCAAGCTTGCATGGCCGGAGACAAAGTGGCTACCAACACAAACACGGCAGTGATTGTCAAACCCGCCCACATCATTTTCATTGACAGGCTGGACTTTGAGGCAAGGTTGAGAAATTTCGGCAGTCGCAGGCGGCTTTGGGTCATAATCGATCGTTAGTCCGTCAAATTAGTTTTCAACAGCATATCAATATTTACCAAAAACCATAGGAAGACTTTTTAACCGCAGATGAACGCAGATACACGCAGAGCGGATTACATCAGCGTTCATCCGTGTTCATCCGCTGATATCTGCGGTTAAAAACTCTTCGCTAATTTGCATTCCTACAAATTGCTGGCAATTAACTCGCGGTACTGACTTTTCGGCTTAACTCCTTTGAGTTCGACTACCAATTCTTTGTCTTTGAAATACTGAATCGTCGGCGTACCAGTCACGCCAGCATTTTCAGCAATTTCTGGATCTTCTTCAATGTCGATTTCCACATAGTGAATTTTGCCCTCGAACTCATCTACTACTTTGCTCAAAATCGGCTTGAGACTGTGACAAGGGCCGCAAGTCGGAGCGGAGTATTTGACTACAATTAGTCGATCGCTATCGTGGAACAACTTCCGCAAAGCATAACCTCCTTCGTGGCGCGTGTCTTCGATATCAAAATTCTCATCGGTTTTGCGGACTTTTGGAGCTTCCGGCGCAGAAGCTGGCTGCTCGGATTCCTCGGTTTGATGGAATTCCTGCGTTAAATCGTTCGACGATAGCCAACGTTCTGCCAGCATCGCTCCCATACAACCGCTACCTGCTGCAGTAACGGCTTGGCGAAACTCGTGGTCTTGCACGTCGCCCACGGCGTAAACTCCCTCGACGCTAGTTTCTACCGTGCCGTGTTTGGTGGCGATGTAACCTACTTCGTCGAGTTCTAGCTGACCTTGGAACAGTTGAGTGTTGGGAGTGTGACCGATCGCATAAAACAATCCCTTCACCTGCAAATCTGTTTCAGCGCCCGTCTCGACATTTCTAATTTTCAACCCATCCATTTTGCTCCCCGGCACTCCCAAAACATCTACAGCTTCGGTGTTCCAGTGCACGGTGATTTTGGGATTGCTCAGCACTCGGTCTTGCATGGCTTTGCTGGCGCGCATTCGATCGCGCCGCACCAGCATATTTACGTGAGAGCCGTATTTTGTCAAATAAATAGATTCTTCCGCTGCGGTATCGCCCGCGCCGATGACTGCTAAATCAACTCCTTTAAAAATTGGGGTAGCGCCGTCACAAATCGCACAGGCAGAAATGCCGTGGCTCCAAAATACGTGTTCGCTAGGCAGACCCAACCTTTTTGCTGTTGCGCCTGTAGCGATTACTATGGTGTGGGTTTTGATTTCTCGGTCTTCCGATCGCACTGTAAATGGACGATTCGTTAAATCAACAGAAATTACATCTTCGGTGTATAATTGGGCACCCCACCGCACTGCTTGAGCTTTCATCCGATCCATCAGTTGCGGCCCGGTGATGCCTTCGGGAAAGCCGGGGAAGTTTTCGACTTCTGTGGTGGTCATCAGTTGACCGCCGGGAATGCCTCCCATTTGGTAGCCTTCAAAGACTACGGGTTTGAGGTTGGCTCTCCCGGCGTAGATGGCTGCGGTGTAGCCTGCTGGGCCTGAGCCGATAATTACTAGGTTTTCTACAGTTTCGTTGGTCACAGTTATTTATTCAAACTCATAACGACTTCGTTTAACTCATTTTAGCAGAGAGCGAGCGTATTTCTATTTTTGAGGGCGATGAGGGCGATCGGCACAACTCAAGGCTGTTGGATAAGCAAAAATAATCAAAAAACTAATCTTGTTTTAAATGTTCAATCAATCTCCGGAAAACCCCAAAAATAGGCCCCCTTGACTATTGATTCCATTCTCATTTACTTGACGAATTTGCGCCGTTTGAGCTATTATACAATTCTGATACTCAAGGGGTGCTATAACTATTTTTTGTACTTGGACGCTGAAACCTTTTAAAATCGTAGAATAAACGAACTCAACCAATGCAATTCATACAACTTTGCTATGCAAAATACGCATTTTATAGTTTAAGAATTGTAACGAAAATTTAGGTGGATTTGACAAAATACAGTTTTTGTGATATGGAAGGTGCTGTGGGGGAATTTGGATGAGGATTTTTAACCGCAGATGCAGGCGGATTGACGCGGATTGACGCAGATAAGATGGAATTTTGCTTTTTAAATTTGTGGATAATACCAAGATATTGTTTGTGTGCAGCCAAAACAAGTGGAGAAGTTTGACTGCACAGAAGATGTGCGAGAATGTTAGCGGCTTGAGTGTGCGATCGGCTGGAACTGAAAAAGGTGCGAGAATTAGAGTAACTGAGGGTTTGCTTGGTTGGGCGGATTTGATATTTGTGATGGAGAAGAAGCACGGCGATCGACTTGCTAGCAAGTTTCCCGCAATTATTCAAGGCAAGCAAGTTATTTGTCTGCAAATCCCTGATAATTACAAATATATGCAGCCGGATTTGGTCGAGATTTTGCAGGCGAAACTCGGTTTGTATCTGGAAATGTCAGACAGTAGGACAGGTTTTATGCAGCGCGTTCTAGAGCCGGAGGTTATGGATTCTTGGGAAGAAGCTGTTGAGTATGACTCGATGGATTTTACTGAGGTGAATGCGGCTTTTGCTAAAAGTGCGATCGCCCTCGGGCCGATATGTGGGAAAATTTTAGATGCTGGGACTGGTACGGCGAGAATCCCGATCGCCATTGCTCGAATCCGCCCTGCTTGGGAGTTGACTTGCATCGATATGTCGGCAAATATGCTGCAATTAGGACTGGAGAATGTGTCTGAGGCGAATGTGCGATCGCAAATTAATCTAGAATTAGTTGATGCTAAAGC
>NZ_JBARVX010000573.1:0-5542 GCF_049646505.1 Microcoleus sp.
ACGGATTCTAAAAGGGCGATCGCCCTTGGGTAATCCCGTTCTTTCAAAGCCGTTAAACCAGCCTCCAGAGATTGTTTCACAGATGAATCCGCCGAATTTTGATGGTTTGGAGATGCCATGACAGTGATTGCACTAGCGCCTTGTCTAAGATAGCTTGGGCGATCGATAGATTACGGTTTTAGCACAGAAATTAGGACACGGCAGTGCCGTGTCCCTACAATATTGTTTTGGGGTAGGGACACGGCATTGCCGTCTCCTCTTAGCCCCTACAATATTATTTTGGGGTAGCGACACGGCACTGCCCATTAGTGTCAACTTAAGCCTGAAACCTTTGAGAAATCTGGGTTTTACGCCAAGTCTAGATCCCCCTAAATCCCCCTGGTTGTAGGGGGACTTTGAGAAGACTCCTGTCCCCCCCTTCTTAAGGGGGGCTAGGGGGGATCTGAGGCTAGTCGTCCAACAACAGTCTCTGACTGGGTTTGACTTTAAGTTGACACTCCTTGGGCATTGCCGTCTCCTCTATTATTCCGGTGCTCTTTCAATCAACTTTAATCTACAATTAAATTAACTCTTCACCTCCACAATTATGCCGATCGACAACGACGATTTTGAAAGCGAATATATTAGCGACGATCGCAAACTGCAACTCTTCACAGACAGACACGAATTTACCCGCCGATTTGCCTTTTATTTAAACGAAGACCCGCCCCGCGAACAAATTTTGTATTTTTTCGGGGATGGAGGCAACGGCAAGTCATTGCTGCTAAAACACTTGGAGTTTCACTGCTGCAAAAGATTTCCGCCGCAGGATTGGCAGCGATTGCGCCAAATCCCCGAAGCAAGAGCCGCCGAAGTTGCTAATTTTGTCCGCAATGCACAACCTAAAACCTACACTCCTATCCCCGCAGTCAGACACGATTTCGGATTGATATCGATTAAAGAAGATAAACCCCAAGATAGATTTTACGGCTTGCTGATGCTGCGGCGAAATATCGCAGAAGCAACTAAGAAATATAAATTTAAATTTCCTAATTATGACTTTGCTTGCTTTTGGTATTTGCTGAACAAAGGCGAGTCAGACGCAACTCTCAACCAACTTTTCCCCGATGATTTGATTGATTTTTTGACACCTGTAGTTGAAACCTTTGCCGGATTTCCCGTGGTGTCACAAGTAGCGGCGGGGCTGAAATTAATCGATAAATTCGGCGGGATTAAGCGAACGATGAAATTAATTCAAACGCGGTTGGGTGTCAGCGACGAAACGGCGGATCAAATTCGCCGTAAAGATATTGATACTGAATTAATCGACTGTTTGCCGAAATTATTGGCTGGGGATTTGAATGCGGCAATGGCTGGCAAAAATAAACCCGATCGCCTCGTGATGCTGTTCGATACTCACGAGAAAATGTGGGATGAAAAACGCAATTCTCAAGGCGCAACTTTTTGGTATCAAGATGAGTGGTTTCGGCGGTTGTTGAGGGCATTGGATTACAAATTGGGAATTGTGGTTGCGGTGGCGGGGCGAGAGTGTCCGGTGACACAACTGCGGTGGCCGAATGCGTCGAGGTTTCCGATTCCCGCAGATTATATAGATAAACAATTGGTGTGGCATTTGTCTCCCGCCGATGCTAGAGATTACTTGCACAAAGTGGAGATTGACAAGGCTGATTTGGCAGATGCTGTGATTAAATATGCCAGCGTCAATCCTGATGAGAGTTGGGATAATTTGCAGGTAAATCCGTTTTATTTGGGTTTGTGCGCGGATGTGGTGCTGGCAGAAAGAAGGCGGGGAATTGAGTTGCTGTCGTCGGATTTTGCGCGGATTCCGAAGTTGGAAAATAAGACTGCGGAGTTAACGGATCGGTTGCTGACTTATGTGGATCGCGAAGTGCGATCGGCGGTGCATTCGCTGAGTGCTTGCCGCGCTTTTGATGAGGGTTTGTACGTGAAATTGGGATCTGCTTGTCACTTCCAGGCAAGTAGTGCCAATTTTGAGATGTTGACGGGTTTTTCCTTTGTGTGGAAATCGGAGAAGCGGGGGGATAATTGGTATCGGATTCACGATTTATTGCGGCGCTTGGATGCGGAAAGGGATAATCCGAAAACTCGCAGAGCCCATGAGGTTTTGGAGGGGCATTATCGGGAAGTGGGGGATGGGGCTGAGGCGATTTTTCATGCTAATCGCTTGGATTGGGAGCGGGGTGTGAAGGAATGGAAAGAGGTGTTTGATGAAGCGTTGCTGCTGAGTCGTTACGAGGAATGCAAGTCGCTGCTAGGAGTTAGAGATGAGTTGTGGATTAAAAGTGATTTTTTGCTGGGCTGGATTTCGCGAGCTGAAGGATTTTACTATACTGTATTAGCTCGAGATGCAGAAGGAAAACAAGAGTATTTAGAGGCAGTTGCAGCTTACGATCGCGCACTCATCACAAATCCTGACGATCGAAATACGCTCCGCAGCAAAGGGTTTGTGCTGCTAAGTCTGGGTCAGTTACAGAGCGGTATAGGAGAATTTGAGGCTGCAAAACAGTCTTTGTCAGATGCGATCGCTACCTGTAATTTAGCTTTACTTATTTCACCGGATCATATTAATGTTTTCAACACCAAAGGGCTGGTGCTGAACAGTCTGGGTGATTTGCAAGCACGGCTAAGAGAATTTGAGACTGCAAAACAGTCTTACTCGGAGGCGATCGCTGCCTATGATTCTGGACAGTCCAACAGCAAAGGGGTTGCGCTGCAAAGTCTGGGTGAATTACAAGCACAGCTAAGTGAATTTGAGGTTGCAAAACAGTATTACTCAGATGCAATCGCAGCCTATAATTCTGCTTTAATTATTGCACCGGATGATAAGTCTGCTCTCAATAACAAAGCAAATGCGCTGGGAAGTCTGGGTAAATTACAAGCACAGCTAAGAGAATTTGAGGCTGCAAAACAGTCTTACTTTGATGAGATCGCAGCCTATAATTCTGCTTTAGTTATTGCACCGGATGATATCTATGTTCTCAAGAACAAAGGGATTGCGCTGCGAAGTCTGGGTGAATTGCAAGCACAGCTAAATGAATTTGAGGCGGCAAAACAGTATTACTCAGATGCGATCGCAGCCTATAATTCTGCTTTAGTTATTGCACCGGATGATATCGGTGCTCTCGCCACCAAAGGGAATGTGCTGAAAATTTTGGGTGAATTGCAAGCACAGCTAAGTGAATTTGAGAGGGCAAAACAGTCTTACTTTGAGGCGATCGCTGCCTTGAATTCTGTGTTACTTATTGCACCGGATTTTATCGCTGCTCTCACCAACAAAGGGAATGCGCTGCGATGTCTGGGTGATTTGCAAGAAAAATTATCTGAGAGACAGGAAGCACTCAAGAATTGGCAAGAGGCGCTGGAAATGTTCGATCGCTCTTTAGCCATTGCTCCTAACAACGATCGCCTTCGCAATGTCTGCGATTCGCTGCAACAATCTATCGATAATTTGGGAGAGGATACTGTCAGCAGTTAGCCCGATCGCAATTAGTAAAGACGCGGCATTCAGGAGGCGGATTTGTCCAGTTAACTTACACCAAAAGTTCACAGGATTTACGCACTCCGACAAAGAAACCGGGTTTTTGCCCGCATCTACGCATCACAACCAAGTATTATCGAAAAAACCCGGTTTCTGGCCCCATGCGTCTGTCCTCAAACAAGATTTAGGATTATAAATAGACGAAGAGATCCCCCCTAGCCCCCCTTAAGAAGGGGGGGACAAGAGCATTCAGAGTCTCGCTTCACAAGGGAGGATAAAAAAGAGCATTCAAAGTCCCCCTTCTTAAGGGGGATTTAGGGGGATCTAATTTTGGATGCAAGCGATAGTTATAAACAGCATTCAAAGTCCCCCTTCTTAAGGGGGATTTAGGGGGATCTAATTTGGGATGTAAGCGATAGTTATAATTATGATAATCAATTTAAAAAGTGTGAATTAACATGATGTGGATAACTGCTGAATATAGTTGATAACTTCATCTTTACTAATTATTTCAGAAGTTGGCACACAATAAGAAGGGTAAATATAATAAATTTGACCTGTCGCTGCTGTTTTGCGTTTGTCTATTTTTGTACCGTATCTATCTGGATAAATAATCCACTTGGTACTGGGACGTGTTGGCGTTATTGCTCCCCAAGCTGTGCTGGTATTTCGACAGTACCAAATAACTACTGCTGGCGGGTTTACCCATTGTTTACTTTCTACTTCACCGCACATCCAACCTTTATAACCGGGCGGTATTTGTCGAATCGGATCTGTAATAGACTGAAATACTGTTTTTACAGATATCCAAAAGATTTTATTGCCTAAATTATCATACACAGGAATATCTTCGTCAGTATTAAACTGAGTAACAATAGACTCTCCTGTATTAATTCCCCGTTTCCTCAGTCCATTGCGAATAAGTGTTACAGCATAATCTCCTTCAGCTAAAAATTTTTCCCAAGTCATAAATACTTAATCATACTTTTTCCTTAAAATTTTATCATCAAAACTCATCTAAAACTTCTTCGTTTACATCTGGTAAAGAATTTTTCATTTGATTCATTTGTTCTTTCACCAATTCTATTAAACGATCGTTGCAGTATTCAGCAATTGCTGGATATTTGTCTGCCGTCTCTTCTAAAGGTGTTATCACACATGGATCGCTAATATCAATACCCAATTCTATCCACTGCCTAGTTTGCTCCACAGCTACATTGACCAGCTTTTCTAGTTCTGGTAAGTAGTTACTTATCCCATTCAAAGGATTTAATGTCGATATTTCTTCTAGAGAAATAGACAGATTTTCTAGTTGCTTTTTCTTGAGTAATTTAAGGTCTTTATCTTTTGCAAATACTGAAAGAAGCGAAGATGTTCCCGCTTCTATTTTTTTTATATTAGGAACTAATAAAATGTTCACTAAAAATAAAGCCATATCTGTAATGGATTTGCGACATTCAATCGAAATATTATCCCAATCATTAGTAACAACTTCTCGAAATAGCTGATAAGCTCTAAGATAATGCACGCACTTATCTATCTCATCTTTTGTATTACCAGCTAAAACAATCAAACCCTCTGCTTCAAAAAATATTTTGCTGACTTTTAAATCATTACTAAAATTTTTTATAAAATCAATTTTTTCTTCAGTAATAGAATTTTTTTCAGCGTAATTATTGATAGAAGAAAATAAAAATTCATTTGCTTCGTGAAATTTATTGGAAATTAGAAAATAATCTTTACCACTTGAACTTTCATCTAATAAATATTGTATTTCATCAAGTTTGCGATACAATGTCAACATTAAGCTCTCAAATTCGGAAGTAACAAATTCAGTTTCAAACTTTTGCCTAGCTTCCTCTATTTTAGTTTGAATACTAGAGCTGAGAGCTTGAAAGCTATCCAAAACAAACTGTGTCATCAGAAAAATGGGTTTGAAACCCCGTCCTTCTAGGACGGCTTTACATTAATTTAAATCCCCTTGCGGGGGAGAGGGGTATGGTTGCCCCTCTGTGGAGATATGGTTGTCTCCGAGTCCCTTTC
>NZ_JBARVX010000574.1:0-4938 GCF_049646505.1 Microcoleus sp.
GACGATCGCCCGTAGGATGTCCAGTCAAATAGTTATAATAAAATTCGCGATCGCACTCCGACTCTCATAACCGGGTTTTGGAAGAAAAAAACGCTTTTTAGATACCCGTGCACAATTCCTAAATACTTTTATTCGACTGATTTTATTCAATTTTTCAACTGACAATTGACAACTAAGAGGGCGGGCACGGGGGCACCGCCCCTACCAACTGACAACTAAGAGGGCCCGCACGCACCATCCACCGCCCCAACTGACAACTGACAACTGACAACTGACAACTGACTACTATATGTTACGAATAACCGAAATCAAACTTCCCTTAGATCATCCTGAAAGTGCGATCGCCAGCGCCATTCTCAAAAAGCTGCAAATCCCCCCCGAAGAATTGCTCAGCTATACCATCTTCAAGCGCAGCTACGATGCTCGCAAAAAAGCAGAAATCGTCCTTGTTTATATTGTGGATGTGGAAACGACACAGGAAAAACAACATCTGCAACACTTCAAAAAAGATCCTCATGTCACGGTAACACCAGACATGAATTATCGCTATGTAGCGCAAGCCCCCAGCAATTTGACGATTCGCCCCATTGTGATTGGTACGGGGCCCTGTGGTATCTTTGCAGGTTTGATGCTGGCACAAATGGGATTTCGCCCTATCCTTTTAGAACGGGGAAAAGCAGTGCGCGATCGCACAGTTGACACCTTTGGATTTTGGAAGAAAAAAACCGAATTCAACCCAGAATCTAACGCTCAGTTTGGCGAAGGCGGTGCGGGTACTTTTTCCGACGGTAAACTTTACAGCCAAGTTAAAGATACCCAGCATTACGGGCGCAAGGTGCTGACGGAACTTGTGAATGCGGGAGCTTCACCGGAAATTTTATATATTAACAAACCGCATATTGGTACGTTTAAGCTGGTGGGAATTGTCCAAAGTATGCGGGCAAAAATTGAATCGTTAGGCGGAGAAATTCGTTTTCAAACTCGTGTTGAAGATATCCATATCGAAAATGGCAAAGTGCAGGGAATTACCACCGCCAGCGGAGAATATATTGCGAGTAACTATATAGTATTGGCGGTGGGACACAGCGCCCGCGATACTTTTGAAATGTTATTTTCGCGCGGTGTTTACATCGAGGCTAAACCTTTTTCTATTGGTTTTCGGGTGGAACATCCGCAGCAGTTAATCGATCGCTGTCGTTTTGGCGATCGCGCGGCCCACAAACTTTTAGGTGCCGCCGATTACAAACTGGTGCACCATTGCCAAAATGGCCGTTCTGTTTACAGTTTCTGTATGTGTCCCGGTGGTTTGGTAGTGGCTGCTGCGTCGGAACCGGGGCGACTTGTCACTAACGGGATGAGTCAATATTCTCGCAACGAACGCAATGCTAACAGCGGGATTGTGGTGGGTATCACGCCGGAAGATTATCCCGGTCATCCTTTGGCGGGAATTGAATTTCAGCGTCGCCTAGAAGAACGGGCATTTGAGTTAGGAGGAGGTACTTACAGCGCCCCTGGGCAGCTTGTAGGAGATTTTTTGGCGAATCGCCCTTCGATCGCCCTAGGAAGCGTGCAGCCGTCTTATACGCCGGGAGTTCGTTTGACTGATTTGAGCGAAAGTTTGCCAGATTATGCGATCGCAGCCATCCGCGAAGCGCTTCCGGCTTTTGACAAACAGATTAAAGGATTTGCGATGGATGATGCGGTTTTAACTGGGGTGGAAACGCGCACTTCTTCGCCGATTCGGATTAAGCGCAAGGAAGATTATCAGAGTTTGAATACAGAAGGCCTTTATCCTGCTGGGGAAGGTGCGGGATATGCGGGTGGAATCCTGTCGGCGGGGATTGATGGGATTAAGGTGGCGGAGGCGGTTGCTTTGAGCATATTGCGTATTTCAGGTTTATGAAGTAGGGACACGGCAGTGCCGTGTCCCTACAGGGATTGAGTAAATCACAAAGTTTGAGGCTGGGATTAACCAATTGCAAATTCGGTGTATTGTCGGACATGAGGTGCATGATAGGCTAGCACAATTTCCTGGGAGGGGACACCTCGTGCTATTAATTGATTGGCGATCGCCTCTTCAGTCCCGTCATGCTGCACCCAAATTTTCCCATCTTTAATATCTACATGAATTATACAGCCATAAATTCGAGTGCTGCTATCTTTCCAACCCACATGAACCAGTTGATAGCGATCGCTGATTAGATCGAAAATCGTCTCACTAGCAACTGGATCGTGAGGCGATCGCCTCTGAGCTCGTTCAGTTAGTAATTCCTGAATATATTGACGATACAAACTTATTTTATCCATTGAGAAATCTCCTTTTTTACGGTATCATAAACTAAAAGCGAAATTTTATTTCGTTCAATTACCGTTTGAATAAGTCAGGAACTCAGGTCTAAAGACACGCTCGCTTGTAAGACACTTGTCTGGCAAGCTATTCTGACGGGCCTAAGTCTTAACTGACTACGTTATTTAGGTCACGACACCAGGCGAATGCGACGCTAGTTCCCCGCTCTGTCATTTGCAGTTAAACAGTTTTAAAGTCACTGAGACAGTGCTGCAAGTCTAACAAGCCTTTATAACCTTGACCGACAAGCGAACATTACCCAGAAATGGGAGTTTGAGGCAACCATACCTCATCGGAGGGGCAACCATACCCCTCCACCCCGCGAGGGGATTCAAGGCGATTGAAATCGCCGGGTCGTTTTCCTCTCAGGACTGAAGTCGCTGAGTTTCCCACTTACCGAGTTTTTCTTATGAATATTTGAAAAATTTTTTGTGAATAGCTAATGGAATTGCCAGGTAAAGAATTCTATCTGGATCGTCAAATTCTAATGCAATCCGATAGTTGATAAATTGTCCCACTGCGGTATGAAACTCTGAAATAGTCGATGGTGCCAAAAACGTTTTGATTTCAACCGCAATTTTTTCACTATCCTTTGTCGCTGCTAATAACTGTTCTGCACCGAGATCGATATAAAAATCAACAAATCCCAGATCGATATGATAAGGGTCATCGGTAATTGTCCAACCCTGATTTTCGAGGGCAGTCTTGACGAGTTCATGAAACTTATCTTTAGCTGGCATCTTTAAACAGCAGCTAAGCCCGATCGAATTTCCGTATCGGTATACTCCGGCGTCCAGCCTTCTGTGGTGGTAAAATAGCGCACAGCTTTAATTTTCCGGGCCGCAGTCAAATAAAACCAATGTTCTGTATTCGCCGGTACGTTGATAAATTCTTCTGGCTGCACCGTGACTTCCACTTGGCTGCCGTCGGGCCGCACGAAGCCGAAAATGCCTTCTCCTGCTACGATGTAGCGGACTTCATCGTCGGCGTGGATGTGGCACTTGTTGAATTTCGACAGCACGGTGTCGAGGTTGGGAATATCTGGGTGCAGTACGATTAAGTCACGCGACTGATAGCCTGCGGTTTCCTTGAGTTGCTGAAAGTAGCCGTCGAGGGCTTGCAGGATTTGCTCTTTTTGATTGTCGTCAAGAGTATCTTTGGCTAGCAATTCCCGAATTTCTGGGTTGTCGCCCGCAGGCCAGCGGTTGAGTTGAATGTTTAAATGCGCGAGTTCGCGCGCAATATCGCTTAATTGAGTGTAGGTTGTACCGTTTTCGAGTTGCAGGATAGCCATTTTTGCAGGTTCCAATTTTTGAGTGGGGCGATACACGGGCACTTTGCAAGATGTTTGTCGATCGCGCCTGTAGCATAAAAACCATTTTAACGCTAATTTGAACAGGCAAGATGCCTGTTCCACAAGAGATAATATTGATAAGTCAGACGCCCGGTAGCAACCGCAGCGATCGTCATACTGATTTTATTCATGTAATTTTTGCAACAACCATGCCTACTTATACTGGAATTTCTAGCGAAGCATTTCAGCATCCCCTCGATCGCCAAGCCGAAGAAGCGTTACGCAGCGTACCTGGATTTGACTTAATTGCCAGCAAATTTGTAGAATTTATCTACGAACGACCGCAATTCGTTTACTTAATGGGAAATAGCATTCAAGTCGGGCCGCGCCAGTATGCCAGCATTTATCACATATTTCGGGAGTGCGTGCAGGATTTAGATGTTTTTCCAGAACCGGGTTTGTTTGTTTCTCAAAATCCCGCCGTTAACAGCTACGCCCTAGGAAAAAACCAGCCTTACATAGTGTTAAATACGGGTCTTTTAGACTTGTTGGACGAGGCAGAAATCAAGGCAGTGCTGGCTCACGAGTTGGGACACATAAAATGCGGCCATCCAACTTTAAATCAAATGGCGATGTGGGCGATGAGCGTCGCATCGACTATTGGCGAGATGACTTTCGGGCTGGGAAATATGGTCGGAAGCGGTTTAATTTACGCTTTTTACGAGTGGCGGCGCAAGGCGGAATTGTCGGCGGATCGGGCGGCTTTGTTGGTGACAGATGATTTGAATGTCGTGATGAAGACGATGATGAAACTTGCGGGAGTTAGCAGTAAATATGCTGACCAATGCAGTTTGCAAGAATTTATCCGCCAGTCTGATAATTATCAAGAGCTCGATCGCGACAATCTCAACCAAGTGTATAAATTTTTACTGTACAACGGCGGCCAAGGCGTGATGCTGAGTCACCCTTTCCCGGTGGAACGCCTGCGGTATTTGCGAGATTGGGCCACTTCCGAGGAATACCGCCAAATCAAGCTGGGAAACTACAAGCGGGCTGTGGCTGAGGGTGCGGTTGATGTGAAGTCCCAAGCGCCTAACAGCGAGACGGAGACTTTGCGCCGTCAGATTGAAGAATTGCAGCGGGAGATCGATCGACAAAAATCTCAGCGAAACTAAATCTAGGGCGTGCGGGCGCACCTTCCTCGTCCCCAGGCAGAGCCTAGGAACCAGCTAGCGGGGTGTCCCACGGCGCATTGTGTACCGATTTACCGATTGGTACACAGTGGGCACGCTACAAG
>NZ_JBARVX010000575.1:0-3512 GCF_049646505.1 Microcoleus sp.
GTTATTGGTTATTGGTTATTGGTTATTGGTTATTGGTTATCAGTCAGTAGTCAGTAGTCAGTAGTCAGTAGTCAGTAGTCAGTAGTCAGTAGTCAGTAGTCAGTAGTCAGTGGTCAGTGGTCAGTGGTCAGTGGTCAGTAGTCATCAGTCATTGGTCATAGGATGTCCGATCGGAGGACTGAAGTTCTCCAAAAATGGAGGACTTGCCTTCGTGACTGCAAGCCTTAATCATCGGTAAATTTACCGGGCATCAGATCGTTAGTTATTGGGAAATAAATCAAACTGATGAGCCGCATTTTGCTATTGGTCGATCGCCACCAACAACAACATTTGCCGATCGCACACCTCAACACCCAGCATGAGGCGATCGTACCCGATCCCGCTTGCCAAGACAACTTGGAATTTCACATTTCCCAAATCGCTTTTGACTTGTGCATTGTGGACGAGGCAAATTTAGAGCGCGTCGGGCCGCTGATAGAAGCATTAAAAACAGCCGCCGAGCCGATATTTTTACCGTTTTTGCTCCTGGGCAAATCCCAAACGCCTGCTCTTTGCGAGCCGTTTTTTTCGCTGACGGGACAACAACTCGATGGCAGAATTGACGATTTAATCGCAACTCCCGCAGATGCCGCCCAACTGCACTTGCGGGTAGAGAATTTGTTGGCCCGCAGGCGGCAGTCGCTAGAAGTTCACAGACTGCAGGAAATAATTGAACAGCGCACTGTTAGCGAAAGTTTGTTAATTGATTCGCTGCAAACGGCAAACCAAAACCTGCAACAGGAAATCGCTAAGCGGGCCGAGGCAGAAGCTGCACTGCGAGAAAACTCCTATCTCGACTTGCTGATGAATGCCATGCCAGATATTGTCTGCTTCAAAGATGGCGAGGGCAGGTGGCAGGAGGCAAATCAAGCAATACTGGAATTGTTCGAGCTATCAGCAGATACATACCGCGGCCTGACAGATTCTCAGCTAGGAAAACTCAGCCCTTTTTACGTGGAGGCGCTGCAGGCGTGCGAGGTGAGCGATCGAGCAGCGTGGGAAAAAGGTATCCTTTCTAGGTGTGAAGAAGTGATTCCCCGATCGAACGGTACTGTGAAAATCTACGACGTGATTAAAGTACCCTTATTTCAGCCTGACGGCACGCGCAAAAGTATCGTGATTTTGGGTCGGGACATCACCGAATACAAGCACGCTAGAGATGAACTCGTCCGCTTAGCGTCCATTGTCGAGTCCTCTGACGACGGGATCGTCGGCAAAACCCTCGCCGGGACAATTCAGAGCTGGAACGCAGGAGCCGAGAAGATTTACGGCTACTGTGCGGCGGAAGTCAAGGGGCAGTCGATCGAAATTTTAGCAATACCCGAACGCCATCAGGAAATGCCCCAAATTCTGGAAAATATTCGGGCTGGAACCACTATCGACCATTACGAAACCGTACACTTGCACAAAAACGGCGAACAGATAGATGTGTCCCTGACGATTTCTCCGATTAAAGACGCTAAAGGAATGGTGACGGGGGTTTCGACAATCGCTCGCGACATCAGCGACAGCAAGCGAGTTGAAAAAGCCCTGGAACAACTCCGCCACCAAACAGAAATGATTTTGTTTTCCGCAGGAGAAGGCATTTGCGGGTTGAACAAACAGGGAAAAGTAACTTTTGTCAATCCGGCTGCGGTGAGAATGGCTGGCTGCGAATCGAAGGAGCTGATCGATCGACCGCTCTATGAAACCATAAACCGTTCTCCCGAAGAATGCTCGCGGGCGATCGATCTTTTGTCGCCTGTTACAGAAATCAATTCTGCTTCTGAACTTGTCGCCGACACCGCCACCGCGCCGGCGGAAAAACTGCCGTTGCGGGTAAGTTCTCAAATTTTAGACACCTTAGCAGACGGAGAGGTTCGGCGCGTTAATGATGAGGTTTTTTGGCGCGTTGACGGCAGCAGTTTTCCGGTGGAGTACGTTGTCGCTCCGATGCGAGAACGAGGCGAAATTATTGGAGCTGTGGTGAATTTTAAAGATATCACCGATCGGCTTGCCGTCGAGCGCATGAAAGATGAATTCATCTCCGTTGTCAGCCACGAACTGCGGACGCCGATGACTTCGATTCACGGGGCTCTGGCTTTGATCGACAGCGGCTTGCTTGAGGCTCACCCCCACAAAGCCAAGCGGATGCTGCAGATTGCTGTCACTAATACTGACCGCTTGGTGCGCTTGATCAATGACATTCTGGATTTAGAGCGCATGGAGTCGAGTTACAGCACTGTCCTCAAGCAAACTTGCAATGTCGCTGAGCTGATGGTGCAGGCGGCTGACGAGATGCAGGGAATGGCCCAGCAGGCGGGAGTTACTCTGTCCGTGAGACCTGTGGAGACGCAGTTGCGGGCTGTTCCCGATCGGCTAATTCAAGCCTTGACAAATTTGCTCAGCAATGCTATAAAATTTTCTCCGTCAGGAGCTACGGTTTGGTTGAGCTGCGAGCTGATGGACGATCGGGATTTGGCAGAAAAAGCTCAGTTGAACTCGCCGCCCTCTCCTCATGCTGCCACCGCGAATCGGCACTTGTCGTCCGTGAGTTCGTCTATCGTGATTGCTGTCAAAGACCCAGGGCGGGGCATTCCGGCAGACAAGCTAGAGATCATCTTTGAACGCTTTCAACAGGTTGATGGTTCTGATTCTCGCCAGAAAGGAGGTACTGGTTTGGGGCTGGCTATTTGTCGCAGTATCGTGCAGCAGCACGGGGGCAGGATTTGGGTGGAGAGCGTTTTGGGGGAGGGCAGCACTTTTTTCTTAAGTCTGCCAATTCTCGGAGAGAACCAAAGTTAAGGGAAGGCAGAAAATATTCGTCAGTCGATTTGAGATTTTAGGTTTGAGATTTTATATTTACTTGCACCACGCGCGATCCAATCTTATTTCTGTCAATTGACCTGACACGATATTACAGCTAATGCCGGCTGCATCGGAATCATAAAATCGAGTCAACAGTTAATACTCAAACATTCAGTTTTTCGAGCCGCCAGTCAACAGTCAACAGTCAACAGTCAACAGTCAACAGTCAACAGTCAACAGTCAACAATCACCTGACGGTGCAAGCGGAATTGATATTACAGCTAAGTCCGGCAAAAGTTCTACTAAAAAAACCCGGTTTATTTGCTGGTAGCAGTGCGTCCGGGATTGTCATTTTTGCTAGGATAGAATGGCCGGGACGGGCTAAAATCGGGATTTGAGGTCAAAAAACCAATTTTTTGGGTGGAAAGATTTTACTGTTTTAAAAATTTAGTGTAAAGTTCGATCGGGTAAAACAGTTAGCTTTATAGAGTATTCACATTTCCGGTCTAGTCTCAGAATAAGTTCTGATTGTTAAAAAAGATGTTAATTTTGAATGCCAAGCGCATCTTGGTAATTGACGATGCGGAAGATATTCGGGAAGTGGCTCAAGTGAGTCTTGAGGTAGTGGGCGGCTGGGAAGTCATGACGGCGAGTTCTGGCCGCGAGGGCGTGGCTAAGGCTCTTGC
>NZ_JBARVX010000576.1:0-26640 GCF_049646505.1 Microcoleus sp.
GGCTAGAAGCCCATCCCACAAGAAAATTTTGTGGGATGGGCTTCTAGCCCGTCCCAAAATTTGATTAACAATAATTTTTTCCTAGAAGTTCTAGAACGGAGAGGGAGGGATTTGAACCCTCGAAGGATGTTAACACCCTTAACAGATTAGCAATCTGCCGCTTTCGACCACTCAGCCACCTCTCCAAGATGACAGTAACTAAGCATAGCACACACATCTTCTTCTTGGCAATCCCTAATTTAAAGATTCCTCAATCCCTTACTCTGTCTCGAAGGAAGAAGGGCACAACACGGATTTTGACACGGATACACGGATGAATTATTGAGCTTGACTCAAATATTGAAGTCAGAAGGAAGAAGAAAGAAAAATCAACTATTCCCAATCCCCTGCGCGGGCCCATTCCCATGCCCCATGCCCCATGCCCTGTTTGGCCCATGCCCCATGCCCTGTTTGGCCCATGCCTATTCGCCAAAGCCCCTAGCCTTCAAGTGCTTTTCCCAACTAAAGTTGGAACTCAAAAAGAACCTCTTAGTATACAAATAGCCCAACCGGTAAAGGTTAGCCTTGCTCGCGGCATCAAGGTGAAAATCCGTCGTAGTCACCCCAGCTTCAGTCACATCAATATTAATCACCCTGCCTTTGTCCATCTCCCGCTGGTGATAGCGGTCTCTTGCTTTCATCATTGTTGTGAACATCGCCGACAGCATCGACACCGGATTGTTAATCTTCATTTGATTTTCAATACCAGTATCAACCAATCGAAACCCAAAGGTAAACCAGCGCGGTGCAACCGGAGTCGAACCCGATTGTCTGTCATAAATCCACAGCGGGAAATTGCTCAGAATTCCCCCATCGACAATTAAGTCGTTTCCGAGTTTTCCGGGTTCAAAAAATAGGGGAATGCTCATCGACAGCCGCACCGCTTCAGCGACGCTAAAATCTTCCGCACTTTTGAGCTGCAACTTCTCGTACAAAGCATCGGAATCCGCCGATTCGCGTCGGTGCAAGTCATCGGGGATTACCAACATTTCACCGCGAGTAAGGTTGGATATTACTACTTTTAATTCCCGGTCTTTTACGATTTGTTTGACATCAGCAAAACTGTGCAAGTTACCTCGGCCGAGCGTTGCTTCCAACCACTGCCGGAAAGGCTGCGAAGAATATTCGCCCATCTGGCGGCTAATTGTTAGGAAAAGCAGCGTCCAAGCTGGAGATTGCAGGTCGTCTGCGGGGTCGCCGTTTAATATTAGAGGACTGTTTTTTTTAGTTAAAAATATGCTGTAATCGAGCTGTCCCAAAATTTCTTCTAAGTCATCCATTGACAAATCTGTTGCCAATACTGCGGCAGTAATTGCACCAGCAGAAGTGCCTGCCAATTTTCGCCAGCGAATGCCCAAATCGCTGCAGCACCTGAGTGCTCCTAAAAACGCTACTCCGCGCACGCCTCCGCCTTCAAAAATTGCGTCGGCATAAATTTGATTGTTTTCGTCGGGAGGCGGAAATTTGCTGAGAATTGTTTGTCTTTCGGTGGGGGTGATTCTGACACCGGGTTCTTGCAAAATTTGCTGCGGATACCAGTTGCTCATTTGAGATTTGGAATGTTAGAGATTTGGGATTTGAGATTGATATCTATTGTTCTTGATTTTTGTGGGCATTCATTGCTTCTTTGACGTGTTCTTGAATTTGCGATCGCACTTGTTCGTAGGCCAGCGACGCGCACCAAGGCCGGAGAGATAAAATAGTGGTATCTGGAGTAATCTCGGCTACCAAACAAGTCGGGGGCGGATTTTCCAACACCAGCGGGTGAGAGTGGGCAATTTCTAATAACTCAGCCATCGTTGGACGGATCGGCCGATCGCCAATATCAATTTTTAAGTCCACCCGCCTCGTTCCCATTGCCGTGGTATTTTTCAGTGTACCGTTAAATAGCTGGTTGTTCGGAACAATAATTTTTATGCGATCGTCCGTCACGACAGTAGTTGAAAAAATCCCGATGCTATCGACAACTCCCTTCACATCCGCAGCTTCGATCGCATCTCCCACTTCAAAAGGCCGCAAACTAATCAACATTACCCCAGCAGCAAAGTGCGACAAAGTATTTTGCCACGCCAAGCCAATCGCCAAACCCGCCGCACCAACTACCGCAACCACGCTAGTAGTTTGAATTCCCAACTGACTCAAAGCCGCGACTACTCCGACAACCAAAATCGTAATTTCTGCAGCTTGAACCAAGAATTTCCGCAGCGTGGGCTCGGTGCGGCTCAGAGTTCGGCGAGTCACGCGCCCCGCCACACCGATCGCAAATCGCGTAATTAACAAAATGCCGATCGCCCACAGCAGTTGAGGTACAACTTTAAACCCCAATTCTACGAACTTTTTCGAGAATTCTTGGGCGAATTGCATTGCCTGTATTCTTTCTGTATCTAGCTGCGCCGTCAAGGTTTGAGCTATTAGTATAATTGTGCTGGATGTCATGGCAATTGCTAATTGGTAATTGGTAATTGGTAATATCAAATTTGGTTACATCGAAATTATACTATATAAAGCCTGCGGTTGAAACCGCGCCTATACAAACAAAACCCGGATGGTGCGCGGGTTGAAGAATAGGCGGTGAAAATTAAGTTTTACATGATTTTATTCAGTCCGCGCAGGCGGACATCGTTTGACAAGACGCGGTTTCAACCGCCGTCTAATCGTCCTAGTTAAGAGTTTACTGCAACGCGGGGCAATCGGTGTTTAAAACCGCAGAGAATTTCCCAAGAAATAGTTCCTAAAATTTCTGCCCAACCGTCAGCAGTAATTTCATTTTCCCCATCTTTTCCCAACAGCGTCACCACTTCGCCGACTTCTAAATCGGGAATATCGGTGACATCCAGCATTAATTGATCCATCGTCACTGCTCCGATTTGCGGCACAAATTTGCCCCTGACTAAAACCTGAATTTTATTAGAAAGATTGCGCGGAATCCCATCTGCATAGCCGATGCCAACTACGGCAATCTGTGTCTGCTGCGAGGCGATAAATTGATGGCCGTAACTGACACCGGTGCCTGCTGCAATTGTTTTCACTTGAGTAATCCGGGCTTTTACCTGCATTGCCGGCTGCAAAGAAGCGATCGGCTGCAAGTGAGGAGCTGGATAAATACCGTAGGTAGCCAAACCGACTCGCACTAAATCGTAGTGTAAATCGGGGTCGGAAAGCGCGGCAGCAGAGTTTGCCAAGTGCAGCCGGGGGGGGTTAATTCCTGCTGTTTGAATTTGCTCGATCGCCCGTTTGAACCGATCGTGCTGAACATTCATCACGGCGGGATCTGGACTGTCGGCTGTCGCCAAGTGAGAGTAAATGCTAGCTAATTTTAAATTGGGCAACCGCTTGACTAATTGCACAAATTCTGTTGCTTCCGACGCGGGCGTACCCAACCGAGACATTCCCGTATCTAACTTAGCGTGAACCGGCAAAGAGCGATCGAGAGTAGCGAGAACTTCGGAAAAAATTAGGGCTTGTTTGGCAGTACAAATAGTGGGCTGCAAGTGCCATTGGGCGATCGCCCTTACCTGCGCTGCAGTATGAGTCGCCCCCAACAGCAAAATCGGCGCTTCTATCCCAGCTTCTCGCAATTCTATGCCTTCGGGAATCGTCGCCACACCCAGCCAACTAGCACCAGCTTGCAATACTGTTTGACTGACTGCAACAGCACCGTGCCCGTAAGCATCCGCCTTCACAACTGCCATCAATTCTGTGCGGGGAGATAACAGATTTTTAAGCTGTTTTACATTGTGAGTTAAAGCTGCCAAATCAATTTCTACCCAAGCCCGCTGGCAAAGTCCGCCATCACCTTTCCACAGCACAGTCTGGGGGGAATTTTGGGTTGTCGGTTCTGCGGTTGTTTGTTCCTCGCTCAACATTGTCGCTCCTATCTTGCTTGCACAATTAAACACTGCTCGGAGATTTTATCCTAGGTTTAATTATCAGGAATTACGCATTAATACCACAGAAACCGGGTTTTTATCGAAATTAAAGGTCTAGATGCAGGATTTTTGTAAAAAACCCGGTTTCTCACCACTCATGCGTCCAGGACTAATTTATACCAATTTAATAAATACTTGCTATATATGAAGTTCTAGCCCCCCCTTAACAAGGGGGGGTTGGGGGGGGTTCTATGTAGCACTTATTTTGCAAAATGGTATTATAACTGGTTCCCAGGCAGAACCCGATCGCGAGTAGTACCATAAATCATTTAGGATTGCTATAGCATCCAAAATACCTGGTAAAAACTATGGACGGATTAGCTTACCTGCATTTAGCTGAAACTTGGGAAACGCCTGCGGCTCAGTTTCAACTCACATTTTTCACTATTGTGAATCAGGCTTTCAGGGGCGGGCAAGATGCCCGCCCCACAAGAAACTTGAACTCTTGTGGAACAGGCATCTTGCCTGTTCGTCCCACAAGAAACTTGAACTCTTGTGGAACAGGCATCTTGCCTGTTCGTGAAAATGGTACACAATGTCAGCTTCAACGGACTAATTCTAAAACGCACCTCAATTTGGCACCGGCTCCTTTACTTTTCTTGACGATCGCTCTAACAATTTTAAATTTAGTCAATCCCGCCCTCGCCATCAAAAAAGGCGATTCAGGGCCAGAAGTTGCCGAACTCCAGAAAACCCTGCAAGACGCAGGATATTTTAGCAGGAAACCAACAGGATTTTACGGTTCCATCACCCAGGCTGCGGTGAAAAAGTTCCAAACAGACAACAACCTGAAAGTTGACGGAATTGTCGGCCCTCAAACCTTGTCAGCACTGCAACTCCAGCCGGAAGGCGCGATTGCTGACAGCGAACCTGTAGAAAAAACAGCGTCAAAGGTCGATCGGTCTTCGCCACCTCCTACCGCCACCGACAACCCCAACCAACTCGAAGATACAACTAAAAATCAGCCCCAAAAACCTTTATTTCAAAAACCATTTTTACCGCCATTTAAAACAGAAACTTCCGCCCCCAATTTCAACGAAAAAGCCAGTGAATTACCTTCCCAAAAACAGGCGAACTCTCCAGCAAAGCTGCGAGGCAAAATGACCTTGAAAAAAACAATTTACGGCAAAATTTCGCCGAAATCAATAGTTTATTCAGGAGCAGGTTTGTTTTTTGCTCAAAACATGATGTACAGCCACACAATCACAGTTTACGACAGGAACTTTAAATTAGTCAAGACTATTCCCGACACCATAAACTTGTCCAAATTCGGCTTTACAAAATTCAAAGGCAATTATCGAGGTTCTCCCGTAGAAGCTGCTTTTTCAACAGACGGCAAATATGCCTACGTATCCAACTATCAAATGTACGGTAAAGGGTTTGACAATCCGGGGAGCGATAGATGTTCTCCATCGGCCAAACACGACCAAAGTTTCCTCTACCGCATCAATACCGAAACCTTAAAAATAGAAAACGCAATTCCTGTCGGTGCTGTTCCCAAATTCAACGCTGTTTCGCCAGACAATCGCTTCGCCCTCGCCAGCAATTGGTGCAGTTGGGATTTGAGCGTAGTTGATATCAATAAAAATCTCGAAATCGAGCGGGTAAAACTGGGTGCATATCCTCGGGGGATTGCGGTAACTCCTGACTCAAAGAATGCCTATATAGCCGTCATGGGTTCTTCGGATATTGCGAAAGTAAATCTGATAGATTTTTCGGTAGAATGGCTGAGAAATATTGGTAGTGCGCCGCGTCATTTGACAATAGATCCCAAGGGAAAATATCTTTATTCCACGTTGAACGGTGAAGGAAATGTGGCAAAGATTGACCTAAAAACTGGTAAAGTGGCGAAAAAAGTTAGGACTGGAAATGCACCTCGCAGCATGGCGATTTCGGGTGACGGTCAACTGATTTACGTGGTTAACTATTTCTCGAATACTGTTAGCAAAGTTAGGACGAGCGACATGAAAGTGCTGCAAACAGTGAAGGTTAATGCAAGTCCGATCGGAATTACTTACGATCCTGAAACTAATCAGGTTTGGGTAGCTTGCTATTCGGGCAGTATTATGGTGTTTCAAGATTAATTTAGCTGGTTCGCAGTCAGGAATTAAATCCTCAGAAAATGCCGGAGAAAAAATAAAATTTCTTACTGCAAACTAGCTAGATTAAATCTTATTTTGGAGCGCCGAGCCGGAGCTGTACCAAAAATATTATCTGGACGACTTGACGGACTCGATAACGTATTTAGAAGATTTAGCAGGTAGTTTACCTTTTTTGACCATAGCTTGGTAAATCATGGCTGCTACTTCCGCGCGAGTTGCTGTTTTGTTGGGCTGCAAAAGTTTGGGTTCGGGGTGGTTGACAACAATGCCAGCTTTTGTTGCTGCTGCTACTTTGTCAACTGCCCATTTCGGCACTTTTTTTCTGTCTGTATAAACTTGTAAAATCTTGCTGGAATTCCCTTCTTTTTTCAGGTTTAAACCGCTAGCTAACGCTACGATGACTTCGACGCGGGGAACGTCTTTTGCGGGACGGAACTCATTGTTTGGATATCCTTTGAGAAATCCTTTTTGTACGCTGCCATCGATCGCGCTCGCGGCAGGGTTCTTGTCTTTCACGTCTTCAAAATTAATCGGTTTTCGGGTCTGTTCTTTGTCGGACATTCGCTCAATTAAGCGGGCTAGTTCGGCTCGCGTCATCGGTTCATCGGGACGAAATTTGTTGTCTGTGAAATCAGTAAAGATTTGCCGATCGACCAAAGCGACAATAAATGGGCGCGCCCAATATTTGTCAGGAATATCGGAGAATTTAACCGGCCCGACTGTTGTTGGTTTAGGGGCTTTCGGTTTGGTAAGGATTGGAGGGGGAGTCTCCCGCGCGATTGGCGTTTGGGGAACAACCACGATCGCCCCCTGGGGAGGAATTGCAGGTAAAATCGGCCCTAAAGGCGCAATACCCGTGGTTTGCCGCGGAGAGGGAATCAGGGTTGTAGCGGGTGCAGGAACTTTAGCGGGCGCGGGTGGAGGCAAATCGGGACTCGACGGCGCAGGGATTAATAATGTCGGACTCGCCGGGTCAGCAGCAGGCGCTGAAAAAACGGCTGGAAATTGCCAATTTCTCATGCCGAATTGATTGGGGTTTTTGCTGGTGGCCCAAAAGAAAATTGTTCCCATCGTGCCGAAAGCAACCAAGATGGCAATCAATTCGTCGAATCCTAGAGGGTTTCTTTCCCCTGATGGGGGCTGTGAAGAAGACATATTGTCACCACATATCAATGTAGCAATTAAATCACATATTTTTTTGGTCTGGTAAAGACACAAATCGATCGCTCAACTATTCCCAAATTCTCACCGTCAATAACTGCGGCGGCGTGGCATCGGCAGGATAGATAAAATCAACTTTTATCGATCGGGCGCTGCTGATTTTAGCAATCTTCTAATTAGCGCCCTCTGCTGCGGGAAGAGCGCCTCCGACTCGGCGAACGAGAATTCCTACCGCTACCAAAACTCGGCTGCCGCTTGTATTCATTTTGACGCCGCTGCTGCGATCGTTTCAAAGTGCTGCCGCCGTAACCCGAACCGGTCGATCGATTGGAATTAGGCGGTGCTTGCCGTCTTACTGGCTGGTTGTATGCGGGCGATCGCAAGCGGCCGGTCGTCCTTAAAACTTGACGGTTTCTCACCGCAGCAGGCGGGGCTTGGTAGCGAGTTTGATATTGCGAGACAGCTTCGCCGTAAGTATTGCCGTACCCGCCATATCCTCTCAGAATTACCCCGGGCTGATAAACTGGCGGCACGTAATATCGCGGTCTAAATAACAAACTGCCGATCGCCTGACCTGCCACGGCCCCAGCAAACGGAGCCCAGAAGCCCGATTGCTGCCGCACCACCACTGTTTGCGGCTGACCTGTTTGAGGATTAGCAACAGTTTCAGTAACGTTATGAACGTACTCAATTTTAAAATCTTCTGTCAAGTGCAAGCTCGCTTGATTGTTATCAATATTTAGATAACTTTTCTTGCCCGCCGATATTTCTTCATCCGTCAAACGAGCCATTTGCAAATCCCTAGTCCGGTAAAGCGGGGGAGTGCCGGAGGGAGTATTCAGCAGCATCAAACTATATTCACCGTCACCATCATCGTAGGTAGCTTGCTGTACGGGATATTCCCCTTTAGCTAAGTTAGTGTTGGCGGGAGGACGCACTGTATTGATATTCTCCTTAGCAGAATTTTCGGGAGGTTGCGGGCCAGGAGAACCGCAGGCGGTTGCCGTCAACAATAAAGTTAAAGTCATTAAATAAATTGTCATTTTTTGCAGCATAAATAATATTTTTTTTCTTTGGCATCTGGCATCCGGCATTGCTAGCAAACAACCAATAACTAATAACTAATAACTCTTTTTTTAAAGGGGAATTAGTTCTGGAAAATTGACCAACACTTGGTCGTTGGTAAGTTCGTCTCCCAACTGTGCGGGAGAAAAGTGAACTTGCACAGCTCGCAGCCTTTCCTGGTAATGTAAATTAATCAATGCTTTTAAACCGACTTTCAGCGCGCTGATATCAGCGAGGTCTGTTTCTAGGGCTGGAACTTCGCCTTCACAAGCAACTGTCAGCATCACTACGACATTTCTAGTTACCGGCAAAGACAAGGGGGAGTTTTTATCGTAAACAGATGTGCTGTATTGGGGTTCGCTGAGATAGCGATCGGCTGAATCAGTAAAAAGTTCATCCACATAATCGCCCGCTTCGCCTTCATCCCAAAAAACATCGCCTTCATTTGCGGCTGCTTGCCAGTAGTTGTCATACTGTAACAATTGGTTGCAAATTTCTACCAGACCTTCTCCTAAAACTGCTACGTCGCCATCGACATCAATTGCCTCTCTGGCGGTGCGGTTGAGAACTCCTAAAACCGGTGCAACTTCTTCGCCTGTTAGGTGAACGAACACGCGACAAACTGCTAATCTAGTTTTACCTGTCAATTGATTGAATCGATCGCGCCAAGCACTCATAACCTATACTTTAGTAAAATTTGTAGGGATATATTCCCCACCCTAGCAGGCGATTGCAACTCTTGCCGTCTACCCTCAGATTGAGATCGAGATTGTTTCTGGCGACTTCCCCGGCAGCCGGCAGTCTCGCTGCAAGTCATCTAATTTGAAACAGTCGATATTGGACGAATATTAAAAAGGCTGCAAACAGCAGGCAAGCTAACCCGATCCACAATAATTATTAGAGATTTTTTTTAGTTAATTAATTGCACAAAAAACTTACGCAGAAACCGGGGAAAGATCGAGTAATATCAATTCCGGTTGCACTCCTGTTGACTGTTGACTGTTGACTGTTGAGTGTTGAGTGTTGAGTGTTGACTGTTGAGTGTTGACTGTTGACTGTTGAGTGTTGAGTGTTGACTGTTGACTGTTGACTGTTGACTGTTGAGTGTTGAGTGTTGACTGTTGAGTGTTGACTGTTGAGTGTTGAGTGTTGAGTGTTGACTGTTGACTGTTGAAGAGCGCTAAAAAAACTCGCTTTCGGCGATACAAACGAGATATAGCAATCCTCCCATCATTTGTGAATTTCTTGCTCCCTCCCCTTAACAAGGGGAGGGTTGGGGTGGGGTAAAAAACTTACGACTCCTGCAAGGATTGCTAAAGTGCAGATCGCCCGTTAAATCAAAACACAGATGCTCCCCAATTTCCCATCAAAAAACCTCCAATCTTGTAAGACAGGAGGTTCCTCGATCGAATACTTTGGCTTGAGAGAACTATAGGGCGATCGCGCTTTCAACTTGCTCGATCGCACTTTTCTAATTCAATTGACCAACTGGCGAAACAGGCAAATCTAGCTCGCCACCGGGAGCTTCCGGGTGTTCGCGAACGACTGCAACCGCATCTGCTGTCTCAGCTACAGCAACCGCCGCCGCCAAATCGAGTTCGCCAACTTCCAGGTATTCAGAAACACCTGCATCTGCGATCGGCTCAACTGGCTCTTCAAAAACTTCAAAATTATCGCTCATCGCAGCACAAGCCGCAGAGGCCCGCTGGCCGGCGCGATAGCTCATGTAGGCCGCACCGCCACCCAAAACCCCAGCCAAACCCAGAAAACCCAAAGCTGCTGTTTTGTAGGATTTCCACGGATTCATTCCATCGGAGCCGCCCGAACCCAGGAGCGTTGTCGCAGAACCAGATTGAGCCGCCCCTGATTTTTTGTAGGAACAGGGGAAAGCAGATGCAGCGTCACCTATGGCGATGCTGCTTGCGATCGCGGCGACGGAAGCAATGCCAGCTAACACTTGAAACTTCTTCATGGTGCTCTGGAATATTGTAAAGGATATTTAAAAAATAAATGGTAACAGCTCTTCACAAATAGATCAACAGTCGCTATCGGCTCAAATCACGGATCGATCGCAAATATCCGCGATCGCCCGATCGCAACTAAAATTTTAAATTTGCCGAAATAAACAATGAAAGCCTTGTTATGTAAGCGTTGCGCTCAAAATACAGATAGAAATTTAAGTCTGTTGAGTCAATATTTCAGCGCCCCAAATCAGAAAATCTGAAGCGACACAATAGAAAATTTAATCGCAGAGCGACCAATACTTGATGACAAACTACATTTAAGGCTACTTTTGAAAAGGCTTAGTTATTGGAAAAACTCTTATTTTTATGACAAACAGCGGGAATCAAGGCATTGAGCGAGAACCTCATCGATTGTTGGTGACGGGCGGGGCTGGATTTATCGGCTCGAATTTTGTGCATCACTGGTGCAGCAGCTATCCGGGCGATCGGGTAATCGTACTCGACGCTTTAACCTACGCCGGCAACAGAGAAACCCTAGCAACCTTAGAAGGAGGAGAAAATTTTCGGTTTGTGCATGGGGATATTTGCGATCGAGCCCTAGTCGATAGCTTGCTCAAACAAGAAAACATCAACACAGTCGCCCACTTTGCCGCAGAATCCCACGTTGACAGGTCAATTATCGGGCCGGCAGCCTTCGTTCAAACCAACGTCGTCGGAACCTTCACACTCCTAGAAGCCTTCCGCAAGCACTTTGAAGCAGCAGACAACTCGTCCCTCAAAGCAAAAATGCGCTTCCTCCACGTTTCCACCGACGAAGTTTACGGCAGCCTCGGCCCCGACGACCCAGCATTTACCGAAACCACCGCCTACTCCCCCAACAGCCCCTACTCCGCCTCCAAAGCCGGCAGCGACCACCTCGCCCGCGCCTATTTCCACACCTACGGCCTCCCCACAATCATCACCAACTGTTCCAACAATTACGGCCCCTATCACTTCCCCGAAAAGCTGATTCCATTAATGTGCATCAATATGCTGCTCGGCAAACCCCTGCCAGTATACGGCGACGGTCAAAACGTCCGAGATTGGCTCTACGTCCTCGACCACTGCCGCGCCTTAGATGCCGTTATCCACCGCGGCAAACCAGGAGAAACCTACAATGTTGGCGGCAACAACGAGGTTAAAAATCTCGATTTAGTCAAAATGCTCTGCCAGCTAATGGACGAATTAGCCGAAGATTTGCCCGCGCGTCCTTGCGAACAACTGATCTCGTTTGTCAAAGACAGAGCCGGGCACGATCGGCGTTATGCGATCGATGCCAGCAAAATAGAAACAGAATTAGGTTGGACTCCCTCAGTAACAGTTGAAGAAGGCCTGCGGCAGACCGTAGAATGGTACTTAGCCCATCGCCAGTGGTGGGAACCCCTGCTTTCGGAGGAATATCAAACCTACTACCAAAAAATTTACGCTCATCAGTAATTGGTAATTGCTAATTCGGGTAAGGTGCGAATTCCGCACCCTACAAATTCTTCTGATTTAATTAGATGAAAACTAATATCACAAACATTCACTCTTGTCAATTATTGTGAAGATTTAGTTAAGACTCATCCCAAACGCATAAATTTCAGTGTTTGTGGCTGATAATTTCTATAGAGTTACCCGATCGAGCATTTTATAAGCTTTTAGTAAAAAACAAAAAGCAGCAATGATAGAAATCAACTGGATCAAACAAATCCAAGAACCTAAATATTGGCTGTTAGGCATAGCCACAGGCTTGATTGCCTTGCAACTGACTGTGACTGCCAGAACAAACGACACAGACCTCTTCGGCACAATGTTAATGTTTTGGGGAGTCGTAGCATTTCTGATTTGGGAAAGACACGAATCCCTAACTTTTGAAAGCGGAGTTTTTGCCAGTTTTTTTGGGGCATCGTTAATGGCTTTCATTTTGCTCAAAACTTCCTCCATATCTGGCTACGACTTGTTTATCAGAGTTGCCCCTTTCTTATCTGGAATTAGTCTGGCATTGCTAGCTTCCGGCACAAAAGGACTGAAACAATATTGGCAAGAACTGCTAATACTTGCCTATGTTGTTATTCCTCCCGGAGCGATCGGAGTATTCGTTGACGTAGCCAAACTAACAGCAAAATTTTCAGCTTTCCTCCTGCACTATCTAGGATTTGAAGTTATACGAAAAGGGGTTTTTCTTGTCCTAGAAAAAGGCAGCGTCGAAGTGTATCACGGCTGTTCTGGCGTGAATGCGATCCTACAACTGTTAGGACTATCCCTAGTTTTCTTGCTGATGTTTCCGACAACTAGGGGACAGAAAATTCTAGTCCCAATCGTAGCAATACTTATTGCATTTGTTGTGAATGCCGCGCGAGTTGCTCTCCTGGCAGTGCTGGTATCGCTATCTCAACAAGAAGCATTTAAATACTGGCACCAAGGTAGTGGGTCGGTAATCTTTTCGATGATTGCTGTATTCATTTTCGGGCTCTTCTGCTGGTTTGCAATCTTGCAATCGGAACCGCCAAATAATAAACAACAAAATTGCTAATGGCCATTACCTCTTGGAAACCAATTAGAATTTCTCTTTTGGCTGTTACTTTGGCAGGAGTTTTATTAGTCGCCGGAAAGTTGACATTCTATCCATCAACAGGCAATAGTCGAGTAACCCAGTTTAATTTTCCCGAATCGGTGCCTTTAGCAGAGTGGAAACTAATCAAGAGCGCGCCGCTGGAAATTACCGATACTTCACAAATCAAAGCTGCCAAGAAATATGAATATCAAAAAAATAGCATTCCTCTAGAAGTAGAGATGCGCTATTTGGTAAATACCATTGGGGATGTGGAAGGTATGATGAAGGGACATACTATTCTCAAGTCGTCTCCTGGTAAACTAGCGTTAGCCAGCACTCAAGGCGCGGGGTTTTACGGAATTTTGCAACACCAAAATCGACTGTATTTGAGTTCGTGTATCAATCCTCGCGGCAGTGCTACAGTAACTTCCGAACAGTTTAGATACAATCGAAATACTCGCGATTGGCAGCCGAACCGCATTCTGTTTTGGCTGTTGGGTAGGGGAAATATTCAAGACAGGCGATGTTTGTGGACTCAGATGTCTGTGCCTTGGGATAAAACAACTCCAGAAGATGCCCAAAAAATTCTAGAGAATGCTTGGATTTCTTGGCATGGGTGGTGGCAGCCGCGATTTCCAGAACCTTAAGTCAGTCGATTTTAGATTCTTCGACTTCGCAAGCGAAGAAGTTTGAGATTTTAGATTTTAGATTTACTCGACTTGATGAATCTGGGAACTCTAACTTTGGTCTAAAATTTGGAGATTCGACGACTTCAATCTGTAGCTTGTATCCGTTTTGAACGGAGAGATAGATTTTTTTGTTAACAACAACAGTGAGGATTTTATGAATGACATACAAGGCGAACAAGGTTTTTCTATTTACAGGCTGCGTTGGATTGGCTACGGTTTATTAATTTTGTCTTTATTAGATACGATCGCAGTTTTGATACCAGCAAATTTCGGCAACCGAGTCTGGGAATTGCAGACGATTGGCGCTGTAGTGGAACGGGTGCCAGTTCCGCTGCTGGCTATGGCGCTGATATTTTTTGGAGAAGGGTACGATCGCAGGCGTTTGGAAGACCCTTTTTTAAAGGTTTTGTCTTGGCTTTGTCTGCTGCTGGCGCTGGTTTTTCTGTTGATGTTGCCTTTGGGAATTTTTGGTACTATCTACGTCAACAACCAAAACAACAAGCAAATTACTACTCAAGCAGATCAACAATTAGCTCAGTTGCAGCAAGTGGAAGAACGGCTGAACAAGGGCACTCCTGAAGATTTAAGGAATTTGGCGGGGGAACTTACCCGTTTGGGGGTACCAGCGGATACGCAAAACCCGCAGGAATTAAAAAGCCAAATTCTTTCAAGAATTACTCCGGCTAAGGAACGGTTGCAGACGCAAACCGCTGCGGTGCAGGCTAGTCAGCGCACGGGGTTATTTAAAAATGCTGTGAAGTGGCTGCTGGGCGCGCTGATTTCTAGTGTGTTGTTTTTCACAATCTGGCGCGGTACTGATTGGGCTCGGTAGTAGTTTTGAGTTTTGAGTTAGATGTAAGGTGCGCCGACGCGCACCTTGCGAACTTATACAGCATATTCCATGCAGATGTAGAGAGCGAGAAACCGGGTTTCACAGAACAGAATCAGTTATCCGGCGAGAAGCGCACAAGAAACCCGGTTAGGAGTGCGTACTTCATAAACCTGGAATACGATGTATGAGTATCCAGTACAATCATTGCAGCACTTCCCAATCTTCTGAGGGTGCAGCAGGTTCAAAGGGCTCATCATAGCGCTTGACAGTACCGTGTAGAGGATACAAAAAAGATTTTTTTATAGTTTGGTTAACCAAATTTAGATAATCAACCAATTCTTGATATTGATTTAGTTCTGTTTGTTCTTCTGAAGTGAGAGCTGATTCTGTTTTTTGAGCGGTTAAGGTTTCTATTCGCTCCTGTATTTTGGTGGAAATGCGAAATACTACGAGTCCTTTGAATAGCTCAATACGGATAGAACCTTCGCTAGGTAAGCTGTTGGGTAAACGGTGCAGATTGAGAAGCAAATTAGTTGTCATAGTAGCTTGATTTAAATATTGGAAGGTGCACAATGCGCCCCTACAAAGTTAAGAACTTAGGTGCTGAGCGATCGTATTTTCGAGTTTTTCGGCAATGCCTTCTACCCAGTTTTCGTCTTGTTTGGTGTAGCTGCGGGGGGCGTTGGCACCTAAGATTAAAACGCCTTGACTGCCGATCGGCTGACAGATGACTCCTTGGGTATTTTCTGGTAAGTAGTCAAATTCAATTTTGCCGGGATAAATATCGAGCTTTACTAAATAAATTGGTTTGTTTTTGTCGATCGCTCGCTGCAATATCGGCCCCGGTTTGACTTCGGGATTGATGCCTAAAATGCCGCGGCGCAATAAAACTTTTCCCTGATACACAATGACGATCGCCCTTGTGGCGGTATTTGTCAACAGCAAACGCGACGCCCAGGCTAATTCTAGCTTGACGGCATCGGGTAAATCCGGCGCAAACTCGAAGCCTTCAGAGCCGGTAAGCTGTACGGAATCGGGCGATCGCGCTTGCACCTGCTGCCACAGCAAGCCTGTTAAAATCAGCAGGGCGCTGATAATTACTCCCAAAGCGTCCGATCGAGCTTGAGAGTCTGTAATCTGCTCTGTCAGCAAGCGGTTTACCATCAGCAGCGTACCTGCTAACCCTCCTGCAACTAAGGGCAATTGCCGCAAAACTTTATTTGGATCGGATTTAGTCATTAAGAAGAAGGAAGAAGGAAGATGGAAGATGGAAGAATTCCACTCGACTTCGATTAGTCAGTTAGCAGCAGTTAAATTGCAAACTCCTGCCAACTGCCAACTGTCAAGTGCCAACTAATACTAATTTCATAAAGTAGCGCTAGATTTTACCCCCCCAACCCCCCCGCGATTTCGGGGGGGCTTCGGACTTCATCAATAGCACATATGAAAGAAAAATGGTATAACTTTACCCAAGTTCCCCTGGTTCAACAATTCGCTGGAACAAATAACCGGTTCCCCGCGCGGTTAAAATTAATTCGGGATTGCTGGGGTCGTCTTCCAACTTTGCCCTGAGCCGGGAGATGTGAACGTCCACTACGCGGGTGTCTACGTGGCGTTCTGGCGTGTATCCCCAAACTTCTTGCAAAATTTCCGATCGCGAAAAAGGCTCTCCTGAACGGCTCACTAGCAGCTCTAACAAGCTAAATTCCATGCCCGTGAGCCGAATCCGCTCGTCGCCTTTGTAAACTTGGCGCTTGTTGGTGTCAATCCTAATATTAGTGACTTGAATGACTCCAGAACTGGGAATCCCGGAAGCACCGTTTTTGTCAACCCGGCGCAGCACGGAACGGATGCGGGCTTCTAGTTCTTTGGGAGAAAAAGGTTTGACGACGTAATCGTCTGCGCCTAATTCTAAACCGGTGATGCGATCGGCAACATCTCCCAAAGCAGTTAGCATAATGATGGGTACGTCTGATTCTTTACGCAACTCCTGACAGACGCCGTAACCGTCTAGCTTCGGCATCATCACGTCCAAAACCACTAAGTCTGGTTCGCTGTTACGAAAAGTTTCGAGAGCTTCTTCGCCGTCAGCAGCGGTGACGACATCGTAGCCAATCATCGAAAGGCGAGTCTCCAGAATGCGCCGGATACTGGCTTCGTCATCGACTACCAGAATTTTTTCTTTATGGTTTTCCAATTTACCGAGCACTCCTTAAGTTACATTTCAGATAATGTTAATTTTTTGTACCGATACTTTTTTGCTAACGTTCGCTAACAAATACATAAGTTAAGGTGTTCTCTTAACCAAGGCGTATCAACCGATGCCCGCAGGAAAATCCCGCGAGCACCATTTAGATCCCTGTTCATAGAACGTCCGTCCGCACTTTTAATCACACGATAACCGCCAATCTTCTTTATTTCCCCAGTCCATGAAACCGTTTTCGATGTATAAGCTTCGTTAATATCTGTCAGGGCTACTTTCCCAGATTCCCAAGCTTTCCATTCGAGATGCTTCTTGAACTGATAGTGAGACAGAGTAAGCATTTGACGCACGGTTTTAGAGCGAATCTTGCGACGTGACTTACTAACCATCTGAGACGACTCAAACGACGGCAATAATATCACATCAAAGTTATCAACCAAGAACTTGGCAGTTTTATGATGCAGCTCTTCAACCATGTGTTGAATTCGAGATTTCAACCTGTCAGCAGCTTTTTTTAATTTCTTTTTCTGTGCGCTAGGAGCCTTGCTCATTTTTGAAATCAGTTTGTCCAGCTTAAAGCACAGTTTTTGAATTTGAAGATTGGAATCGTTACCGAGATATCCATAAGAATCCTCGGAAATAAAAGTCATGAACGTGCGGACACCAGGATCTAAGGCAACCACACGACCTTGGTTGTCGGTCTGATGTGGCTGCACTTCTTCAGAGATGATTAGGTAATACTCACCATAGGCAAGCGTTAACCGTCCATCACTAAAACCTTCGGGTAATGCCTCTTTCAGCTTTGATTGACCCAAAATTGTGTGGTAGATACCACAGTCCTTGATGGCAGTCTTGGGGATAAAAACAGATTGCTTTGTATCTTTGCGACTGCGGAATTTGCAACGACGAACTTGCCCATCTTTTTGGAAATCTGCCTTGGCTTTTTTGACCGCTTGACAGGCATCTTTTATAGCAATTGATTTGATCTGAAATGGAACTGTTGATGCCCAATCAGGTAGTGAGTTGAGAAGACCTGTCTTGATTGCCAGCCAATTAGCTTTGGTTTCCGGTTCCTGTAAGTATTTAATCGTTTTATTAAATACAAACCTGGAAACACCAAACCATCTTTTCAGAAGAGCTTTTTGCTCAGGATTTGGGAATATTCGGATCTTCCTTGATTTTCTGGCTGTAACTTCTGAGACCGTGCATTCTGCAACTAAAGACGTGAAGGATGGCAAGAAGATCCGCTGTGAGTTCGGTCTGTCGACAGTGTACAGGATTTGAGAAAACCAAGATTTCTCCATCGTTTTGCTTGACCATAAATTCGAATAATTCAAAGCCGAATCGGCACAACCTATCTCTACAGGCAACAATAACTTGGAGCTGATCTCCGCGCATAAGTCTGACCAGTAGGGCTTGCAGTCCTTTCCGTTTAAAGTTGAGTCCAGAGCCGATGTCTTGGAAGATTTCGGCTGCTGGATATCGTTCTCGCATAAATTCAACTTGTCTTGCAAGGTCGTCTCGCTGTTTGGCTGAACTGACGCGACAGTAGCAAATAGTGGTAGTTGCAATTGCGCCACGTTGGTAGGACTCGACATCGTAGAGTCTTTGTCCTGCTTCGTTTTTGATGCTTTTGATTTTCCCTTCATCTGCATACTTCCTTAACGTGTTTGGATGCAAACCCAGAAATTCGACTGCTCTTCTGAGTGGTATGTATGCCATTCACTCAATCTATGGCATAGGTGAGTGATTGTTAGCTTTTGTGATCAAACGTTATACTGTTGATCAACCCTATCATAGAAGCCACAGGTTGAATCATCGGTGGCGATCGATCTGAAAGCTTGATAATTGCTTTAACTCAGACTTTTCTAAATGTTAGGGTGACTATTTATCATCATAAACAATGCCTAAGCCTCGAATACAATATATTTGTCGGGAATGCGGCTACGATTCACCACAATATTTTGGCAGGTGTCCTAGCTGTCACAAGTGGGATTCTTTTGACGAGCAGTTGGAACAACCTACTGCTGGTGGCTCGCGGGCTGGTTTAACTGGGGTGACAACTAAGACGGTGGGCGGTTCGCCTCCTGATAAGTCGAAGGGTCAACCGAGAGTATCTTTTAGATTATCGCAGATTGCTGACCAAACTCAGTCTCGCTGGCCTTCTGGTTACGGGGAGCTCGATCGAGTTTTGGGAGGCGGGATTGTTCCGGGCTCGCTGGTGTTGATTGGCGGGGAACCGGGTATCGGGAAATCGACGCTGCTTTTACAGGTGGCGAATATGTTGGCGCGCAAGGATCGGATACTGTACGTGAGTGCTGAGGAGTCCGGCCAGCAGGTGAAGTTGCGATCGCAGCGTTTGGGTGTGGCTAATCCGGTTGATTTGTCAAGCAACGGCGGGAATAAATCTGGCAGCAACGGGGAAGTTAAAGCGGATTCCGAGGACAAGTCAGCGGAGAATTTCTACTTGCTTCCCGAGACGGATTTAGAAGTAGTTTTGCGGGAGTTGGAATCGCTAAAACCGAATGTGGCGGTGATTGACAGCATCCAAACTATTTATTTTGCTAGTTTAACATCGGCTCCGGGTTCGGTGGCTCAGGTGCGGGAATGTACGTCGGCTTTGATGCAGGTGGCGAAGAGGGAAAATATTACTTTATTTATTGTCGGTCACGTTACTAAGGATGGAGGTTTGGCGGGGCCGAGGGTGTTGGAACATTTGGTAGATACTGTACTTTATTTTGAGGGCGATCGCTTTGCTTCTCACCGGCTTTTGCGATCGATGAAAAACCGTTTTGGGGCGACTCACGAAATCGGTGTTTTTGAAATGGTAGCAGAGGGTTTGCGAGAAGTAGACAATCCGTCGGAGTTATTTTTAGGTAATAAAGATGAATTTTCTCCCGGTACTTCTACGACGGTTGCTTGCGAAGGAACTCGACCGATTTTAGTAGAAATTCAGGCGTTAGTTAGTCCTGCGAGTTTTGGTTCGCCGCGCCGCTCTACTACTGGTGTTGATAATAGTAGATTGCAGCAAATTTTGGCTGTTTTGGAGAAAAGGGTGGGGATTCCTTTGTCTAAATTAGATACGATTGTAGCTTCGGTGGGCGGGTTGAAGGTGGAGGAACCTGCGGCGGATTTGGCAATTGCGATCGCCGTTGTGGCCAGTTTTCGCGATCGGGTGGTTGACGCGCGCACTGTTTTGCTGGGGGAAGTCGGTTTGGGAGGACAAGTGCGGCCGGTTTCTCAGTTGGAATTGCGATTGAGGGAGGCGGCTAAGTTGGGGTTCAAAAGGGCGATCGTTCCTAATAATCAGCCGGTGCCAGATTTGGGGATGCAGATTGTGCCGGTAGCGAAGGTAATCGATGCAATAATTGCCGCAATTCCGGCGACTCCGGCTCAGTTGCAGTCAGATGATATGGAGTTGGCGCCTGTAGATTTGGAGGAAGAGGATTTATCGAATTGAGTTAGAATGGTGATGTTAAAAAGTGATATTAAGGAGGCACAAATTATGTATCAAGTAGACATTTTTGAGGCAAAAGAAAAACTTCTTGAATTGATCGAAGCGGCGATGAGAGGTGAAGAAGTTGCCATTAGTAAAGATAACCAGCCTGTTGTAAAATTGGTAGTAATTGCCAAACAAGCTAAACCCAATCGACAAGCAGGAAGTGCTAAAGGAATGGTTTGGATGTCCGATGATTTTGACGAACCGCTAGAAGAGTTTAAGGAGTACAGGTCATGAGGTTGTTGTTGGACACTCATGCCTTTATTTGGTATACGACAGACAGTTCGAGACTCACCGCAACAGGGCGATCGCTAATTGACAACGGAGATAACGATATTCTCCTCAGTACAGCTAGCGTCTGGGAAATGGCGATCAAACATAGTATAGGCAGGCTAACTTTTAGTATGCCTTTTATGGAGTTTATAAAGCAGCAGATCGCAGTTAATAGAATTGAGATACTGGAAATAACTTTCGACCACATTGAGGTTGTGGCTTCACTGCCTTTGCATCACCGCGATCCATTTGACAGGCTGATAATTGCCCAATCTATGGCGGAACAGATACCTGTTTTGAGTGTTGATGCAATTTTTGATGCTTATGCGATCGCGCGGCTGTGGTGAATTAAGGTAGTATAAAAATCAAGAGGCGAAGATGAAACAATTTAGAATAATCATTGAAAAACATTCCGATGGTTATGTAGCCTATCCCCTTGGTATCAAAGGTGCCGTAGTTGGTGAAGGTGACACCTATGAAGAAGCCTTAGCTGATGTCAAGTCAGCTATTCGTTGCTATATCGAAGTATTTGGCAAAGAAACAATGGAAAACGAATCACCTGCGATCGAGACTTTTTTAGTAGAAGCAGAGGTGGCTATTTAATGTCGAAGTTTCCGGTGGATGCCCCTAAAAGACGAGTCATCAGAACATTTCAGTTGTTGGGTTTTCGGATTATTAGAGAACGCGAACATATTGTCATGGTGCGAGAAAATCAGGATGGCACGGAGACTCCGTTAGTAATGCCTAACCACGATCAAATAAAATCAGGGACACTGAGAGCAATTTGTACTCAGGCGGGAATTTCAAGAGAGGAATTTTTAATAGCTTATGCACAAAATTGAGTGGAGATGCTATCTACGATAACACTTGAAATATGTCAAATTAAATATCGCCTTTTTTGAGGTGCGTTTTCACTAAAAAATGAAAAAATCAAAAAGACATAAAAATCAGTGGTCAAATGAACTCAACGATATCATTCGAGGTGCATCGGGGGGCTTTTTGTTTGGGATTCCGCTGCTTTATACGATGGAGGTTTGGTGGATTGGTTCGCACAGTAAACCAGCGGAAATGTCGATCGCCATTGCAACTACTTTTATCGCCGTTTTCTTGCTGGTTCGTACTGAAGGTTTTCGCAAAACTAAGAACATCCGCTGGCGAGATGCTGCAATGGATACCGTAGAAGCGATCGCGATTGGGATTGTCGGCGCCGCTTTTGTCCTGTTTTTGCTCAGGGAAATTAGGCTGGAGACTCCGCTGCAAGAAACTTTGGGGAAAATCATCTTTGAAGGCTTGCCGTTTGCCTTGGGAGTAGCACTAGCAAGCGGTTTCTTGAGCGGCGATCGCTATCAAAGTTCAGACAGCGACAGCGAACCTACAATTAATCCAACTGTAGCAGATATCGGCGCTACTTTAATCGGCGCTACAATTATTGCTTTCAACATCGCCCCGACAGATGAAGTTCCCATGCTAGCCGCAGCTATTTCGCCGCCTTGGCAATTAGCAATTATCGCCGCTTCGCTGCTAATTTCCTACGGTATTGTATTTGTAGCCGGCTTTACTTCTCAAGAAAAGCGCCAACAACAACAAGGGGTTTTTCAGCGCCCCCTCAGCGAAACTGTGATGGCGTATTTAGTGTCGCTGGCGGCTTCTGCATTTATGCTGTTTTTCTTCCAAAAACTCAGTTTTGACGACCCGTGGTCGATGTGGTTGAGCTATACGTTAGTATTGGGATTGCCGGCGACAATTGGTGGCGCTGCGGGGAGGTTAGCGGTATGAGTGAAAAAGATACAGAAAGCGATCGCGAACAGCAACAAAAAAGAAATCCTGCTGAATGGGTGACATTTGCGATCGCCTGTTTCATCCTTTCTGGCCTCACCGGACTCGTACTCTACAACTGGGCGACTAAAGAACAGAAACCTCCGGTGATTTCTGTCACTCGCAATGCACAAATTCGCGAAACCCAAGGGCAATTTTACGTGCCGTTTACAGTGACTAACACGGGCGGCGAAACGGCTGAATCAGTGCAAATTATTGCAGAACTGCGAGTCAACGGCGAAGTGTTGGAATCCGGCGACCAACAAATTGACTTTTTGTCAAGCGGCGAAACTCAAGCAGGAGCTTTTATTTTCAGCCGCAACCCCAGTCAAGGTGAATTGATCGTGCGATCGAGCAGCTACAAACTGCCTTAACACAGATAAAACTAGGCGGTTAAAACCTTTTCACATCTACCTCTGTGAACTCTTTCTCTTCCTTCGCGCCCTTCGCGTCTTCGCGGTTCGTTCAATCTAAAAACCCCTTGCACGTTGGCATTTATTGGTATATTCCGCGCAGGCGCGATTTCAATCACTTGGGAATTGCGATCGCCCTACTGCTTCACCAGATTGTGTTCCCACTTCCAAACACAGCTAGAAATCAAATTTGTACAGATATGAGCCGTAATTGGCACTAACAAATTTCCAGTCACTAAAACACTGTAACCTAACAGCAATCCCACCGCCGTCGCCCAAACAGCATAAGGCCACTGATCCGCGCCTCCTAAGTGCAGAATGCCGAAGCAAAAACTTGATAAAATTAAACCAGTAAAATTCATTCCCAAGGCAGAAAGCATCACGCCTCGAAATAGCAATTCTTCGCTCAGTCCCGGTAGCAGTCCCAGCCAAATTAAATCCGGCCAAAATAGGGGTTTGAGGACTACTTCTAAGTAAACGTCAGCACTCCGGCGATAACCGGGCCAAAGGCGATAAACGATCGCGCTACCGCCTGTAATTGCCAGTCCGATCGCACATCCTGCGAGCAAATCCATTAGGTTCAATTTGACTGGCAAAAGCGATACCGATCCAAATAGCAACCACACTTTAGCTACAGCCAGCAACATAATGGCTGTTACACCCATTGCTACTAAAACTTGGGTGCGCGTTAAGGGTTCAATTTCAGGATTTTCGGGAATTTTTTCTGCCACTTAATCACTTTTAAATTTGAGGTTTGAGATTGGAAATTTGTCGAGTTGAGTCAGTCAAACAGCGCAGGGAGGAGATGTCTGCACCCAAGGAAGCTGGAGTGATGCCCGATCGCAAAGCGACCAATACGCCGATCGCCTCTAAATATGAGTTTACCTGCAAAGCTTTGATTCCGAGTTTTTCTGGAGTAGCCCGCATCTGGGTTTTGTTGTCGCCCACAGCGATAATTTGTACCGACGATCGCCCGCTCAAACTCAGGATAGCACTGCCGCCGCAGGCTGTGGCGGGTATGACCACCGCATCGACTCGATCGGCCCACAAGCCCTGTTTCTCGAAATCTCGCCTGTTTGCATAGAATTTCTCTGTTGTGGGGCGGGCATCTTGCCCGCCCTTTGTTGTGGGGCGGGCATCTTGCCCGCCCAATACCTGTGACAGGCAAGATGCCTGTCCCACAGCAGGCCCGACAAATTGGGGAGCTTTGCTGAGGCCGGCAAGCACGCAAGGTAAAAAAGTATACCCGATTTCTTCAGCAGCCGATCGCGGTGACAGGTGCGGATCGAGGGGAAGCGCAGACAGCGCCGGGGCGTGGGCGCAGGGAATTTTAAAAGTTCTGACGATCAGGTGGCTGATGAGGGCTTCCGCGCCGGCGAGGGGGTCAACTCCTTTGCCGCGGCGGTAGTTTTCGAGGGCGATGCTACCTTCATCGTCGGGAAATCTCGCCACAACGGCGATCGCCTCGACTTTTGCTTGTCGGATCAATTTTTCGGCGGCGCGCAATAAACTGTCGGGATTGCCGATCGTCCCCCAGGATGCCCCTGATTCTGAAATACGCAATTCTACTTCCAGGGGGCGATCGGTCAAAATACAATCACTTACGTTCAAACCTAATGTGGCCCTCGCAGCGTCAACGGCTTGCAAGTGCCGCAACTGCAACTCTGGTTCGATCGCGGAATCTAGGATTAAGCCGATGCGATTTTGATGTACTGGTTGCAACCCCCAGCACCCTGCTGCAAACTTGTCAAGGGCGTAACCTTCCACGTAGAGAGCGTTAGGTATCGGCCAATACAGTTGAGCGCCGTTGAGGACGTTGGGGTGAGTAATCAGGGTATCTGAAACTTGGGCGATCGCCCTAGCCACCGGCAGCGCATCTCCTGCAAACCCACCAATCGAGGCTCCAACGCCTGTGGGGACTATCAAAACCACCGTGAAAGGGGGGGAGTTCACGCTGCTGCGGGGGATGCTTCCACGAGCACGTAGCCTTCTACCACAGCTTTTTGGCGAGTGATATCCACGTCTGTGACAGCCCAGCGCAGGGGTTCCCCGTGCTTTTTCAGTTCAATTTCAATAGCCGAGTGCAGTTCCTCGGCGGTATCGTGGAGGTCAACTTCTGCGGAAATGAAATGGGTGGTCATCTGGCGATCCATAATGATTTTACCGCGATCGATACTTAGGTCAATTTTAGTCTATTTCTAGGGTTTGCCAAACTGGCGAGCGTACACAATATCTTCTTTTTCTGTTTCTATCTTCAAGTTCGATCTCGGATAAGCAACGCACAGCAACACATAACCTTCCGCCTGAAGTTCCGGACTCACGCCCATCCCATCGGTTTGATCGACTTCCCCTTCAATAATTTTGGCAGCGCAGGTAGTACAAACCCCCGCATTGCAAGAACTCGGCAACTCAATACCCGCAGCGGCCGCCGCCTGCAGAATTTGTTTGTCTTCCGGGACTTGTACGGTATGGGTAGTGCCTTGGTGGATCAATTCAACAGTGTAAGTCTTGGACATATTTCTATTAATCGTTTGAATTCTCGATCGGAATTTACGCTAAATTTGCAAACAAAGCAATAAATATATTACCGCTGTCGGCGATTTTGTGCAAATTTAAAACTACACTGTTTATTGCAAATAACTTTCATTAACTTAACTTGCAGTGCGATCGCGTCCCGCCCCGCAAGCTACCGTATTTTCTCCAGCATTTTTTCACAAACAATCGCAAACAGCACGGGCGAACTCTGCCAGAAAGCAGTTAAATATAACTAATTAACCAATATTTGCCATCAACCCAACAACTCATCAACAGCAACACTAAAACCCGGTAGAACTAACTGAGTGCTGATGGTAGAACCCAAGTTAAAAGCTAACTTTTGAGATTGAATCACAATCATTATCCAGCGACTCTCAGGAAAAACAATCCAAACTTCCAAACAACCAGAATCTAAATACTCTTGTGCTTTCAGAAAAACATCTTCCGCCACATCAGCAGGAGAAACAATTTCCGCAACCAACAGCGGACTTTGAGGAAAAGTAGGAACATCGCCATATTCAGCAACAAGTTCAGCCGTCAAATAAGCAACATCAGGGCGACGCACTCGCCTGTCAGTGCGACAAGGAACTTCCGTATAGACTTCGCCACCTTGTCCGCTAGATACCTTGTAACTTCTCCAAGAAAAATCCAGTCTAGATTGGATGCGACTGTGTTTTACTGTCATGCCATTTTTCTCCGCAATTTGCCCGTCCACCCATTCCATATCGTCGGGGGGATTAGCTATAAAGTCTTCTAGAGAAACATTGTCTGATAAAACGGGTGTCATTACCACAACCATTTACTCCTTATTGCAGAATTTACTAATTGTATTATAGAAATCTTTAGGAATTGTTAATTGTTAATTGTTAGTTGTTATTTGTTATTTGTTATTTGTTATTTGGTAAGAAAAAATGGGTAATTAGTAATTGAAACTAACCAATGCCCTGTTTGGCCAATTCCCTGTTTGGCCAATGCCCTGTTTGGCCAATGCCCTGTTTGGCCAATTCCCAATTCCCAATTCCCAATTCCCAATTCCCAATTCCCAATTCCCAATTCCCAATGCCCTGTTTGGCCAATTCCCAATTCCCAATGCCCTGTTTGGCCAATGCCCAATTCCCAATTCCCCATTTACTCAATGTCAATTTGATTCGGCGGCGGCTTCGGCACATCATCCTTCAAAGTTTTGCGTCCCGAACTAGCATAATCCTTATACAATTCCACAAACATTTTTGTCAACTGCTGCAAAGAAAGTTGTTCCCCATTAATTTGAGCTTTCATATAAGTTTTAAGCACTTCAATGTAAGCCAAACCGAGGGCAAGGGTGAGAGTTGCCGCCGTTGCACCGGAAATAGCACCGCCGACAACAGTACCAGCACCGGGAATCATTTTGATCAAATTAGTAACAATACTTCTACCCACAGCAGTAACCCCGCCAGCACCGCTAATTGCAGACAGCATCGCCGAAACAAACCCCTTATCAAAGGGCATTCCAAAAATCACAGTAATATTAGCAATCATTGCCGTTTGCATCGCCATTAAAATCGGC
>NZ_JBARVX010000577.1:0-4894 GCF_049646505.1 Microcoleus sp.
CGGTTGCATCGGAATCATAAAATCGAGTCAACAGTTAACACTCAACCATTCAGTTTTTCCACCCGCCCGTCAACAGTCAACAGTCAACAGTCAACAGTCAACAATTCCGGCATGAGTGCAACCGGAATTGATATTAAACAAGTCCCTCGATTACCGGATGGAAGTAGAACGCCAAGGCCAAAACCGCATAAGCTGCCAACAGCAAAGTACCTTCGAGCCAGTTAGAGTTGCCGTCAGAACTGATAGAATTGGCGATCAGCACCGACACCGCCACCGCTACAAGTTCAAACGGGTTGAAGTTCAAGTCCATCGGTTTGCCCAAGACAAAACCTGCCAAAACCAACACCGGGGCAACAAACAAAGCAATTTGCAAACTCGAACCGACGGCCACGGAAACCGACAAATCCATTTTATTTTTCATCGCCACCGTCACCGCAGTTGTGTGTTCGGCAGCATTGCCAATAATCGGCACTAAAATCACCCCGGTAAACAGCGATGTCAGCCCCAAAGTGGCGGTAGCTTCTTCTAGAGTACCAACCAGCAGTTCCGACTCGATCGCTACCATGAGAGTACAGCCCAACAGCACACCAATCCACAGCGGCAGATTGACCTTGTGGTCGGGACTGTCTGGTGCTAAGTTACTTTCGGCTAATTCTTCAAGCATTTCTATTTCTGCCACCCCTGCATCGTACAGATAAGTGTGAGTTTTCATCGAAAACAGCAGCGTCAGCACGTAGACGACAATCAGGACTACAGCAACAGCGCTAGAGAGGTTCTGCATAATTTCCGGAGCGATGCCGACAGAAGTGGCATCAACAGCAGTCGGCACCAAAATGGCAATCACGGCTAAGTTCATCGCTGAAGCGTTCAACCGGGCGACAGTCGGCTGAAAGTTTTGTTCTTTGTAGCGCAAGCCGCCTAGCAGCATCGCAAATCCCATCACTAGCAGCAGGTTGCTGATAATTGAACCGGTGATGCTGGCTTTGACAACATCTATTAATCCGGCGTTGAGGGCGACGATGCCGATGATCAATTCTGTGGCGTTTCCGAAGGTGGCGTTGAGCAACCCCCCCAAGTTGGCACCGAGCACGACGGCGATTTCTTCGGTGGCCGTGCCCATCCAGGCGGCTAGGGGGATGATGGCTAAAGCCGAGGTGATGAAGATTGTGGAGGATTCCCAGCCGAGAAAGTGTCCGGCGATGGAAACTGGGATAAATATCAGCAGGCTGGAAATTATTGTAGTTGTGTTTAGCATTTAGATTCTGAAAAGCTCGCAACCGTCAATCATAGCCTGCCACAAAGTTGCAAGAAGCGGGAGGAAAAGAAATTTGGGTTCGCTCAAAGCTTGGGGTGGCGCTCTTCTTTGTTGGCCCAGTCCTTTGTCGGGCTTTCCATGTCGCGACGCTGGCGGGAGAGCAACTTTACACAAAAGAACTCTTGCAAAAATCCAAAGCACCCCACCCCAACCCTCCCCTCCCGCGGGGAGGGAGCAAGATTATTCTTGTTTCTCCCCGCGGGAGGGGGGACTTGCGGGGGTAAATTTGACTTTTGCAAGAGGTCTAAAAGGCGATCGGGCGATTTGAAATTTCGCTCCCAAACAGTCAGTTTTTCCCCGTTGTCCGTATGTTTAAGAGTTTTGCGCGCTGCGGGTAAATAAGTAATGATAAAATCAGTGTCGGTTAAATGCGATCGTCAACCCATCTGAAATCACAAAAGTCGCAAATAATTATCAGTCATGTCAATAAAACTAGATTTTTTCAAAGTAGAAGTAGTCCCGCACGATCGAAGTTGGCGAGACCTTTTTGAAACTGAGTCGAAACAGATTGCACTTGCACTTGCCGAAAATGCGATCGCTATACATCACATCGGTAGCACAGCCATTCCACAAATTTATGCAAAGCCGATTATCGATATGCTAGTTGAGGTCAAAGATATTATGAAAGTCGATGCACAGAGTTCAGGACTTGAGGCATTAGGTTATGAAGCAATGGGTGAGTTTGGGATACCTGGCCGCCGTTTTTTTCGTAAAAGTAATGAACTAGGGATTAGAACGCACCACATTCACACGTTTGAAGTGAACTCAGCACAGATATATCGCCACTTAGCGTTTCGAGATTATCTGATTTCCCATCCTGAAGACGCGCAGCAATACAGCGAACTTAAAAGAAAACTCGCAAACACATACCATGATAATATTCAGGGGTACATGGACGGAAAAGATGAGTTTATTAAAGAAATGGATCGGAAAGCAGCAAATTGGCGATCGCCTGATTAAATCTATGATATTAGAAGTTGCCATTCTTGATGTTAAGCCTCAGATGGCTGCTGAATTTGAAAGTGCTTTCAAAACAGCTTCAGCTATTATTTTTTCTATGCCGGGGTATATTTCGCACGAGCTTCAACGCTGTATCGAAATTAGAAATCGCTATATTCTCCTGGTGCGGTGGCAGAATTTGGAAGACCATACTGTGGGATTTCGAGAATCGCCGGACTATCAAAAGTGGCGTTCTTTGTTGCACCACTTTTACGATCCTTTTCCGACAGTGGAACATTATGAAGTCGTTGTTCCTGCCTCGGACGCATAAAAACTATTTTTTTTACCTGTTTGAGAGGTTTTAGCGCATATTTGGGTAAAACAAACCGGATTTTTTAACTTCCCATTAGTCAGTTGTATTTGTCAAGTTTGAAGCCTCTGCACGGAGCAATGCAGCAGATGATTGATAGTCGGTCGCATTTTTAGGAACTGCTAGTAAACTTTATTGCGAGTCCGAATATCAATTAGCTGCACTTTGCTGTCAAAGATAAAATGGAAGAGAAATCGATATTTATGGGTGATATTTTACTCGCAGTAAGTTTCAATATCTTTGCGGAAAATAGGTGTTCTTAAAGATGGATAAAATGGCGAAATCTTCAAAGGATGATATTTTTTATGGTTCAAATAGTTGAAGATATTTTTGGTGCAAGTTTTTCAATATTCTGAGGAATGGCAAGTCAAAAATCAGCTCGATCGTTGCTTGAACGCATGATTAAATCGTCAACAGTAACAGTATGAATATTGCCCGATCGGTAATTTTCATCAGCTTTGTTAGCGGGTGCGGCAATTTGGTGGGTTTTTAATTCGATCGCCCTTTTGGCATCGAGCATATTCCAGCAGCGCAGTGCAGCCGACTCCTCACCACAAGCGTTCCCTGCTGTGAGTTTTTGCCCTGTGGATTAAATTGACCCGCACAACCGCCAAGATCGATCGCCCTTGGTAAAAATTTTTCGGGGAAAACTTGCTATTTAATGAATAAGACTTTAAAATCCAGCAATGTAAATCCACCTCTCAACAAGCAGCCCCTGCAAGCACTAACCCGAAATAGGTGGAAGGTGCCACGCTGCAAAAATTACCTTTTTTAACTCTTTCAAGAGCAAAGCATTAGCAGAAAAACCCAGGGATCGACGATCGGCATCTGGGAACGAATGCTTGACTCGCAATACTACAAATGTATCAAAAATTGTTTGCCCAAATTTAGCACCAACAGATGCTTAGCCCAAACGCCTGCATAAGGTTTCGGTTGCTAATGTTGAGGCTGATTTTATTGTCACTAACTACTTGAGGATTCGATCGCATGATTTCGATTTCTAAAACTCAGTCCGACTTGTTCCCCGTGTCAGCGCCAGGGGTAACGGCCCCAAGTCAAAGCAGCACGGCTACTGCAACAGGAGTGTGCGTGACGGTTCACGGGCACTTCTACCAGCCGCCGCGAGAAAACCCTTACCTGGACGCGATCGAACGCCAAGCCAGCGCCTCTCCCGCCCACGACTGGAACGAACGCATCGACATCGAGTGCTACCGCCCGAACGCCTTTGCGCGCATACTCAACGATCGCGGCGAAGTCGCCGGCATCGTCAACAACTACGAGTATATGAGCTTCAACATCGGCCCTACCCTGATGAGTTGGCTGGAACGCTACGATCCGGAAGTTTACCAGCGGATTCTGGAAGCCGATCGCAAAAGCTGTCAGCGCCTGTCCGGTCACGGTAACGCGATCGCCCAAGTATACAATCACATCATCATGCCGCTGGCGAACGAGCGAGACAAACATACCCAAATTCGCTGGGGAATCGCAGATTTTCGATCGAGATTCGATCGCGATCCCGAAGGAATGTGGCTCGCCGAAACCGCCGTAGACTACGCCACCCTCGAAGTTTTGGTCGCCCAAGGCATCCGCTTCATTGTCTTGGCCCCCTCCCAAGCCGAACGCTGCCGCCCGCTAATCGGGCAAAACCAAGCAGCAGAGACAGAAACTGATGGCGAATGGCACGAAGTCGGCGGCGGTCAAATCGATCCGACTCGCCCGTACCGCTGCTATTTGAAACCGGAATTGAGGTTGATGGCTGACCACCAACTTTCGCCGCTGAGCTCTTATTACTTGGGCCGCGGACAGGGCCAGGAGTCCCCAGCCCCAACGCCGAACACTCCCTACATCGATATCTTTTTCTACGACGGCCCGATCTCGCGGGATATGGGCTTCAATGACGTTCTCAGCAGCAGCCACCATCTGGCGGGGCGCTTGGGTCAAGCAGTGCGGGGAGACCACCGACCGGCTCAATTAATCTCCGTGGCGACGGACGGCGAAACTTTCGGCCACCACAAAAACAGTACCGAAAAATGCCTCGCCTACGCTTTCACAGAAGAGTTTCCCCAGCGCGGCTGGACGGTGACGAATTTTGCTGATTACTTAAGTCAAAATCCGAGCACTTGGGAAGTGGAACTCAAGCCCGTGACGGCTTGGAGTTGCTCTCACGGGGTCGATCGCTGGCAAGATGATTGCGGCTGCGGTGGCGGCGGCGGGTGGCATCTCCTGTGGCGCAAGCCTTTGCGGGATACTCTAAATTGGCTGCGCGATCG
>NZ_JBARVX010000578.1:0-2554 GCF_049646505.1 Microcoleus sp.
ACCAATAACCAATAACCAATAACCAATAACCAATAACCAATAACCAATAACCAATAACCAATAACCAATAACCAATAACCAATAACCAATAACCAATAACCAATAACCAATGACTAATGACAAAAAACACCGCTCCTCAAAACAGGAGAACGGTGCATAGGGGGTGTTATGGGTTGTTGTCTGGGATTAACCCTAACAAATCGCGATCGGCAGCAGGTAGGCCTTGTGATGGTTAAAAAATTGGCACAAAGCCGTACCCCAGTCTGGCTCGCGATCGACTGTTACCGTTAGCCCAACCATTCCACCACAGCATCTTCCTTGGTATTGCCGCGCCTTTCTGGAGTTTCGCGGTTGAATTTCATGTGGATGGCGCGGTTTTGTTCGCCGTCTGCTGCTACTGCAAAAATCGGATAGTCGATTAAGCCGTCTTGGAAAGACATCTGGAACCGGAAAGTGCCGTCAGCATTGAGTTTAATCGGCTGTCCGCCTACGTAAACTTTAGCGTCCGGTTCGGTGGCACCGTAGACGATCAGTTCTGCGTCAGCAACTAACCAGAACTGGCGGGGGCGCATCGGGGCGGCGAAGCCGGCTCCCGACATACCGACACCTGACATCCCCATACCGGACATGGTGAGCCCGGACATACCGACACCGGACATCCCCATACCGGACATCGTGAGCCCGGACATCCCCATACCCGACATACCGACACCGGACATACCCGCACCGGACATGGTGAGCCCGGACATGGCGGGGGCTGCCCACATTCCGACGCCGGATGGGAACACGTAGGAACTCAAAGCTTGTTCGTGGATGCCTGATTGCTGGACTGAACCGGCGACGTGCTGCATGGAACCAAAGATCGAACCCGCTACGCGCATCGATTCGGACGATTCTGCCATGCCGAATATTTGTTTGTACAGACCGTTATCGTTGCTGTAACCGACGCTGGCGTTGTTGGCTGCTTGTGCGATTTTTTTGGCAGGCGGAACCAGTTCGGCGAAGGTTTTACCGGACAAGTCTTCTTCCCAGTCGAGGGTGATGAATTGGTCTTCTATCCAGTCGCTGGGATAGATTGGGGGAACGCGGACTTCGGCCGATCGCGCTAAGATCAGCCAGCGGCCGTCTGCACAGCGGTAGCCGATGTCGATCGCATAATCGCGATCGCTCACGGGGATCGGTACGTACCATTCCCGCGCCAGTTCGTCGCAGGGATATTCTTGAATGCTGTGCGGGCTTTGGATTTCGAGGTTAACATCTGTCACGTCGTAGATCCGCAGGGCGAGTTGCTGTCCGCCTTGGCGGCGCAATTCTTGTTTGCGATCGTTCGAGATATCCCAGTAGGTGTAAGCCCATTCTGGATCGCGCGGCATCAAAACCACCCGGCTTTCGCCGTAGCCGTTGGGCAAATCTGGTAAACCTTCATCCACAGACGACAAGGAACCGCCTGTTCTGTCTTCTTGACCGAGTTCAAACTTTGCTGCTTCCACTGCTTCTTGTGCCTCTAGTTTGCGAGATGGGCTGTATGAAAATTTGTTGCGCTGAATTTCTTGAATTGATGCCAGGAGTTGCGATTTCCGCATCCGGCTGTAGCGAGACACTCCACATTCGCTAGCGACTCTGCGGAGTTGTCGCAAAGTCATCTCTTCTAATGGTGGGCGTTCTTTTGCCATGAGTTTGTTCTCCTCTAATTTGCGATTGCGGGTTAGATTTTTTGTTTCAACACTTGAATAATGTGTTGATTTTTTGAGTTAGAAACTCTTTATAAGTGCAAGTTTTATCGAGCTTCCTCATCTCTCCAACCTTTGAAGCCTTGCTTGTGTTTAGCTTGTCTTGTCCCAAATTGCGATCGGGATTTGTGACTTTTTGGCTTCCGCGCGCACCGTCGGATCTAAATAAAGCTTTTATCTGTCGATTCTTGATTGACAAGATCGATTTTGCGAGGGCGATCGGTGCTGCTAGCAACGCTGTGCTGCCAGCACGCGCGCTATTTGACTCCCATAGCTGCTCAATTGAAGCATTTCTTTGGGATCGCTTTGTCATGACTCAATGTTGCAGACAATTCGCGATCGGGTCAAGGGGTCTTTTGCCTCAATCGTGGGTACTTATACGCATTTTCGTGATTTCGGGGATCAATATGTCAGGAAATTTTGACATACGGGAGGTTTGGGGGCTCGGTGTTGGCGCGAATGTCAGAATTTGATGACAATTGGCGATGGGGGGCTTTTGAGGGGTTTGGAGGGTGGGTGGATGGGGCGATCGTTTAGAATATCTATGTCTTTAGGAATGCGATCGCACTTCCAGCCAACTATTCTCCCGATGTTTCCCTCTCCATCACTTCCTGTCACACAGGGATTAAATTTTTGTGGTCGCGATTCTACTATATGCTACTATATAGTATAGTAGCATAGTTAAATCAAAGATAGAAGATACAATGTCTATAAAATTAAAAGAAAAAGAACTCGTGGGTGGAAAACGCAAGCGGGAGTTGATAGCGGTATACATCCCCAAAGAAAAGAAAGTCGCTTTAGAGGCGTGGGCAGCCTCAGAAGAG
>NZ_JBARVX010000579.1:0-39314 GCF_049646505.1 Microcoleus sp.
CCCTACAACTAAAATCTAAAATCCTATTACCTTCCCGCGATTCTCACACCTTCCCTAAAATGGGCGATCGTGGCAATTACCGCTATAGAAAAGTAAAACAGTCTAATCAGCCAAAAACAAACCCGCATTGACCAAGAAACAATAGTCGGAGCAACACCTGTTAACTGCACAAATCTGGAATTAACTTTTTTTTCAAACCTGTCTAAGTCTTTCATCTCAGATTGTTTTGTCGGAATCACCGGAAACTGACCGGTATATACGTAATAACCGAGAAAACCCTGCAATCCTACTTTTCTTTGCAAAAACGAGTTAGTTAATGTTGCTGTTTCCGCAGGCAATAAGTTATCCGATTCTGATACTTTTTCTAACCAAGAATTATATCTAATTACTGGGGTAGCCATGAAAACCAAGGGGACTACAACTATCAACAAAGCAGCACTAATTTGGCGACCGTATTGAGGAATTAAAAGTTTGGTAGCGACCCCAAATCCCATGCCGATAAAAGCAAATACCAATATATTTAACAGTTCAATAATTTCGATTCCCCTCAACAAATCACCGATAATGAAAATTGTATATAATAATTTGTCTGCCAGCAGCAGGGCTGCAAACTTGATCGTAATTGAAACGCCTACGATAGTAGCTGCAATCGCCAAATACCCGATGCCACCTAGAACGTACAGTAAAATTGAACCGACTTTTTTGAATGACTGCATGGACTTATTCACTCTTGTGAAAGTTGAGGAGTCTGATTGACGAAGAAAAATAAACTTTAGCTCAATAGGTAATTTCCAATTTGACTTTTAAAATTGATTGCTTTGAGATTTTGAAGTCAATTTTTCATTCTTCAATTCTTCAATTCTTCGATCGATCTACAAGTTCCCGCGCTGCCGCTTTTGCGACTTGTGCGATCCGTTCCTTGACAACACCTTCTTCGATCGCCCCCGGCTCTGGTTCCTCTTGGCGATCGATCCCCAACCATAAAAGATACTCGATATTACCGGCCGGGCCAAGTAAAGGCGACCACGTTAAGCCCCGTTGCTGCCATCCTAAAGCTGTGGCTGCCTTCCACACTTGAAAAATCGCATCGGCTTGAGTTGCTGAGTCTCGCACTACGCCTTTTTTCCCGACTCTCTCGCGCCCAACTTCAAACTGCGGCTTTACCAACAATACCGCTTCTCGCGGCGGTGCCAACAATTCCCACAGCGCCGGTAAAATCTTATCCAGAGAAATAAACGACACATCGACTACCGCCAAATCGGCTCGCGGTGACTCTTGCTCCCCCCCTTGACAAGGGGGGGCTGGGGGGGGTGACTCGCCGTAAAGCTCAGCAGCAGTCATGTAGCGCAAATTGGTGCGTTCTTTCAAAATTACCCTCGGATCGTTCCGCAAGCGCCAGTCAGCTTGACCGTAGCCAACATCTACGCCGTAGACGAGGGCTGCACCGGCTTGCAGCAGACAGTCGGTAAAGCCGCCTGTGGAAATGCCGCCGTCGAGACAAATTCTGCCCGCTACGGGAATCGCAAACACTTCTAAAGCTTTGGCTAGTTTGTCGCCGCCTCTGGAAACGTAGCGCGATCGCTCTTTAATCTTAATTTTTGCTGCAATGTCAACCTCAGTGCCCGGTTTGTCAACTACCTGTTGGTCGATCGAGACTTTCCCCGTCCGAATCAAGGCAATCGCTTGCTGTCGGGAAGCGCACAAATTTAGGTCTACTAATAAAGTGTCTATTCGTTGTTTAGCCAAGGTTTTTAATCTGTACGCCACGGTTGTTGACAGTAACCAGATTACCACTTATACCAATTTCATAAAGTAGCGCTAGATATTACCCCCCCCAACCCCCCCCTTATTTCGGGGGGGAGTGGGGGGGGTAGTAGCACATATGAAAGAAAAATGGTATTACGCAAAAACCCGACTGCGGATTTTTGGCGATTATTTTGGTTTTTCCAGCAGAAGTACCGCCACGAGCCCGCCGCCGTTTTTTCCGCGCTTGAGATAGCTGCGGGGCGAGATCCCTTATCTTGGATTGTGTGACAGAGATCGCTTTTTGTGGGTAGTTTTATCACCGATCTACCTCCTTAGAATCACACAAAAACTTTGGCTAGTAGCGGATTATGTAAATACAGGGGAATGCGCTACACACACAATCAAGGCGATCGAGCATGAAAACAATTAACTTTCCAATCAGAAATCCGGCTACTTGTCAAGAAAATCCCTTAGCCTTCGTCAGCGGTAACATCATCCACATTCTTTACCCCAACGGCGAAGTAGAAGCAACAACCACCGAGCAAATCGATCGGCGCCAAACCAAAAATCCCCTCGACAAATGCCTCGTCTGGGGATGTGTTGACGATTTTTAACCCATAAAAAAAGATCGCTTCGAGACACAAAGGCCAAAAAAAGCGATCGAGATAGTGCTACCTGCAAGCCACAGATGCAATTTTCTGTTAAAAGAAAGAGCTTGCTTGACTTAAATATCTTGTTCGCTCAATTCGCGAATCATGTAATCAAAAGGTTGCTCCAGAAAAGGCCCCACAGACAAGCCTGCAGCTTCCACCTCAGCCTTAACCATCTCCTTCATAATCCCAATCCCCGTCACCGTCGGGCCAATGGGAACGCTTAGAGAATTGTAAGTTTCCCGCAAACCTTGCAGCACGCGCTCGTCGAGCACGTCGGTACTTCCAGCAACCAGGGCGTAAGTAGCATAGCGCAAGTAATAGTCCATGTCCCGCAGACAAGCCGCGTAACGGCGAGTCGTGTAGGCATTTCCACCGGGACGGATCAGTTCCGGCTGTTCGGCAAATAGCTGGATACCAGCTTGCTTGACAATTGCCGCAGCATTGCTGTTAATGGCCGCTGCAGCCTGTACCCGTGCTGTGCCGGTTGCAAAATAAGATTTCAACCGATCGATACCATCCCGGTCTAAATACCTACCAGCAACATCATAATTTTCAATCAGACTCGTCACTGCATCGCGCATTAGTTTGTCTCCCCAAAATCTTTATCAATACTTTGCTATCTGAGATAGACCGCCTATTGTAGACTACTACAAATCGGCCTTTGATTAAGATTTGAGATAGGATTTGCACGATCGGCAGTCAATCCCCGACCAATAGCCGCAAAATTCCGCCGTTTGTTTTGTAAAAACAGCCGAAACACAGACAAAATAAGAATCACAAACTGCCCGACCGCGATCGGCTCAATTTTTAATTATTGTATCTTTTGCTACAAAAAAGTGATAGCTGAAGGCCTACGATCGCCCAAACAGTCTGAAATCTGCCGTTAGCGAAGCTTGCAGCTATGGAATCGCCAGCAACCACACCAATATCAGGAGTAAGTGATGTTCCAGACACCCCAAGAAGCCCTAAACTACATAAAAGAAAAGAAAATCCAGATCGTTGACCTAAAATTCATCGATATGCCGGGGATCTGGCAACACCTTTCCCTGTACCACGACCAAATCGACGAAACCGCCTTCACAGAAGGCATACCCTTCGACGGTTCCAGCATTCGGGGCTGGAAAGCCATCAACGAATCAGACATGACAATGGTCATCGATCCTACCACCGCGTGGATAGACCCATTCATGGCAGAACCCACCATCAGCTTCATTTGCAGCATCAAAGAACCCCGCACCGGCGAACCCTACAGCCGCTGTCCCCGCACCATAGCTCAAAAAGCCATAGACTACTTGCTGACAACCGGTCTGGGCGATACAGCATTCTTCGGCCCGGAAGCAGAATTTTTTATTTTTGACGACGTTCGCTTCGACCAAACCCAAAATTCCGGCTACTATTACGTAGATTCGATCGAAGGTCGCTGGAATTCTGGCAAAGAAGAAGCAGGCGGCAACCTCGGCTACAAACCGCGTTACAAAGAAGGTTATTTCCCAGTAGCACCAACCGATACCTCTCAAGACATGAGAACGGAAATGCTGCTGACAATGGCAAAATGCGGCGTACCCATCGAAAAACACCACCACGAAGTCGCCACCGGCGGACAATGCGAACTCGGTTTCCGCTTTGCCACATTAGTACAAGCCGCCGACTACTTGATGACATACAAATACGTCATCAAAAACGTCGGCAAAAAATACGGCAAAACCATCACCTTCATGCCCAAACCGCTGTTTAACGACAACGGTTCCGGGATGCACGTTCACCAGTCGATTTGGAAAGACGGCAAACCTCTATTTGCAGGCGACCAATATGCAGGTTTCAGTCAAATGGGACTGCATTACATCGGCGGCATTCTCAAGCACGCCCCGGCACTTTTGGCACTCACCAACCCGACGACTAATTCCTACAAGCGTTTAGTTCCGGGCTTTGAAGCGCCTGTAAACCTAGCTTACTCTCAAGGAAATCGATCGGCATCAGTGCGGATTCCGCTGTCGGGAACCAACCCCAAAGCCAAGCGGTTAGAATTCCGCTGTCCCGATGCCACATCAAACCCATATTTAGCATTTGCAGCCATGCTGTGCGCCGGTCTTGACGGCATCAAGAATCAAATAGATCCGGGCGAACCTTTGGACGTGGATATCTACGACCTTTCGCCGGAAGAATTGAGCAAAATTCCTTCGACTCCCGGTTCCTTGGAAGGTGCTTTGGAAGCTTTGGAAAAAGACCACAGTTTCTTAACTGAAACCGGCGTATTTACCGAAGAATTCATCCAAACCTGGATTTCCTACAAACTCGACAACGAAGTCAACCCGATGCGCTTGCGTCCTCACCCCTACGAGTTTGCTCTCTACTACGACTGTTAGATAAGTTAAAAATCACACCTCAAAAAAAATTTAAGTGATTGCTCGTTACCAGGCTCTGCCTGGTAATGCAGATCCGGAGGCTCTGCCTCCTTCTTTCTGGCAACTTACAGGAGAGAGGACTGTAGGAGGTGTTTAATACCAATTTCATAAAGTAACGCTAGATATTACCCCCCCCAACCCCCCCAAAGCATCGGCGGGGGCTAAGACTTCATCCACAGCACATATGAAAGAAAAATGGTATAGCCTTTCTGTGCTCTGGTATGAGGTACTATCCGGGATAGGGCATAGGGCATAAGGCATAGGGCATAGGGCATAGGGCTATCCTCACTTTTGTGAGAACCGCTATATAAGTTATTAAGTTTTCGATCCTAAGTTAAAAATCACACGTCAAAAAAATTAAAATTATCATTTTTTGATGTGTGATATCATGTGCAATCGAACGATCGCGATCGGATGAGTTTGTGGTGAGGAATTTAGTCTTGACAATCGAAGGACTAAAGTCCTCACGACAAACCGCTTTTATTTCGGGCGATCGACCGGACATGATACTATTCTAAAAAAGGTCGCCGCTGCAGGCGACTTTTTTTAGATTTAATTTATACGAACTCCAATTCCCAATTCCCAATTCCCAATTCCCAATTCCCAATTCCCAAATTTTAGAACATCTGTATTAGCGCCCAGACTCTCCCGTTACCGGAAACCATCAGGGCGACGCTGTGAGTAGTAGGCCCCATAGTAGCGTCCGAGACATCCTCTACAGCCCATTTATTGGCTTTCTCATCGACAATAAACAAATCGTCAGCGGTAGTGCCTTCTTGAACCCGATATATCTTATTCAAAATGAAACGCTGTCGCGCCTCAGCTTTTGGTATGCCCGTAACTTCATCAGGATCGACAGAGAGGGCACTGCCTTCTTTTAATGTACCTTTCGAGTTGCTTAAATTGCGATCGATCTTTTCTGATATTTGCAGACTGTGAAGCTGCACGCAAGGCTTTGTCTCAGAGATATTCGAGACAGCAGCTAGCGCCCCACTTTTTCCCAAACCTAGAACCGCTGCACAAGCCGTCAAAATTAACAATACTTTGAAATTATTCACAGTAATTATCCTTGTTTGTGTGTTAAATGCTGCTCTCAGTATAAAGTAGCAATTAGCCATTAGCAATTACCAAACGATGTCCGATATTTTTGTGATGGTTCGCAATCAAAATAACGTCGCCATGACTTCAGTTGATGGCATTGCCTTCATTACTTTACTGAATCGGGACGGACGGGTATTGGCCGAGGAAACGGTTGCTTTGATGGAGGCAGATGCGGGATTTGATGACTTGGCACCAGGACAATATACTGTAACAGTCAGGCACGAACAGGTTGAACCGCAATCTGCCAAATGGGATGTCACGATCGGCAAAAAAGATCGAGTCATCATACTGACATTTGTTTATCTAGAACCGGAACGGGTACTGCTTCGCATTCTAGCTACAGTTGAAGAGAGGTTATGACCATGACAGCTAAAGTTATTCCATCACAATCAATTAAAATGTTCCGCTATCGAGTGCATTTCTTAGCAAAAGACCTTTGGAAAGAGAAAAACCCAGTTGGTCGGATGAATCTGGCTTTGCAGTTAGCGGATGCGGCGAGTACGCTGGCGAGGCTGGAAGTAGAGGAGGCGCAAAAATTTCAAGAAGAGTCGGCTCAGGAGCTGGTTTCAGACTCAACTGAGACTTGATATCAATTTTGGGAATTGGGCATTGGGAATTGGGCATGGGGCATTGACAACAAACTTCTAACTTACTTGGTGAATTAGCAAGCCCAAAACTATGTTACAGTTGTGTAGGTATCTTTACAAAACAACTCTGTAGATTATAGGCACCAAGGTTATGCTTTTATTTCTGACAATAAGTCTCGGTCAAATGCTGATTGGTCAAGCTTCCTTTTGTCCCGATCCTAATGGGATACAAATGATAGTGGTAGGGATTTTAATTGCATTACTTATCGCAGTTACTGGCGGGATGATTGTGGGAATTTATTTAATAGCATCAACCATGTTAGCAGGGTTGTCATGGGTAGGATTGATAACAGGGGGAATTTTTAGTTTTCTTCAGCTACCACTAGAGTTTCATACTGTGGGATTTTTTGGGCTAATTATGTTGTTTGTAGTAGGGGGGATCAAGTGGATGTTAGGATGTGGTTAATTAAAATTAACCTCGATCGCCAAAAAACACCACTTTCTGACCACCCGTGCGTCCACGACTAAATTTGCCCCACGGCTCAATTCTCCGATACAAAAAACTTCTGCCTTGCGAGTTAATTGGGAAGCCGAAAAACTGCGTTACACTTATATAGGTATCTTTACAAAACAAAATAAAATCATGACTGTTGCCTATCCCCGCAAGCTCCGCAACGCAATGGGAGCGCGCCAGATTTTAGATCAAGTGGTGCGCGATCGCGAAATTCACCTGATCACCCTCAACCGCTACCGCTACAGCGAACAGCGCAGTTGCAAAGACCTCACCGACTTGATCGAACAGCTAGACGGCGAACCGGCCGAACTTGTGCGCGATCTTTCCCGGCACATCTCCGACGAAGCGCGGCACGCCATGTGGCTGACAGATTTGCTGGTAGACTTGGGCCAGAATGTGGGCAAGCCGCCGGGAGTATCCTACATTGACGAGTTTGAAAGGTTGTTCGACACCGAAAAACAAGACCCTACCAAAGACCGCGAAGATTTTGTAATTTCTTCCCTAGCGGCGATTAATGTCACCGAGAAGCGGGGATGCGAGTATTTCTCAGCCCACATCCACGCCCTGAAAAAGGCTCCTCAAACCGACGAAAACATCAAAATTCGCGAAACCATCGAAAAGATTTTTCCCGAAGAAGCAGGCCACGTCCGCTGGGGGAATCGCTGGCTGGGCGCCATTGCTGCCAAAAGCCCGGAACACCGCCAGAAGGTGGAACAGGCCAAACGCAAGTATGTGGCGATCGAACAAGCAGCATTTGAATCGGGAATGGATATCATGCTGGGGGCAGAACTCCGCCGCGTCACCCGCCTGGTAGATATTGCCAACACGATGCCGATGTGGGAACGCCCCCAATATTTGATGGAACGCTTGCCCGCAACCCTGCTCGCCCCCGACCTGCAAATGACCAGAGTCGATGTGGCTCAGCGCGCCTGGAACCGCGACCCGCAGGCATTTGTGGAGAAATTTGTGCCCATGTTCCTCAACGGCATGAATAATACGCAGAAGAAGCCAGAGACGACAAAGCCTAGATCGGCGGTTGAAACCGCGGCTACAGAAACGAAGTCTGCCTCCGCAGACTAAGAGATGTACTCGTTACCAGGCTCTGCCTGGTAACGCAGATGCCGAGGCTCTGCCTCAAATTTTCGTAGTTAAGCGAGGCGGAGCCTCTGGACATCGGTTCCCCGGCTCTGCCTAGGAACAAGTTACTCTTGACGGAGCTTTAAGATTTAAAATTTACCATCTGAAGAAAATAGCAAGTAAACTGATTGTTGGAATAGATTTTCTGATAAATATTAATCATGACTAACAGCGAGCCGAACATACAAACAGCTTCCGCAGAAAGCCAATCTAGTGAAAGCGCGATCGTCGATGCCCAGGTCGAAAAAGCCACAGCAGTCACCTATGCAGAAGAAATTGAGACTGTGATTGCCAGCATGGCTGTAGACCAAAAAGTCATGGTGGGTCAAAATGAAGCCGGGGGGCATCTTTGGAAATTCAAGTACGGCAGCGTCGAAGTATTCGTACAACTCAGCGGCGAAACCGAAGATGATACTTTGACTGTTTGGGCTTTTGTACTGCAGTTGCCGGCCAAGAATGAAGCTCAATTAATGCGGAAAATTCTAGAAATGAATTGGCTGTCTACCTTGGAATCTCATTTTGCGATTGTGGACAATCAAGTTGCGGTAATCTCGACTCGGACGATCGCCGAAATCTCTGCCGGGGAAATTTCTAGAATTATTACTATTGTCGCCACCATCGCCGATGACAACGACGACTTGCTACAAGCAGAATTCGGTCAATAGTTATATTGATATTCCGCTCAATTATTCGCAGTGGCGCACCTAAAATTCAAATAGGGTGCGCCACCTTTGCCTAGCTTTATTGAAACAGAAATGGTTTGACAGATGAAGCCATACGATCTAGTTCTCGTTTGTTGTGTTTGAGAAGATTATGTTCCCATAACTCATTTGTGTTGTCAGGACAATCTTTTGCAAGAGCTTCTCCAATCTCCTCAAAAGTCTTTTTGATGTCTGTCCTGAGATTCTCGGGTTCTGATAGCACTCCCAGCACGAATACTCTTGCTTTTAGATCGTCTGGAATATGACTTTCTACATAACTCAACCGATTTTCATTATCATCGAAATCAATGAGCAAAACCATCCTTCTTTCTCGTAATTGTCGCATTTCAGACGCATACTTCTTCGTGAATTCCTCCACAGTTTTTTTCCAACCACCAGGAAGTGGCAGGACTTTAACAGCACGGTTATTAAGGTTTGGCGCCAGAAGAAATCCGTTGGCAATCTGGCGATTAGCATCATCTTCGGCCAACACATGAATGTGCGGTTGATACTTATTACTCATAGCTCTATGTCGCCACCAATCAAGGCATTTATCAGGTCGCCTTTAACAGACATTTCACTCAGCGGTCTGACTAAAGTTGGCTCTAAGTGGCTTTTGCGATCTAATACAAAGGTATTTTCATTGGAAAACTTGCGGATTGCTTCAGGATTATGCGATGTCACTAAGATTTGTCCGCTATTCTTAAATGAGCGTCGCAGTGATGTGACAAAATGTCCAACCTCCGATAAGGATAGATAGTTGTCAGGTTCATCCCAGAAGCAAAAAAGAGGGCCATAGGATTTGTTAGCAGCCAACACAAGAGCGCAAAGAAAAAAGCATTTTTCACCGTCAGATAAGCTTTCAAAGTCAACACTCAGATTCGCATTATTTGCTTCAAACCGCACAATCATGCTTTTGGAGTCTTTGCCGATGAGTTCATTCAGAAAATCCTGAATGTCAGGCATAACTTCTCGGAGATATTTGTCAACCTGTGTATAGGCGGCAGGATAGCGACTGAGTAACCCAGAAACCCACTCCCCAAAGTTTGAACCATCTCGCTTTGGCTCCAAAGTTTCACCATTGGAGTCTCCAGTCATCAAGCTGGGAATCGGGGCTAAAATGATCGTGCGAGCCAGCCAAGTCTTGAAAATATGCAGCGGATCAGTCTCAGATTGCTCCTGAATTACTGGAAGAGCAACAAGATGCCAATCTAGGAGAAACTGAGCTTCACGATTTTGCGAACTGATGTGAAGAGTGACTTGAGCTTCTTTTCGAGAGTAAATTGGATCTCCTGCAACTAGCAGTTGTTCTTCAAAAACTCGCAGCTCTTTAAATTTTTCTGGCAAATCAAACGCCAGGATATATTTGTATAATTTATCTTCAAGTAATACTTCTATTTCAAAGCGGATCGGGACATCAGACCTCCCACGAGCGAAATCTTTCGGGCTAATCAGCTTCAGTTTTTCAAGTTCGCGCATTCTATTGATGCCCCGACTAATCTTCTGAAGGATTTCTAATGCAGAAGCAATAGTTGATTTACCTGCACCGTTTTTTCCAATCAAAAGAGCAGATGGCATTCCCTGTATCTTCAGTTCAAAGTTTTCTAGGCATCTGAAGTTGTTTATATATAGTCTTTGGATCATAACAAAACTACTCCAAGGAGCGGTCACTAAAAAAACTTTTTGAACCTTTTAAACTGCTTAATTAAGTAATAAGTATTGCCATAAAATTCCCAAAAATTCGGGTGTTTTTCTGATCTTGAGACAGATTAGTTGCCGAAATATTAATTCCCGCAGCCGACATTTACCTCCAACTTGTCAAAAAAACACCACTGCTCCAAGTCTACTCCGTACTTAAAACTTAATAGGCAGGCCCTGCAATCCAAGAAATCGCGATTCCCAGCCCCAAACCGACGACCACTTGAAAGGGAGTGTGTCCCAGCAACTCTTTCAGGCGAGCTTCATTGAGGTTGTGATCTTCCTCAAAAAACTCGTCAATTAGTTGGTTGAGAATGCGGGCTTGTTTGCCGGCGGCTTGGCGGACGCCAGCAGCATCGTACATAACGATAATTGCAAAAATCGTGGCGATCGCAAACTCGGAACTTTCCCACCCCATCGTTTGTCCCACACCAGCCGCTAAAGCGCCGACAAAGGAAGAATGAGCGCTGGGCATTCCGCCGGTGGTTACTAAATTCCGAAGATTGAATTTACGATTTTTGACTAATTCGATCGGCAACTTTAATACTTGAGCCGCCAGACAAGCGATCAAAGCAACCATCAGTACATGATTGTTTAAAATGCTGCTGCAAATTTCCTGCATAGTGTTTGGTATTTCTAGTTACTGCGACTCGTAATAAAATCAGCGATTCCCAGCAGCGGTAGAGCTTTGCTCCCAAACGCTTCGAGTTGAGACTTCGCATCAGCAACAAGCTGTTTGGCTTGACGCCGAGACTCATCAATTCCCCACAAACTCGGATAAGTCACTTTCCCTGCTTGAACATCTTTGCCAGCAGTTTTGCCCAGTTCTTCTTGAGTGGCCGTAATATCCAGAATGTCGTCAATTATTTGGAAAGCCAGCCCAATATTTTGAGCAAAACGAGACATCCGCTGCAAATCCGCAGCCGCAGCCCCACCCAGAATTCCCCCACAAACTACGCAGGCTTCTAATAATGCGCCGGTTTTGTGAGCGTGAATGTAGTTTAAAGTTTCTAGAGAAACATCTGTTTTTCCTTCCGATTCCAAGTCAACCACTTGGCCGCCTACGAGTCCAGCAGCGCCGGCAGCGCGCGCCAAATGGGCGATCGCCTGCAACACCTGCTGGGGGGGTACGTTCTCAGTTTTACTGGCTATAAATTCAAAAGCATAGGTCAACAAACCATCGCCAGCCAAAATGGCTATATCTTCGCCATAGACTTTGTGGTTCGTCAGTTTGCCGCGCCGGTAGTCGTCATTGTCCATTGCCGGCAAATCGTCGTGAATCAGCGACATTGTGTGGATCATTTCCAAAGCGCAAGCTGTCGGAATTGCCATAGATGTAGTGCCGCCGGCGAGTTCGCAGCTAGCCAAACACAGGATCGGACGCAAGCGCTTGCCGCCCGCTAGCAGCGAGTAGCGCATTGCTTCGTAAATTTTCTCTGGGTAGATGACCGGTAGTGCACTGTCGAGAGCTACATCGATCGCCTTTTTTTGCTCGACTAGGTAAGTAGATAAGTCGAAAGCTGATTCGGGTTGGGACGAATCCATTTCTGTTGCTGCAAATACCATCCTTTGCTCTCTTGTACTGAATGTGACTGGGGATACTTTGAGTTGTTCGGGTCGGATCGTGCCGACTTTTACGGCGGTGGTTGCCCGCACTCGGAGCATCAATTAATCATTCTACGGGTGTTGTTGCACAGAAAATCTTTGAGTTTTGATAACTTTGTCAAATTACCAGTCAATCTAAAATTTACAATCTCAAATCTCAAATCCGCTGATTTGTCTGGCGACTTCCAAAAACCGCTGCACCGCCGCTGCGGGATGGTGGCGCCAAATTAGGGCGATCGCCACCGTGCAGGTTGATTCTGGCAAAGATTTGTAAACAACCCCCCTGCGCTGGAAATTTTGCATCGATGCCGGGACGATCGCCACGCCCATCTCGGCGGCTACCAAGCTGATAATTGTCTGCATTTGAATTGCTTCTTGACCGGCGATCGGGCTAAAACCGGCTTGTTGACAAAGGCTGACGATCGCATCGTACAATCCCGGAGCCAGGGAACGAGGAAACAGGATGAACGGTTCGCCTGAGAGTTCGCGCAATTCCACGTAAGGGCGATCGGTCAAAGGATGCGTTTCTGGTAGCGCCACCATCAGAGGTTCTCGAAACACGATTTCGGAATTTATCCCCTCTTCCTCGACTGGAGGGCGCACGAAGCCGATATCAATGCGCCCTTCCCGCAACCGCTGCAACTGTTCGTTAGTTGTCAGTTCGTGCAGTTCGAGTTTGACGGCCCGACACCGAGTGCGAAACGCCTGCAAAATGGGTGGAACCACATTGTGCGCGGCGGAGCTCACAAAGCCTACAGTTAATTGGCCGAGTTCGCCGCGGCTGGTTTGTCTGCCGAGTTGAATTGCCCGATCGACTTGCTGCATAATTTTTTGTGATTCCTCAAAAAAAACCTGTCCCGCTTCCGTTAGCTGCACCGTCCGCTTCGTGCGGCGAAACAGTTGAAAGCCTAACTGGGCTTCTAACTGCTGGATTTGTTGGCTCAGCGGAGGTTGAGCAATATGCAGTTTTTCGGCTGCGCGAGTGAAATTTAGTTCCTCTGCTACCGCAATGAAATAACGCAAATGGCGCAGTTCCATACATTTTAAATCATTAATATTTTAAAAGTATAAGTTGTTATATAAAAAGGTATTGGACATTAACAATGAAATTTAATACAGTGATTAATAGGCGCAGTTGAGATTTCAAAAATGGCTAACTTGATCTAAAAATTAGAGAAGCAGAACTTGCAGACTTGGCAATAATCCTGTCTTTTATCGCGCATAAGATTTAGTTCGATGGAGGGTTTGTCATATTGATGAGGATAAAATTAATCTGCTTGCTGGGAAATGGTTTGATAACGAACCGCGAAGACGCAAAGGACACGAAGAGAAAAGAAGGGAAGATAAGAGAAGTTGTTGATTGAGGATGGCTATATGTTTTTTGGTGATAACTAAAGTTAATGTAATACCAATTTCATAAAGTAGCGCTAGATTTTACCCCCCCAACCCCCCCTTATTTCGGGGGGGAGTGGGGGGGGTAGTAGCACATATGAAAGAAAAATGGTATAAGATCAATTCCGTCAGCATCGGAATCATACATCTTTCTTCTCTCTCTGTGTCCTCTGCGTTCTCTGCGGTTAAATCATTCCGATACAACCGGAATTGATATAATTTACAATTTAAGGAATTGAAAATGTCACAAGATGCTTGGAATTCTGCTCTTTACGAGAAAAGTCATGCTTTTGTTTGGGAGTACGGGGAATCGCTTTTGGAGTTGTTGCTTCCGCAGGCGGGAGAACGGATTCTGGATTTGGGCTGCGGTACGGGACAGTTAACTGGAAAAATTGCTGAAAGCGGTGCTTTTGTGCAAGGTATTGATTCATCTTTGTCGATGATTTCTACGGCAAAAGTTAACTATCCTCACATTAACTTCTCTGCCGCAGATGCTAGGGATTTTCAAGTGGAACAGCCGTTAGATGCGGTGTTTTCTAATGCTGTTCTGCACTGGATTAAACAGCCGGATGCTGCGATCGATTGTGTGGAAAAAGCGCTGAGGCCGGGAGGGCGTTTTGTTGCTGAGTTTGGCGGTAAGGGGAATGTGGGGGCGATCGCCCGGACACTTTTGAGTGTTTTGTCAGAAATTGGCTTGTCGGAGCCTGAATCGCTTAATCCTTGGTATTTTCCGAGTGTCGGCGAGTATGCTGGGCTTTTGGAAAATCAGGGTTTTGAGGTGGTTTATGCGGTTTTGTTCGATCGCCCGACTCCCCTAGCAGGTGGCAGCGCTGGTATGGTAAATTGGATTGAGATGTTTGCAGGCGGGTTTTTGTCGGGGTTGTCGCCGGAAGTGCGATCGCAGGTAATTAACGCAGTTGAAGAGCGTTTGCGGCCAACTCTTTACCGCGATGGTAATTGGAGTGCAGATTATCGTCGAATTCGCGTTGTTGCGGTCAAACTGTAGGGTGCGTCGCGAACCCAAATCTTCAAATACAACATAAAATCTCAGAGCGACGCACCATACGTTAGGTTGCGGTCAAACTGTAGGGTGCGTCGCGAAAGCAAATCTTCAAATACAACATAAAATCTCAGAGCGACGCACGATACGTTAGGTTGCGGTCAAACTGTAGGGTGCGTCGCGAACCCAAATCTTCAAATACAACATAAAATCTCAGAGCGACGCACCCTACGTTAGGTGTATTGGTAATGACTAATGACTACTTGATACTGTAACTCGAAACCGTATTTTCCAACAGCATAGCAACAGTCATCGGCCCGATTCCTCCCGGTACCGGCGTGATAAATTCGGCTACTTTTTTAACAGCATCAAAATCTACATCTCCGGCCAAACGGCTAGTACCGTCTGGATTTACGACGCGGTTAATACCTACATCAATTACTACTGCTCCCGGTTTAACCATATTAGCTGAAATCATTTCTGTGCGCCCGACTGCAGCTATTAAAATATCGGCTTGGCTGGTAACTGATTCTAGGTTTTGCGTCCGCGAATGAGCTACTGTCACAGTACAATCAGCTTCTAACAGCATCAGCGCCATCGGTTTACCTACCAAAATACTCCGCCCCAAAACAACGGCATTTTTTCCTTTCAAATCAATCTGATATTCCTGCAATAACCGCATCACTCCGGCGGGAGTACAACTTCGCAAACCTTCTTCCCCGCGCACCAAGCGGCCTAAATTTATCGGGTGCAATCCGTCAGCGTCTTTGTCGGGGGCAATTTGGTACAGCAGCGCAATTGCATCTAGGTTTTCTGGTAGGGGGAGTTGCACTAAAATGCCGTCTACTCGATCGTCCTCGTTGAGCGCCCTAATTGCAAGTTCGAGCTCAGCTTGAGTCGCATTTGCTGGGTAATGCTGGCCGAAGGAAGCTATGCCAACTTTAGCGCAGGCTCGCTCTTTGTTACGCACGTAAGCCGCGCTGGCTGGGTTGTCCCCCACCATCAGCACTGCAAGTCCCGGAGGACGCCCAATCTGGGGTTGTAGGGCGCGGACTCGATCGCTCAGCTCGCTTTGAATCTTTGTCGCTAAAGCTTTGCCATCTAGTATTTGAGCAGTTTTGGCATCCATTGTAGACTCTGGGTTAGGGGCTGACGATTTTAGATTTTACCTTAATCGCAGACTCGGACTAAACTAGAGGAATTTCGCCTCTTGCGATCGATTCTGGGGATTCTGTTAAAGTAAGTCGTATCTCAAATCTCAAATCAGTTTACCAATGACTACTACAATTAACCAAGTTTGGATTCAAAGATTCTCCATCGGTTCTTTATTGTTAATACTTACCAGCGGTTTGCTCAGTTGTGGCAACTTACCCATGTCTCAACTAAATCTCGGTTTTAATGTTGCTAGCATTAGCGACATTCAACAAAAACGTCAAGTCGATGGTGAAGTTTATCTCCGGGGAAAGGTAGAAAATCGCGCTCCGTTTGTGGGGAATGCGGCTTATCAACTTCAAGATGGTACGGGTAAGATTTGGGTTTTAACTAAGCAAGCTTTGCCCCAGATTGGCGATGAAGTGTTGCTCAAGGGAGAAGTCCGCTACAAGAGTATTACGCTGAAGGAATTGGCAGGAAAAGAGTTAGGTGAAGTTTATGTTCAGGAAATGGAACAACTAAAGCGCACTTCAGCGGGCGATCGAGCAAAATAGGTAAAAGCTAATTTTTTTCAATAATTAAGTTTGTCCGTTTCATAAAAATCAAAGGTTAATTGTTGCATTTTAGCAGTCTGAGTCTGTTTATTACTCGTTACCAGGCTTTGCCTGGTAACGCAGATCCGGAGGCTCTGCCTCCATTTTATTGTTACTCGTTACCAGGCTCTGCCTGGTAATGCAGATCCGGAGGCTCTGCCTCCTTTTATCTGGCAACTTACAGGAGAGAAGACTGTAGGAGGTGTTTAAGTTATTAAGTTTTCGATCCTTAGCCTCTTAACCAGTTATTGAAAATGATTTAGGATTGCTATAGTTGCATTTTAGCAGTCTGAGTCTGTTTATTTATGCTAAGTCGCGACAGGGGCTGATTTACCAGCTTGTTCGTTTATACAGCAATCCTCGTATCAGTTGCGTAATTGTTGTAGGCACTCTTTGCACTACCCATACATATTTTGCGAATCATTTAGAATTGCTATCTAAACCGAATATAACATCAATTCAATCCTGAAATTTGAGACTAACAATTAATCCCAAATCTCAATAACTGCATCCTTTCTCACCCAACAGCCACCTTCGCCGCCGTCCCAACAAACTGCTCGTAATCCTCCAACAACCACGGCGGCAAACAACTATTCGCATCCTGAACCTGCAACTGTCCAGCCCGACAAAACAGCATTGCCGCCAACAAATTATGTACAGCTTCAGGCGCTCCAAACCCTTTACTCAACTCAGCAACCAACGAATTGAAAAACGCGCGATCGCTCTCATTCAAAGGCTCATTAACAAACCCGCAGCCCAGCAGAGCCTTGTAACCCTTCCCGAAATCGCTCCGGTACAAAAGTTCTAATTGTTCCCCAGAAACACTCAGCCACAAATCAGCAATTTGCTTGCGAATTGACCGCAAATCTGCTATCGCCAATTCAGCCGTCGGGTCGATTTCATAAAAATTGACCGCCGCAGTTAATTGATTGAGTAACTGTGGCAGATAATCTTGTTTCACAAGTGTTTGTTCGGTGGCGGCAAATCCACTCTCAAACACCTTTTCGTAATCTTCAAGCAACCACTGCGGCAAGCGGGTGCGAGCGTCGGGAACCCGCATTTTTCCAGGCACGAAATACAGCATCGCACCAAGCAAAGCATTGATAGCTTGAGGATTCACTAACCCTTTACTAATTTCAGTTAATTGCTGCAAAAACTTCTGTTCTGCTTCCGTCATTGACTCGGCTTGCAACCCGCAGTTAAGTATTGCTTGATATCCCTTACCAACTTCGCCTTGGTAAACTGTCTCCAGTTGTTCTGAAGGAACAATCAGCCAAAAATCAGCCAGTTGTTTGCGGATTTGGCGTAGTTCCAAAACTACCGATACGTCAGAAGGATCGATGCGATAAAGATTGACGCATCCTAACAGTTGATTGGCAAATTGCGGAGATTTAATGTGTTGCGCTAGCAAGTCAGAACTTGACTCGGATTTGACGGCGGCTTCTGTCTCAAAAACTTGTTCGTAATCTCCACTTAACCAGTGCGGCAAGCGATTGCGAGCGTCGGGAATTCGCATGGTTCCCGGTGGGAAATACAGCATTGCCGCGAGCAAGGCGTTGACAGCTTTAGGATGCACTAATCCTTTGCTAATTTGGGTTAATTGCTGCAAAAATATTTGTTCGCTTTCCATCATCGGTTGACGTTGAAAGCCGCTTTTGAGCAGGATTTTGTAGCTGTTTCCGGGCGTATTTTGGTAGGCGGTTTCTAGATTTTCGGCGGGAAGGTTCAGCCAAAAATCAGCGATTTGTTTGCGGATTTGACGCAATTCTGATATGGCTGAGATGTTGGATGAATTTTTCTGGTAAAGTTTGACGGCATTCGAGAGTTTCTCGCCCAAGTCGGCTGGTTTGGGAATGCTATCCTGCAAGCTGCGGGCTGCTTCTAGGTGGCTGCTTTGCCACGTGTCGAAGAGTTCTTGGAATAATTTGCCGATCGCCCCTGAATATGCCACACTATCAAAACAGGCGGGATTGCCCTGCATTCTTTCCTTAATTTCCTGCCGTTTTTGCTGCCGCAACTGCGGGTTAGTGCCGAGATTAACAGCTAGCTGAATGTAAGATGCTTCGTCGCGCGCAATTAAATCTGGCATTGAGAGCGATCGTACCACAGCCGCCCCCATTCTCGATCGCAAAGTATTCCCATCCCTGACAACAGTTGGAAGTCCCACTTCTAGCGGATCTACAAGAGAAGTCGTCCCCGCATAGGGATAAGAATCTAAATAAACATCCCCCAACTTCAAAACTTCTTTAACATCCGCACGGTTAGGAAAACTCTTCAACACCCGCAAACGATTACTCTCAATGCCATACTTAGCAAAAACGGCATTCATATTATTCACAAAAGCCCCCCCTGGATAATGATTAGTCCAGCTAGGGCCGAAGGGCATTAAAAACAGCAGCGAATTAGGAACAGCAGCAATAATCTTTGCCCATGTTTCCCTTAATTCCGGCACTAGCTTATACAAATTTGCACTCGAAATAAAGACAACCGATTCCTTGGAAATGCCGATACTATTTCTGGTGAAATTAATGTTAGGAGTGTAAGGTTCGAGGGTATAGCTAAAACAGCAGCCAGCTCCGTCAATAGTTGCTAATTTCTCGCGATAATGATCCTGTCCTTCAGTTGCAGGTTCCATCAACTTACCAGCAATGTAATAGTCAATATGTTGCATTCCTGTGGTAGTGGGAGAATTAAAACAGGTAGTTTGTACCCGCGCTAATCGATGAAGTGCCAGTAAACTAATCGGATGAGTAACCGCAGTAATATTGGTAGCAATCAGCAGAATATCTAAGTCATCAGCGCGGATTGTCTGAACTTGACTTGGCAAGTCATTAGACAGTTTAACCAGTCTGTCAGCGCGACTCTGGCAATACTGTTCTAATTTATTCCCGTCGAGATTAAGAGCGTATAAAATAATTTCAAATTGCTCTCGATTCAGATATTCAAAAGCGGGTAACGTGGCGAAAGTTTCCGTCATCGCCCCAAAATGTTTGGTCAGGACACCGAGGCGAATTTTCTGCCTGTTTGCAGCTCTAGCCGGAAAAATGCAATCAATCGCAGCCCCACGATTTTTCATGGCATATTCAATAATATCTGCCCGCTTTGTGTAGACATCCTTGAGATTTTTATTATTGAAGTACAGAGGAATAAAATTAGCATTTTGAGTGAAATACCAGGCGATATCCTGCCACACTTGTGACTTTGGGTTATTGAAGATATTGCTATGCAAATAACTGACCCATCCCTGCACATATCGGCAATAATTGTCAGCCTCTCCTATTTCTTGAAATAGAGCAGGCGCGGCAAACATAAATTTGAGATAGTCGCTGACAAACCAATTAGGTATAGCTGCACTTTCATACTTCAACAGTAACTGGTCAGCACGACGATAGAGAGCGGCTGCTAGTAGGTAGTTAATATCTTTGGGAGTTTTAATTCCCTGGGAGAGATGTGCTGCTAGTCGATCGATAATAGTCTTTTCGGCATCTGTCAGCGCTTCATCTTTGATATTGCTGTTTAGCAGTAGCTGCTGCGCCTTACCTGCATCGCCTCCACAGGCATTTGCCAGTTGTTCTGCGGGGAGGCTCAGCCAATAATTTGCGAGTTGCTGGCGGGATTGCCGGATGTTAGCGATACTGACTTGGTTAGCTTGGTCTTTTTGATACTCTCCCACATATTGGGACAGCAAAGTTAAAAATTGTTCGGGCTTGTTCAATTCTACTAATTCATTAGCTATTAAATTGCCGTGTTGCTGCAAAATCTGCTGCGACCAACGCACTTCTTCGGGTTGGTAAAGTTGAGAGTGGAGGTGAATAACTGTGGCTCTCATTAAGTCTAATTTTGGGCGGTCGCCAGCCATTTTTTGGGTTCTGCTAGAGCCGTCGCCGTGCTGCCTGTAATAGAGATAAGGTTTAGGCAACCGATCGCCCAACCAGCCTTTTTCATAGGCAGAAACCCAAAACTCCCAATCTTCGCATCCCAGCTTCATCACTTTTTTCAAGCCGCCTACTTGCTCGTAAATTTCCCTTCTAAACAAGGAAGTAGCAGGGGCTTGATTGTCTCTCAAAAACCGATTGGCATCAAAATCACCGCGAACAACTAAATCGCAGTTTGCTCCGAAGTGCTGCACATCTGTATAGACAAAACCTACCTTGGGTTTTGCTAATAAAATTTCCACGCACTCCTCTAGAAATTTGGGATGAAGTTTATCATCAGCATCTAGGAATAAAATAAACTTTCCTGACGACTGCTGAACGCCAACATTTCTCGAATCAGCCGGCCCCGTGTTCGGTTTATCTATGAGGCGAAGCGATTTTTGAGGATACAGTTTAATTAAATAATTGGTGAAGTTGCTGGTATCATCAGTGCTGCCATCATTGACAATGATGCACTCCCAGTTTGGATAAGTTTGACTGACAACACTTTCAACAGCTTCTCTGAGTAAAGCTGCATGGTTGTAGCAGGGAATGATTACGCTGACCAGTGTTTCTGCAAAGGTGCGGTAGGGCATGGAATTTAGCTGCGATGGAGAGATAGAAACAGGTAATGTAGTGGCTGGTTTTACACCTCGGCGGGCGATCCCATATTCATCCCATATTTGCCGAGTTTCTTGCTGCGATATTGGCGATGAATGCTCCAAACCTTGTGGATTTTCGCAGTACAAACCGAGAATTTCTGGCAGGTGCACAATATTTTCGGTTTTGCCAATCCGCAGCCAAAACTCGTAATCGCCAGCCGCCGTAAATTCGGTTCGGAAATAGCCGTATTTTTCGTGCAGCGATTTTTTCCACATTGGTTGCGGGCCAATAATGCAGCGTCGTTCGAGTTCGCTGTAGTCAAATGCTGGCCAATTCCAGCGCTTTTCGGCTGGGGTTCTTGCAAAAGTATCGTTAGCTGTGCTGGTAATTAATTGGTCAGCATAAACCAGACTTACTGTGGGGTTTTCGTCCAAGTATTTCGCCATGATTTCTAGGGCATCGGGGCGGTGTCTGTCATCGGTGTTAGCATTAGTAACGCAAGCTCCGCGCGATATTTTAATGCCTCGATTCCAGGCTGCATATAGTGTTTCGCGTTCAGAAGTGCGATCGTACACAATATTGGGATATTTCGCTTGAAATTCCCGCACAACAGACTGTTCATTTTCTTGGGAACCGCTGTCAATTACTATGATTTCGAGTTGACCTTGTTTGTACAGCGTTTGCTCTACCAAGTCCTGCAAGCAGCCGCGGATAAATTTTTCGGAATTGTAAGTAGAAACGATCGCAGATACTTTAAAAGCCGACGGGACAGACTGGGAACCCTCAACCGCAGAGCGCTGTAAATTGATTTGGTCGCTAGTTTCATATCTAATTGTCTGCTGATATTTGTCAATTATTTGCACAGCTTGCACGGCGACACTTGTTAGTTCTGCTTGTAACTGATTGCGATTATTTGACAGCATTTCCTGAAATTTCCGTGATAAATCAGGCTGGAAAAATCCTGTAAAGTGAATTCCCATCTTTTGCCAAAAATCGTTTATATAATTCACCTGGTGTTTGAGATGATAGGCGATCGCAGTTTCTAAATATTTAACAGTCCACCCTTTTTGCTGAGCGATCAGCGGTATCCACAAATCCCACCAAGGAAGACCTAAGCAGAATTGAGAACTAGGAAAATGTTTTAATAATTCCTTGTCAAAGAAGAAGAAATCAAACCCCTTAGCATAAATTTCTCCCGCTGCTTCTTCGGTGGGAGAATCAATATCAGTTCGCGAACCAAAAACTACGGCATTTTCAGCCTGTTTGCATATAAATGAAATCAAATCGCCATCGGCTTTCAAGCGGATATCTGAATTAACAATTCCGCAGATTTTTGTACCGCAATCGCGCAAATAAACAAACAGATCGTCAAGATAGACTAACGGTTTTCCAGCCTCTGCCCGCGCATCGCGTTTTACTTCATGAAAAGCAACGTTTTTATAGATTGGCTGCAATTGGCTAATTTCTTCCCGGCTATTGAGCGAAACAGCTTCAAATCCAAGGGAAAGCCAGCTTTCTACAGCCGCCCGCTGATTTGCTATATTTCCCGGTGCAATACTCGTTAATATTGCCACACTGTGGCTATCGAAAGCTGGCGATTTCCTCAAGCTAAAACGATCGGTATATTCAAGGCTGACTGTAGTTTTGACATAAAAAGCATCCCCCCAAGATGGATGAGATGGAGTGGCCACTGCTACTCGTTGAAAACCATAGGTTCTTAGAAAATCATCCACTTGTTCGATTAACGCACACCCTTCATACAGTTCTTCGCAATTAACTTCTGTACTGATTGCATCAATATATTTTAAAGTTTCCCTCGCCCCTTCCAAAGCCAAAAGTTCTGCACCTTGAATATCAATAACCAGGATATTAAACTCCGATGAATCCAGCCGGCTTTCCTGCATTAGCGAGTCAAGAGTTCTCGACGGTACGGTTACTTGATTAACCTCCACCATCCCTGGGTAAATTTCCTTGTGAAGCTTGAGCGGCAGAATGCTGCTGCTCATATCGTGGGAATTCACCCGCAAATTAACTGTGCCATTTTGGTTGCTGACAGCGCAGTTTGCCAGCCACACATTAGGTATCCCTGCTATATGCAGTTTCAACCTTTCAAAAACAGACGGGTTGGCTTCCACAAAAAGCACTTTTTCCGCACCCATCACTTGATAGTCTTGCATTTCTTGCCCTTCGTGAGCGCCTATGTGGATAATACCTCTGGCCTGAATCGAGTGTTGATGGCAAAGATTTTGTAAATCGAGATACCCTACTGTTACACCTACTTCTTTACTGATTTGCGGTACTGTTTTTTTCTCCGATATATTTTGTGGATCTGACTCAAATTTTGCGTAGATATCTCCCCACAGCAACGCATCATTAGCAGACTCTAAATAATTTAAAAGCTGGTCGTCAGAAACCCATTCAGAAAACACCAAATTGCTGGCTTCGCCATTGGCAAGGTTGAACAGTTTATATCCCAAACTTTTAAGGTGATTGATGCAATTTTTCGTGTCTTCAATAAATTCTATAGCAAATTCAAATGATATGTAGGGAATTGGTATTGATAGTCCTTTTAATACTTGATACTCAAATCCTTCAACATCTATTTTACAAAACTGCGGCTTTCCCCAAATTTTTATCATCTCATCTAAGGTGGTAACTTCGACTGTAATAGTTCGATCCCACTCATAGTTTGAAAAACGTCCGGTCTTCCATTTTGGCGAAAATGTTGATATATAATTAGCGTCAGTACATACTGAAAGCTGCATAGTCCCGGCTTGCTCGCCCAAGCCTTTATCGAGGATGACAGCATTGGGATTTTGCTGGTATTTTTTAGTTAAAATAGCTAAACAATCCGGTTGGGGTTCAAAGCATATTACTTTTGCCCCAGCAGCTAAATACAAATCTGCTTTTTGCCCAATGTTAGCCCCGACATCAAAAACAGTATCTCCCGCCTTAACAAAATAGCTAATAAAATTACTTGCCGTTGATAATTTAATGTCCATTTTTCTTGCTTGATTATTGTTATTTGTCACAAGTGAAAGCCAAAATCCAGACCTTTGTCCACCGTCAATCTTAAATTTCGACCTTTTACAGGATCGTTTTATAGAGCGCCCAAGCCCGGACGCTGAAACTTTTTGAGTTGTTCTGTTTCTGGTAGCAGGCGATCGCACTGCTATTTCTGCAAGGCTTATTCACAGTTATACGCCTATACGCCACATCGATAGTGGTGGCGATCGCCACCACTTTTGATAATTTTGACAAATTATGCTTTATGGTGTAATAAAATACCCAAAAATTAGGACAGCAGCCGAATCTCCTGACGCGACCCAGGGCTGTTCCGTTCCCGCGAGCTGAGACCGCCGCAGCATGGCCGGGATTCCTCACCAGACAAAAACAAGTTACAATTACGTTAAGATTGATGAACATAAATAAAAAATCCCAAACTGTAGGGACTAAATAATTAGGAGGATCGACCTCGGTGAATAAACGGTGGAGAAACGCTGGACTGTACGCACTGCTGGCTATTGTAGTCATTGCCCTAGCCACGGCATTTTTTGACAAACAGCCCCCAAGCCGGGAAGTTTGGAAGTACAGCCAATTCATTCAGGAAGTCGAAGGCAAGAGAGTAGACAAAATAAATATCAGTTCCGATCGCAGCAAAGCCTTGGTAACTGCTCAGGACGGCAGCAAGGTACTCGTCAACCTGCCGAACGACCCGGAACTGATCAACATCCTGACCAAAAATAACGTAGACATTTCAGTTCTGCCCCAAAACGACGAAGGGTTCTGGGTAAAAGCCCTCAGCAGCCTGTTCTTCCCGATCCTGCTGTTAGTGGGACTGTTTTTCCTGGTGCGGCGCGCCCAAAACGGGCCCGGCAACCAAGCCATGAACTTCGGCAAATCCAAAGCTAGAGTTCAAATGGAGCCTCAAACTCAGGTGACATTCGGCGACGTAGCCGGCATCGAACAAGCCAAGCTAGAACTCGCAGAAGTCGTGGACTTCCTGAAAAATGCCGATCGCTTCACCGCAGTCGGAGCAAAAATCCCCAAAGGCGTACTGCTAGTGGGCCCTCCCGGAACAGGCAAAACCTTGCTCGCCAAAGCAGTTGCTGGAGAAGCAGGCGTTCCCTTCTTCTCGATTTCCGGTTCAGAATTTGTGGAAATGTTCGTAGGTGTGGGTGCTTCCCGCGTCCGCGATTTGTTTGAACAAGCTAAAACCAACGCTCCTTGCATCGTATTTATCGATGAAATTGACGCGGTAGGCCGCCAGCGGGGAGCTGGTTTGGGCGGCGGTAACGACGAACGGGAACAAACCCTGAACCAGTTGCTGACGGAAATGGACGGTTTTGAGGGCAATACAGGCATCATTTTGATTGCTGCTACGAACCGCCCCGACGTGCTGGATGCTGCGCTGCTGCGTCCGGGCCGTTTCGATCGCCAAGTTGTGGTCGATCGCCCCGACTTCGCCGGTCGCCTCGAAATTCTCAACGTTCACGCCCGCGGCAAAACCTTGTCCAAAGACGTGGACTTGGAAAAAATCGCCCGCCGGACACCCGGTTTCACAGGTGCCGATTTGGCCAACCTGCTGAACGAAGCTGCAATTCTCGCCGCCCGCCGCAACTTGACCGAAGTCTCGATGGATGAAGTCAACGATGCGATCGACCGCGTGCTCGCAGGCCCAGAAAAGAAAGACCGCGTGATGAGCGAAAAGCGCAAAACTTTGGTAGCTTACCACGAAGCCGGTCACGCTTTAGTCGGCGCGCTGATGCCCGACTATGACCCCGTGCAGAAAATTAGCATTATCCCCCGCGGCCGCGCTGGCGGTTTGACATGGTTCACACCGAGCGAAGATCGGATGGATTCTGGCTTGTATTCTCGCTCTTACTTGCAAAATCAAATGGCGGTAGCTTTGGGCGGCCGCATTGCTGAAGAGATTGTCTTCGGCGAAGAAGAAGTCACGACTGGCGCTTCCAATGACTTGCAGCAAGTGGCAAGAGTAGCGCGGCAAATGGTAACTCGCTTCGGAATGAGCGATCGGCTCGGCCCTGTAGCTCTCGGTCGCCAGCAAGGCAATATGTTCATGGGTCGCGATATCATGGCCGAACGGGACTTTTCTGAAGAAACCGCAGCCACGATCGACGATGAAGTCCGCTTGTTGGTAGAGCAAGCTTACCTGCGCGCTAAAGACGTGCTGGTTGGCAACCGCCACGTCCTCAACTCCTTGGCAGATATGCTAATAGAAAAGGAAACTGTGGATGCTGACGAACTGCAAAATTTGTTAGCCAACAGCGATGTCAAGATGGCCACTATTGCCTAATTGATTGGGAATTTAAGATTTGAAATTTTGGATTGAATCTAAAGTTTGAAATCAATAATTGGGGTGATTCTGGGATTGTCTGGAATCGCCCCGATTTTTTATAGTAGGGTGCGTCGCTGCGACAATTCTCGCTATTTGCAGTTATCCCAGAGGGACGCACCCTACCCCTATCTACTAAACCTTGATTGTCCTGCCTGATTTTGGCTGACGAGCTTTGGCAACAACGGCACTGCTCATACTTTTTACCATTAGCAATAACATGACCGACAAACCCAGGCCTACTACATCATTAAGCAAGAACAACCATAAAGGCTCTATTTCTGGACTCTGCCTCTGCATTCTTGAAAATTCACGGTTCAACATATTTGAGGCAATAGTTAAAGCATAGAACCCTCCGATCAGGGGATTTATATACTCGGCAAACTTTGCTAATTCTCCCCCTTCCTGATTAAATCTGTTGGCAAATGTTGAGAGTGCATTCCAAATTCCCCATATACTGTATATCGGTATGAGAAATCTTGCCATCGCTCCTCCTGGGGTGATAGGATAATCATTGAAAAGAACCTTGAGATCGACGTGCAAGCGATATAGCCAGACTAGAAAAAGCACGAACAAAATCGAGGCGACAAGAATTGTAACAATCAACAAAATCTGCTGCAAACCTTGAAGCGACGCCTCAATCGTTGGTGCAATTGCTTTCACCGAAGTTAAAAGCAGGGAAACGATGTTTAACGAGACGTTAGCCCAAGCGAACTGCATTAATAATCGACTAACTCCGTGGGACTTGAGAGGAGTAGCTGCATCAGAATTCTTCATGAGGTCTCCCAGAAAATTTGCCGCAGGAGGCTGCACCCACAGCAGACACGACTATATCAGTTTACATTTTTTTGTAGAGAGCAGCAACGTGTAACTTCTTCCCAAGGAACTCTTGGTTCATCTTTTCTAGATTCAATAGTCAGACAGTCGTAAACATCCTCCCAAAGTTCGCCGTGCTTCTCGAAGTCAAGCAGCACCGCAATTTTTTCGCCTTCAGAATCAACTAAAAATTGAAAGTCTGTCGGTTCGCCGCATTCAGCCAGCACGTCTGCCCAAAATTCGCTGTGTTCTTTGATGTCAACAATTGCAGCGGTTTTGTTGCCTAGATTGTCTGTTAAAAATTGCACGCCGCGCATATTGTAGTTTGGCATATATCGGATTTGGTAATGTGTAGGGGACTTACGAAGAGATCCCCCCAACCCCCCTTAAAAAGGGGGGCTTTCAAATTCCCCCCTTTTTTAGGGGGGCTAGGGGGCATCGAGGTTTAAGACTCTCACTGCGTAAGTCCTGATGTACTAGAATTATAGGCGAGGCAGAATGAGTGGGTATGAATAATCAATCTTGGTTGACACTACTAAAAAAACACCGCGCCATCGCCGTGATCCGTTCTTCCGAAAAAGAACTCGCTCGGCAGATGGCATCAGCGGTAATAGCAGGCGGATTCCAGTTTGTTGAAATTACTTGGAACACTCAAAAAGCTGCTGAATTAATTGCCGAACTCCGCTCCCAATTTCCTACTTTTAGTATTGGCACCGGCACTTTATTAAACTTAGAACAGTTGCAGCAAGCCATAGATTGCGGCGCTCAATTTCTCTTTACTCCGCACACCGATGTAGCTATGATTAAAACAGCAGTTGATGCGGGAGTGCCGATCGTCCCCGGTGCTTTTTCTCCCACAGAAATCGTGACTGCGTGGCAAGCAGGCGCTACCTGCGTTAAGGTGTTTCCGATATCGGGGTTGGGAGGTGCAGCTTACCTGAAAAGCCTGCAAGGCCCTCTGGGACACATTCCTTTGATTCCCACGGGCGGGGTGACAGTGGAAAATGCGAAGGTATTTATTGACGCAGGGGCGATCGCCGTTGGTTTGGCGGGAGATTTATTTCCCAAACAATTAGTGGCAAATGGAGATTGGCGGGCGATCGGCCAAATTGCCCGAAATCTTACCGAAAAGTTAACAACTTGTTAAGCGCTCTTTCCCAATCTAAAATCTATAATCTACAATCTAAAGTAGTACGAGCTAATCTAAAATGTAAAATCTACAGTCTAAAATCGTTTTGGGTGTGAAGAATGAACAGCATTATCAACTCAACTTACTTTCGCCGCGCCGGAATTTTCTGTGCCGGCTGCGCCCTCACAGTTGCTGCATTTTGTGGGGGGCAAAATCCTGCAATTGCCGGTTCGCAGCACAACAAAATCGCCAATAAAATTATGCAGTTGCAGCAATCCAGTCAGCGCTGGATTGAAATTGATTTGTCAAGACAAAGATTAACAGCTTGGGAAGGAAGCAAACCTGTTTATGCGGTGACTATTTCCAGCGGCAAATCATCGACTCCCACCCGCACGGGAACCTTTGCCGTTCAAACCAAACACCGCGTTACTAGAATGACTGGGGATGACTACGACGTGCCCGACGTTCCCTATACCATGTATTACGACGGAGGAATGGCAATTCACGGCGCTTACTGGCACAATTTGTTTGGCAATCCCGTCACTCACGGCTGCACGAATGTAGCTGTAAATCACGCTAAATGGCTGTTCAATTGGGCCTCGGTGGGGACACCGGTGGTGGTGCACAAATCTTAGGTTTAACTCCAGGTTCGTAGATAAAACGGCGGTTGAAACCGCGTCTATACAGACAAAACCGGCCTCCGCCGGTTGAAGAGTTAACATTACATTTATGGAGACAAAATCCACTTCAAGAATACCCAACGGTTGAAACCGCGTCTATACAGACAAAACCTGCCTCCGCAGGTTGAAGTTCAGTTAAGACAGATCCCCCCTAACCCCCCTTAAAAAAGGGGGGGACAAGAAATTGCTCAAACTCCCCCTTCTTAAGGCGGATTTAGGGGGATCTCAGGGGAATAAACAGCGCTAACCCAAGCGTATTGATCTTTAACTTAACTGCACCACTGGTTTGTCCTCCAACAACGTTTCATTTGTTAGCAAATCTTCCACGGTAATGCGTAAAAATCGCTGTTCGTCCACGCGGAAGAAGATTTTGATGCGATCGCCCCCCGGATACCCAGGCGGTGTCAATTGCGCGATACTGCGAGCTCCATCTTTGTCATTTAGGGGCTGTACCGATGTTTGACCCGCGAGTTGGCGAGTAATTAGCCTGTCGCCATCAAAATAGATCTCCGTCCCGCCAGTTTCCGCTCCCAATTCACCGATAATTAATTCTATACTCGGCTGATTTTCTAAAGAAGCTCCCAAGACTAATTCTACCGGTTCGCTCATCGGATAAGACTGGCCGGATTTGATTAAACTGTGCCAACTGTGGCAATTTTCGCGGCGGTTCCAGTAACGAATTCCGTAACTGTGATAGAGAAAATCTTTGATTTCTATGCCTTGACTCAGTTGCAGAGCACCTTGGGCGATCGCCTCAAAGGGTTTGTCGCACCGAATCTTTGCCGGCTCGAAATATTGCTCAACCCAACGCTTTACGGCGGGAATTTGGACAGTACCGCCAACGAGCAAAACTGCATCGATGTCGCCAATTTCTAAGCCTTGGCGGCGCGCTTGCTGCAATACTTGATTCATGCACTCGTCGAGGTTGTCAAAAAACTGATGTTCGGCGAGGATAGATTCAAAGCGCGATCGGTCTAATTCTAATTCGTAACTTTCAAAATTTTCATCATCAAAATAAACTTCAACCGCCTGATTCACCAAAGACAACTGAATCTTTAACCGTTCTGCCAATCTCGTTGTAATCGGAGATTTTGCTAGCCCTTTTGTTTTGACAAAATAGTCAACCAGCCAATTATCAATATCCGAACCGCCCAAATTTTGTCCGGCTTTAGCCAAAACCCGCGCAACTTTTGCTTTTTGTGCCGAAGATTCAGCTAATAACTTTTCGCCCCATTTGAGCAGAAAACCCAGGGGCTTTTTGCCAGCAGAAATGTCGAGGCGCACTAAAGAAAGGTCGAGAGTTCCGCCGCCGAAATCAATGACTAAGAGAATTTCGCGATCGGCTAAACCGTAACCCAAAGCAGCCGCCGTCGGTTCGTCCAACATCCGAACCTGTTCTACTTGCAGAGATTCAGACACTTTACCCAACCAATGGCGGTAAGCTTCAAAACTATCTACCGGTACAGTAAAAATTAAAGAATCTACCGGCAAAGGCAGTTCGCGAATTGAGCTGACAATTTGGCTCAAATACAACTCACCTACTCGTTCAAAATCTACAATTTGCCCGTCAAGTTCCGGCACAAAACCCTGAACCGCAGTGCCAATTCCCCGCTTGAAATTGCGGAAAAACCGAGAATCTCCGCTCAAATCTAGACCTCTGTCGCGGACTTGCTGACCGAGTATTACTTTACTTTGAGCAGCGTCCTCAACGTAGAGCAAACTGGGAATTAGGGGCGGATTTTGAGCCGAGATTGCCGACAATCCCGGTAATTTCAAAGTTTCTGGCTGCTGGATGGCCTGATTCCAGCGAGCGACGACGGTGTTGCTAGTTCCAAAGTCAATGGCGATCGTCATTTTACCACAATACACAGCTACTAGAGATTAGATTATATTATGGTATTTAGAGCAGCCAATACAAATATAGCCTTTCTCACTTAGGTCAGGTACACTCGCGCAATCGGTAATGGGTAATCGGTAACGGGCGAAGCGGAGGGCAGAAATCATAACTGGCAGCTAACCAGAACTCAAATTACCAATCTGCAATTACCTATTACCTACTACCGCTTTTTGAACGTACCTCATGTTACTGAGAACCGCTATATACAGGAGTTTTATTAACGATTAGGTACAATAGAAGAAGTGGCAAGGGAGCATCTCTGTCGGAAAGCAGCCAAGCTAGAAAATGAGACGATCGCCAAGTAATGTGCTGCGTCGAAAATGAAATCGAGCCTGTTTCAATTTATCAAAATTTATAGAATTTCCAAGTGCAATTATCGCGACCGGAGTTATTCAATGCGCTGCAATTTTTAAAAAATAGAGCATTGATTGAAAAACCAGAACCGGACAATCAAGCGCTTTTCAATTTATCGCCAATAGTGAGACAATATGCGATGACAGAATATTCGATCGCTCCAAGATGAGCTACAAGAATTCTCAACCATAAAAAAGCCGCCCTACCGCCAAATCATCTGTTATATTAATTTAATAATCATCAGCTTGTAATATAATAAACGGCTACTGCCATGACTTCTCAAACAAAATCTTCTACCGCATTCAATCTACTGCCAGACCACACTCAACTACCGGAATCTGAGGGAGATACAAACTATAAATCCATAACAAATCTCCCTCCCGACCACACTCAACTACCAGACGAAGACGGTAGATTTGTGAAAAACTTTCAGGAGCATCCCCAAAGCATTCTGCTGACTGATGCCGTCACCCCGCTATTGCAGCAGCGCCATCCCGACAATCAATATTGCATCGGTCAAGACTGCGGTATTTATTGGCGTCTAACAGAGCCGGCAGACAGAGGAGCTGAAGCACCCGATTGGTTTTATGTTCCAAACGTGTCACCATTAGTTGACGGTAAAATTCGGCGTTCTTACGTGATGTGGTACGAAGTTGTCGCGCCTTTAATTGTCATCGAATTTGTTTCTCGCGACGGCTCGGAAGAACGAGATGCAACTCCTAAAACGGGAAAGTTTTGGGTTTACGAGCAAGCACTTCGCGTACCTTTCTACGCTATTTATGAAGTGAGTCTAGCCAGCGTCGAAGTGTACAATTTAGTAGCAGGTAAGTATCAGTTAGTGCCAGCTAACGATCGCGGACACTATCCGATTGGGCCTTTGGGTGTAGAATTAGGAATATGGCAGGGACAGTATCAAAATGCCGAACTGCCTTGGCTGCGGTGGTGGGACGAAGAAGGTAATTTGCTGTTGACGGGTGATGAACGAGCCGAACAAGAGCGACAGCGTGCCGATCGCGAGCAACAGGAAAAAGAATTAGCTCAACAACAAGCCGAACAAGAGCGGCAGCGTGCCGATCGGCTGGCGGCTCAGTTAAGAGCTTTGGGTATCGATCCAGAAGCGTAAAATTAAGCGATTTACCGATGCGCGGGGGAGTTTATGAGATTATTGATTTTAGGCAATTACGGTTTACAAAACCCCCTCCTACAAGGTTGTTTCCTGAAAGACTGTTTGTCAGGTGCGTGGCTATTAGATTGTCGATTTTTATGGAGAATTTTCTTGGGCGACGCACCCTACAGCTACTTTTGCATGAGTTTTGAGAATTAGTAGAACTTTTCACGACTGCAACCACTTCATAAACTTATTCGTCGCAGTACCAATAGACTCTCCGACTTGTTTCTTCAAACGCCACCGCTGGAACGCTTGCTCGTAATCTTCCCCTTCAGTTTGATACACATTCCAAGCATTCAGCGACAATCCCAATCCCCAGGTTAGTAAAATGAACAGCGACCAAGAAAGCTCGTGCGCTCCTGCTAGATTAAACAAAACTAGAAAAGTATTGATGATGCCGTATTTTGTCACATTTTTCTGCAATTTGCGACGGCGGTAAGTGTTAAAAACCAACTTTTCTTGAACTTCTCCTCTAGTTGCTAACCATTGCTGTTCCGCCACCACAATATCCTGTTCGGAGATGCCTAATTCCGCTGCAATCTCGAACAACTGCACTCTGGATAATTCTCCTTCATCTTGTCGGCGGGCGATCGCAATTTGCAGAATGCCTTGAGCATCCTCTGAACCGTAAACTTGGCTTATTTGAGTTTCATTAGTTGCCATAGCGAGTTTCCTATAATATCCGGCATTATTTCTATCATACATATAACCGCAGTCAAACCGCAGGTAGGAAGAGATGGCGGATTTCAACACCCTTTTAAGAACAGGCAAGATGCCTGTTCCACAATAACTAAACTTTGTTGTGGAACAGGCATCTTGCGTCGCGGATTTCAACACCCTTTTAAGAACAGGCAAGATGCCTGTTCCACAATAACTAAACTCTGTTGTGGAACAGCATCTTGTCTGTTCCCGATAGAGGTACAAAATACCAATGACTAACCCAAAGTATACATCCAGCCATCCCTGGCGCAAATCCTCACAAGTCCGTCCCAAACTACAGGAGTCGCCTCAAAAGATAAACCCGGTTTAAATCTCCCCGATTCTATTACTTTCAAACGGTAAAACTCGCCCTTAGCATTTCTCAAAGCATTCTTATCGCCAGACTTCGCTCGTTCCCAATTCAAATTAAACAAATAAACACCGTTGTATCCCGCACTGATCAGTTTATTGCCATCGGTAAAAATCGGAGTTGAAATAGAAGAACCTATTTGTTTTTGAAAGACTATTACCGGAGTATGATAGGATTGGTTTCGCCAAGGTACAGCAATTTTTTTACCTGTAATCATATCTTGGGAACCGATGTACAAATTGCCGTCGATCGCATTTGTGGCAAACAGCGCCGGAAACTCCCCGGAATTGTACTCGTCATTCAACGCCACCGAGCCGATTATCCCGCCTTCCCAGCTAGAAAGCCGGCGGTTTCCGGTAGGCAAAAACCATTCGACGCTGGCATTCGGCTCTTTGTTCGGATTCAGTTTTAGAACTCCGCCGTTACCTGCAATGTATTGTTTTTCTACGGCACAAAACAGTTTTCCAGATTTAGAAATTACAGCACTTCCATCCAAATCTGAACCTGTATAAAAATCCCACACAATCTTTTTTTCGGCAATGCTAATACCGTAAATGTGACCGGAACCTGCAGCTATAAATATTCGATCTTTGAGCCTTGATGGCGATGATTCAGCTACCAAGTTGCCGCCGTGCTTCCTGATATCTGCTGCTGCATAAAGTTGCACTTCCGACAATATTCTTGGCTGTTTGATTCCTTGTTTGAGCTTGGCATTACTTGTGGAACTATCGAGAAAATAGCCGATCGCATTTTCGCCCGCATTGAACAACACGCCGCCGCCGATATCCAAAGCGCTGCTATCGTTATCGCGGCTGTAGCTGGGCGTTCTCCTAATGTCCAGCTTCCAAAGTTCCTTGCCAGTTCTAAAAGATATTGCCCGAAAACTCGGCACGACTTTTTTGCCGTCACCGCCGCTGCGGCTGCCCTGCAAAATCACAATTCTGTTTTCGGCGCTGGCTTTTTCATCGATATAAATTGTTGATGAACCTTTGATTACATCATCAAATTTATAGCGCCAAACTTCTTTATTGGTAGCCATATCTATTTTTCGCAAATTGTGGTCGAAAGCACCTATAATTAAATAAGTTTTCCCCCGGTCTCTGGTAATTGTCGGCTGTCCGGTCCAACCCGCGCCGCTCCAAACTACAGACCGCCTTCCCAGAAAAGTCCGTCCGCTGCCGAGTGGAAATTGGTCGATTAACTTCAAGCTTTTCGGAACGCCTCTGCCGTAAAACCGGCGCTTGTCGTTACCTAAAAAGGTCGGGACTAATAATTCTATTTCTGGGTCTGCTTTTGCCAGAAAATTGTTAAGATTAGTTTCTAATAAAGCTCGATCCGAGGATGCAGTTTGCCCCAGTTCGAGAACAGCAGGAGGAACAGCAGCACTCAGCAAAAATTGTCCTAGCTGTTGATTGAAGGTTCTCCGAGATGATAAACTCATTTTAAATCTAGACGATCGTCCATAATATTAAAACATAATTATCGGCAACAACTCAATTAAAACATCTCGCGCTAAACTGCTAGAGAAGTGACAAACTTACTGAGTACGAGTTAAAGTATATTTGATTATGGTCAACCGTCTTGCTCAATCCCAAAGCCTTTACCTGCGGAAACACGCGGAAAACCCGATCGACTGGTGGCCCTGGTGCGACGAAGCCTTAGAAACGGCCCGGAGCGAAAATAAACCGATTTTCCTGTCAATTGGCTATTCTAGCTGCCACTGGTGCACGGTGATGGAAGGGGAAGCATTTTCCGATCGCGCGATCGCCCAATACATGAATTCGCAGTTTGTACCGATAAAAGTCGATCGCGAAGAACGGCCCGACATCGACAGCATATATATGCAAACCTTGCAAATGATGACCGGCCAAGGCGGTTGGCCGCTCAACGTTTTTCTCACTCCCGACGAGCGAATTCCCTTTTACGGCGGCACTTATTTCCCCGTAGAACCCCGCTACGGAAGACCGGGATTTTTAGAAGTTTTGCAAGCAATTCGCCGCTTTTACGACACAGAAAAAGGCAAAGTAGAAGCCTTCAAAGCAGAGATTTTAGAGAACCTCCAACAGTCGGCAGCGCTGTCAGGAGTAACCGCAGAACTAAATCGCGAAATCTTCCAAAAAGGTTGGGAACTCAACACCGGAATTATTGCCGGCAGCAATCCCGGCCCCAGTTTTCCCATGATGCCTTACGCTGAGCTAGCACTGCGGGGAACGCGCTTTAATTTTGATTCAAAATACGACAGCAAACAAATCTCCACTCAGCGCGGATTAGACTTAGCATTGGGCGGCATTTACGACCATGTAGCCGGCGGATTTCACCGCTACACGGTTGATGCAACTTGGACTGTGCCGCACTTTGAAAAAATGCTCTACGACAACGGTCAAATTGTGGAATATTTGGCGAATTTGTGGAGTGCGGGAATCCAAGAACCGGCTTTTGAAAGTGCGATCGCCCGGACAGTACAATGGTTGAAGCGAGAAATGACCGCGCCGACAGGTTATTTTTACGCGGCACAGGATGCTGATAGTTTTACCCCCCCAACCCCCCCTTACCAAGGGGGGGCAGAAAATTTAACCCCCCCTTACCAAGGGGGGGCAACGGGGGGGTCAGAACCGGAGGAAGGAGCGTTTTATGTTTGGAGTTACGACGAACTCGAACAACTGTTAACTGCTGAGGAATTGGCGGAAATTCAAGCACAGTTTACTGTGACTCGCGGCGGCAATTTTGAAGGCAAAAATGTATTGCAGCGCTACCAGCCGGGAAAACTCAGCGCAACTGTAGAAACGGCTTTGGCTAAACTTTTTGCTGTTCGCTACGGCGGCAATCCCGATACTGTGAAAACTTTTCCCCCAGCCCGCAACAATGAGGAAGCTAAAAATGACAGTTGGCCTGGTAGAATTCCCGCCGTTACTGACACGAAAATGATTGCAGCTTGGAACAGTTTAATGATTTCTGGCTTGGCGCGCGCTGCCGCTGTTTTTGCAAATTTGGAATATCTGGAATTAGCTGTGACAAGTGCTAATTTTATTTTAGACAATCAGTGGAAGGACGGGCGGTTTCAGCGGTTGAATTATGACGGACAATCTGCTGTGGCGGCGCAGTCGGAGGATTATGCTTTGTTTGTGAAAGCTTTGTTGGATTTGCATCAAGCGAGTTTGAGTTTAGGCAGCGGGGAAGCAGCACCGCAATTGCATAATTCTCAATTTTGGTTGGAGAAAGCTGTGCAGGTACAAGAAGAGTTTGATGAGTTTTTGTGGAGCGTGGAATTCGGAGGATATTACAATACTGCTAAGGATGCTAGCGGAGATTTGTTGCTGCGGGAACGCAGTTATATAGACAATGCAACTCCGGCGGCGAATGGAATTGCGATCGCCTCTTTGATTCGTCTCGCACTGCTGGGGCAAAATTTGGAATATCTCGATCGTGCGGAGCAAGGTTTGCAAGCTTTCAGCAGTATTGTCCGAGATGCTCCCCAAGCTTGTCCGAGTCTGCTTTCGGCGATCGATTGGTATCAGCATTCTACTTTGATTCGCACGTCGAGCGATCGCATTTCTGGGTTGATTTCGCAGTATTATCCGACTGCTGTCTGTCAGATTGAGACTGATTTGCCTGTAGGAATTGTCGGGTTAGTTTGCGAGTGTTTGACTTGCAAAGAACCTGCGAAAAGTCAAGAGAGGCTGTTGGAGGAAATTTTGCAAAGTCAAACGCGGGTTTAAGGAGTCCCAGCAGAAAGAGATTAAGGAACGAAAATTTAATAAATTAAACATCTGCCACACTTCTCTCTCCAGAAGCTCAGGGGTAAAGAGAGGCAGAGCCAAAGCATCTGCATTACCAGGCGGAGCCTGGTAACGAGCCAATCGCTTAAGTTATTAAATTTTCATTCCTAAGAAATATAAGGATCTCTGACTTCTTGAAGAAGTCGGGGATCTAACAAGTTTCATACTCTCCTCAATCTTCCAAAAATTAGACCAAATCTTCAATCAATACACCGCAAGCAAGGGCGATCTTCAACAGTGTAAGTATATTTTTTAGAAAGCTATGCCAGGAACGAGACTTGAACTCGTGACACGTGGATTTTCAGTCCACTGCTCTACCAACTGAGCTATCCCGGCTTGTTTTTTCGCGCTTTACTATCTTAGCAGACACATACACAATTTAGCAAGCACTTTTCTCAACTAATTTTTAGCTCGCCCGGAACCGCCCGCCTGTAAGCTAAAAGCTGCAACCTAAAATCCAAAAATCGCAATGGCACAGCAACATCGGGCTAGCGGGGGCAACAGTCTGCTTGTCTTGGGGACAATTTGGCTGTTGGGGGCAATTGGCGATCGCCTCTGGTTTGCCTTCGATCGCTCTGTACCGGCGTGGGATCAGGCAGAATACCTCACCAGCACGCTGAATTACTGGCAGGCGCTGCAGCATCCTCAGTGGTTTTCGGGGGATTGGTGGACAAACTTCTGGCTGCTTTCGACAAAAATTCCACCCTTGACGTACATCTTAACGGTGCCGTTTTTGAATGTTTTCGGTGCCCTGGGCGATCGGGCAACCCTCGTTCATTTATTATTTAGTGCAATTCTCCTCGCCTCAGTCTACAGTCTGGGCGTCAAATTATTCAACAGACAAGTCGGTTTGTGGGCCGCTGCAATTTGCGTTTTGTTACCGGGACTTTATCGGTTCCGCTTGCAATTTTTGCTAGACTATCCCCTCGCTGCTGCGATTACTTTGGCTTTCTATTGTTTGACAATGTGGAAAGAAGAAGGTTCGGCAGCAGATTTGGTAGCGGATGCAGCGGATAGCAGAAATCAGGAAAAGGGTAAAAAGTTTTACCTGAGTCGATTATCTTTCTTTTGGGCGATCGCCTTTGGAATTTCTCTCGGCTTATCAATATTAGTTAAACACACTACAGTCTTATTTCTGTTTACCCCGATTGTGTGGTTGGCTGCGGGTGCAGTGGTGCAAAAAGCTTGGGGAAAATTAGCTCAATTAGCTGGTGCTTTGTTGCTGTCGGTGGCAGTTTTTGGGCCCTGGGCAAAAACCAATTGGCTGTTAATTTTGACCGGAGGAAAACGGGCCACGCTGGATTCTGCGATCGCCGAAGGAGATCCAGCCCTCAATACGATCGACGCTTGGATTTACTACATTCAGCACTTGCCCGAACAGCTTTCTTGGCCTTTGTTACTGATTCCCTTAGTTGGATTTATACTTTATTGGCTCCGCAGGCAAAATAGTTCGTCAATCTTTCACCTCAACTCCTGTCGGTGGCTGGCTATTTTTTGGGTAGGAGCTTATTTAATTAATTCTTTAAATATCAACAAAGACGACAGATATGTGATACCTTATTTGCCAGTATTATCTATTTTCTTAGCCTACTGTTTAACACTGTGGCCTCCACGTTGGGGGCGACAAATTCGCTGGGGAACAATTGGTTTAGCAACTTTGACGATGCTGTTAAATATGTGGCCGCTGGGCGGTGCTTTTGGACATAGCTTAGTTCAACTTGTTAGCCCCGGTAATTCTAGCTATCCTTACTTGGGCAAAGAGTGGCCGCACCGAGAGGTAATTGCAGAAATTCTTGCTGCGGAACCTTATTTGCAATCTACTTTAGGCGTGTTGCCTTCCACGCCGGAAATTAACCAGCACAATCTGAATTATTACGGTGCTTTGGCGAATTTTCAGGTGTACGGGCGGCAGGTGGGAACTAATTTAAAAGAAGTGCCGCAAGATGTGCGATCGCTTTCTTGGTTTGTTACCAAAACAGGCCCGCAAGGTTCGATTCGCGAAAAAATTAAAAAAGCTCAAAATGCTGCGGTAGCTACAATTGAAAAAGGTGAAAATTTTCAGTTAGAAAAAGCTTGGGTTTTGCCTGACAATACTAATCTAAATCTTTACCGCAAGCGACGGCAGCCTGTGGAAATACAGCCGTTGAATGAAGCCAGATCGCAAGTACAATTAGAGCAAGTTACTGTTACCGGAAAAGCACTTCCCGGAGTCGCGCTGCCGGTTACTTACATTTGGTCTGGGCCTTGGCAGCAGTTGCAGTCTGGTTTAGT
>NZ_JBARVX010000580.1:0-8926 GCF_049646505.1 Microcoleus sp.
GTACCTGACCCACAAGCTGAGATGCTAGCAAATTCCCCAATATTGAACCGATTAATCCAGAAATCAATATTGCTGGCACAAAAAACACAAAACCTATCAGTAAATTTGAGCGGAATATCAACCACCAACGCCCTTCAGTTAATTTCCAACTACTGTCAAAACTGTCCGGCACCGAAGAGTTATCAATGACGGTAGCATAAGATGAAAATATTAAGCGGTATAACACATAAAGCCCAGGAATTATTATTAGCAGTATAATTAAGCCTACAAAAGCATAAGACCACAGGAACCACATAATAATACCTGGCAAACCCAAAATCAGCACCACAGACAGGAAATTAACCAAAATGAGTGGTAGCAATCTTCTTTTTGCTTGAGAGAAAGCCTCGCTCGCAGTTACTTGATTTTCTGTCAAACTTCGATAAGTGTAGAAATTAGTAGCTCCCGACAAGAAAGGAACTGCCACTAACCAGTAGATAATATTCAACTTAAGACTTGCGTCCGCCTGTTCGGAGGTAGTTATCTCAAAGCTATTGAGCAGGATATCTCGGCCAAAAGTATTCAGCACGAACCATATTAAATGGGGATAGTTGATTCTGAACAGAGCTGGGTATACAGCTCCCACAACAGCAAATGTTTCTCGCAACAAGCTTGGGGCACTAATTCGTGGATATGTCATAATTTTTGCTCCGCTTTTTGTAAGTAGATTTGAACAGACTAGACATTACTCGAAAAAGTTGCTAACAATAATGTTAAGTCATCGTCGGTGCGTTGGGAAACTCTGGGCGATCGCAAAAATGACTCTAACTGCTGTTTCGCATCTGACTCTTCTTTTACTTCGCCCGAAAACCGAAACAACGGCGTAAAAAATGGCTTGTGGGGCGTACCTTCCGGGATTTTGAGAGCTAGCATTTGCAAGCCGTCGGAAAACACAGCTAAGTGCCGCAGCGGTTGCCGCATTACCTGAAATTGCGCTGTTTCGATCGCATTTGGCGAAACCAAAAAGATGGTTTCGTTGATATATTCGCCGCAGGGAGGTACAGTAAGGGCGATCGCATTTCCCTCACTGTCACCCGCCACCGCCGCACCGTCACCAATTTGAGCAACTGCGATTAATTCCGGCGTCGCCACAACCGCAATCAAAGTGCAAGCCAAATCCCTCGCCGGCACTTCCCGCACAGCCGCTTCTGCTTCCACCTGCGCCCGCGCGACTTGCAGAGAAGCTGTCAAAAATACCTGCCATTCGCCGTCATTTTCAGGCTGCAAATCCTGTTGGCAAATCATTTCGACAACCGCTTCTACAGCAATTTTTGCCCCCACTTCTGCCAGTGCAGCCGAACCCGCGCCGTCAGCAACTGCTGCTACCAAAACACCGTTTGCCAAGACGCGCCAGCAGTGGGCATCTTGACAGGGCTGCGATCGTTTTTCGTGGCTCGTACCAGTCACCGATGCCGCTACAACCTGCCAATTACTCAATAGTCCCAAGTCATTAGTCATTAGTCATTAGTTATTAGTTATTGGTTATTAGTCATTAGCCATTAGTCATTAGTCATTGGTCATTGGTCATTAGTTATTAGTTATTGGTTGTTGTTATTTGTTGTTTGTTATTTGTTATGAGAATCAAGCAGCAATTCAGATTGAACTATTCCCTAAAAAAATCAAAACAAATCCTTGTTTCGGGTCTCTGCTTTACAATCTGTCTCGTCAATTATTAGTTTGTGTTCATTCTGTAGAGAAATCCCTTAAGGAGCTATTACTATTATTAACTAATGAGCCATAACAACCAATAACTAACACCTAACAGCTAACAACCAACAACTAACAACTAACAACTAACAACTAACAACTAAGAGGGCGGGCACGGGGGCACCGCCCCTACCAACTAACTAAACAGTTCCCCATCCGGGCGGCGGCAGTGCTACTTGTTCGTCAATTTTTGAGTGAGAAACTCTCTGCATACTAGCCGACAGCCAGATGAACATCTCTCTAAAGTCTAATCCTCTCAATTTTACAGGCGTGCGCTCGACAATTTCTGCGAGACGGGAGATATTAGCACCTTCGACTCCGACAGCAAAAAATGCCACGCGCTTGTTCGTTTCTTCCTCTTTAATTCGCTGTGCTGCTATTTCCACAACATCATCTGATTCGCCTTGAGGTTCGCCGTCGGTAATCATAAATACCCACGGGCGGTAGTAAGTGATGCCGTTGTTGCGGTATTCGGATTTGCGGGCGGCAATGGTATCTAGTGCGAGCTGAATGCCCGCGCCCATGTGGGTTTGTCCTTGGGCTGTCAGCAGCGGTGTCTCGAACCCGTCGGCGGTCACGAAGTCTTGCACAACTTTGATATTATTGTCAAAGGAAATAATCGCGACTTCGACTCGCTTTTTAGCTAGTTCGTCTTTAATTAGGTCATTCCTAAAAACTTCCAGCCCCTCATTCAAGGCATCTATGGCTGCGCCTTGCATGGAGCCGGAGGTGTCCAGCAGGAGGACGCAGGGACAGCGCGGCTCTGGGTTTTCGGCAAATTCTACGGCTTCGTCTAGTCTCATGGTTCGGGGTTGACCTGGGAGTGGCTCGATTTCTAGGTTTGTTACTTTCTACCCTAGCCAGTAGGTGACATATTTAACTCAATCTGCCGGCTGGCGATCGTATTTTACCATTTACCTGAATCGATTTGAGATTTTTGATTGTATATTTTTGATTGTAGAATTAGATATCTGCGGTCAAAAAAACAAATTCATTCCTGCCTGTGGTAATGTAGACTAATAGTATCACTGCAAAATAAGGATAAATCTTATGATTGCAACAGTCACGAAAAAATTAACCTTTGACCAATTCCTTGTAGAATGTCCAGAAGATGGACGCTATGAACTGGTAAATGGAGAAATTGTAGAAATGAATTCCACCAGAAATCATGATGATGTTGCTGATTTTACATCGGACTCGTTTAAAGATGAAATTAAGCGGCTAAACTTAAATTATGTTGTCAGGCTCACGCCAGTTATCAAAACTGTAAGTAAAGCCGGCGTTGAACAAGGGCGGAGACCGGATGTCAGCGTAATCGATCGCGATTTATGGCGATCGAACCGTTCGGCTTATGCTGCGTTGCGGGAACCAATTCAATTGGCGGTGGAGGTAACATCAACAAATTGGGATGACGATTATATCGACAAACTGGACGAGTACCAGCGTCTCGGAATTCCTGAGTATTGGATTGTCGATTATTTAGCAATTGGCAGCAGGGAATTTCTGGGAAATCCCAAAGTTCCAACTGTATTTGTTCACCTTTTGGATGCAGAGGGCAACTATCAAAGAAGCGCGTTCAAAGGCAGCGAACGAATTGTATCGCGGACTTTTCCTGAATTAACGCTGACAGCAGAAGAGGTGATGAACGTTTAAATTTGTTTTCTCTAGATAGCCCGATCGCCAATCTATACAAAATTACTGCAAATATGAAATCTGTTTCTGAAAAAAAAGCTATTAGTGCTTGGGATTACAAACCTTGGTGGTGTCAGCCTTGGTCGATTCTTTTGACTGGCACGAGTCTGATTTCCGGTAGTTGGTTTTTGTTAAAAACGGTTTGGATAACTGTTTTAGTCGCGATTCCTTTATTGGCTTGGATGGGGTTTTTCTTGTTGGTTTGGCCGAAGTTGATGGTGTCTAGCGGTGCTTTAGATTCTCATTCAGATTAGGTTTTGGTAGTGCGCTGTTTGTTGGTGCGCCATAAGTATCCTAGGTTTATAGCAAAGTCTCGATCCCCCTAAATCCCCCTTAAAAAGGGGGACTTTGAAAAGTGGACGGTTTCGCCCTTAACAAAAGGGGCTTTGACGCTCTTGTCCCCCCCTTGTTAAGGGGGGCGCCAGGGAGATCGATGGCCTAACGATCGAAGAGTGTTTCGCGCCCTACAATAACTCTACGCTTGCGGGTAATAATCCTGAATTGCTTTTACTTGCATCGGGTTGGATTTGAGCGATCGAATTCCTGATGCTGTGGCTTTGGCACCGGCTATTGTGGTAATAATCGGGATTTTGTAAGTCAAAGCTGTGCGGCGGATAAAGATTCCGTCGGCGCGGGATTCTTCGCCAGAAGGTGTGTTGATAATTAGTTGGATTTTTTCATTCTTGATCGAATCTAACAAATTTGGTCGCCCTTCGTGCAGTTTCAATTCCAAATCTACATCTAAACCTTGCTCTCGCAAAACTTTGTGCGTTCCGTGAGTTGCTACTACTTTGAAACCTAATTCTAAGAATTCCTTGACAACGGGTGCAACCGCTAGTTTATCGCGATCGCGCATTGAAACCAGCACGACTCCGAACAACGGCATAATTTGTCCCGCGCCGAGTTGAGCTTTGGCATATGCTTTGCCAAAATCTGTGTCAATCCCCATGACTTCGCCAGTCGATCGCATTTCTGGCCCTAACAAAGTATCAGTTCCCGGAAACTTAGCAAACGGTAGCACCGCCTCTTTGACGGAAACATGAATCGGTACAATCTCCTTAGTAAAACCTAAAGCTTCTAGAGTTTGGCCTGACATGACTCGCGATGCGATTTTTGCTAGGGGAACTCCGATCGCTTTTGACACAAAAGGTACCGTGCGAGAAGCCCGCGGATTAGCTTCTAAAATGAAAACTTCTTCGCCTTGGACGGCAAATTGAATGTTCATCAACCCGATAACTTTCAGGGCTTTTGCTAGTTCCACTGTCTGGCGGCGGATTGTTTCCACCGCTTTTTCAGAAAGCGTTTGGTAAGGGATGGAACAAGCCGAGTCGCCGGAGTGGATTCCCGCTTCTTCGATGTGTTCCATAATACCGCCGATCGTGACATTGCCGGTCGTATCGGCGATCGCATCTACATCGACCTCGATCGCATTTTCCAAAAACTTGTCAATTAAAATCGGATGCTCCGGTTCTACCAGCACCGCGTAAGTCATGTAACGTTCCAACTCCGTATCGGAATAAACAATTTCCATTGCTCGCCCGCCCAATACGTAGCTCGGCCGCACCACCACCGGATAACCGATGCGCTGAGCTACGATTAAAGCATCCTCAAAACTGCGCGCCAAACCGTTAGCGGCTTGCTGAATATCCAACTGTCGCAGAATTTTTTCAAATCGCTCCCTGTCTTCAGCAGTATCGATAGAATCCGGCGAAGTCCCCCAAATTTTTGTTTGTACGTCGGGATGATTTTCGAGGGATTTTTGCAAAGGAATCGCCAATTTCAGCGGCGTTTGTCCGCCAAATTGAATAATTACTCCTTCGGGATTTTCCGCCTCAATGATGTTGAGAACATCCTCTTTGGTTAGCGGTTCAAAATACAGGCGATCGCTCGTATCGTAATCTGTAGAAACTGTCTCCGGGTTCGAGTTGACCATAATTGTCTCAAACCCGTCCTCGCCTAGGGAATAAGCAGCGTGACAGCAACAGTAATCAAACTCAATTCCCTGTCCGATGCGGTTCGGGCCACCGCCTAGAATCATCACTTTTCGCTTAGTAGAAGGCAAAACTTCCGACTCCGGTGCGAGACTGTGACCGACAGACGAAATCTTCTTTTCTTCATCGCCCAATTCCCAAATTGCCGCTCCCGCTTCGTAGGTGGAATAGTAATAAGGTGTAAACGCTTCAAATTCAGCGGCGCAGGTATCGACTGTTTTGTAAACCGGCACTACGCCTAACTGTTTGCGGTAGGTGCGGACTCGATCTTCCGATGTTTTGGTGGCGTAAGCAATTTGGCGATCGCTAAATCCCAACTGCTTTACTTCAAACATTGTCTCTTTTGTCAACTGTTCGAGCGCCGTTCGTTTCAAGAACTTCTCCGCGTCCAACAATTCCTGCATTTTATCCAAAAACCAAGGGTCGATTGCTGTGAGTTCAAAGATATCTTCCACCGACATTCCCATCATCATCGCGTGGCGAACTGTAAAAATGCGATCGGGATTTGGAGTCCGCAATCCGGCGCGAATTTGTTCCAAACTAGGCAATTTTTCCGGTTTGTCGCACCCGAAACCCGCGCGGCCGGTTTCCAATCCCCGCAGCGCTTTTTGGAAAGATTCGTTGAAGCTGCGCCCGATCGCCATTACCTCTCCCACTGACTTCATTTGCGTTGTCAGAGTCGGTTCCGAACCGGGGAACTTTTCAAAAGCAAATCGGGGAATCTTCGTCACCACGTAGTCAATTGTCGGCTCAAAAGACGCGGGAGTTTTTTTGGTAATATCGTTGGAAATTTCGTCTAGGGTGTAACCTACGGCTAATTTTGCCGCCATTTTGGCGATCGGGAAACCGGTGGCTTTTGAGGCCAAGGCGGAGGAACGGGAAACCCTGGGATTCATTTCAATGACGATGAAATCTCCGTTAACTGGATTGACGGCAAATTGAATGTTAGAACCGCCAGTTTCAACTCCGATTTCGCGGATAATTTTAATCGAAGCATCCCGCAGGCGCTGATATTCTTTGTCGGTGAGAGTTTGAGCCGGTGCGACGGTGATTGAATCGCCGGTGTGAACGCCCATCGGGTCGAGATTCTCGATCGAGCAAATAATCACTACATTATCTGCCAAATCCCGCATCACTTCCAGTTCGTACTCTTTCCAACCGATCAAAGATTGTTCGATCAAAATTTGCGACACCGGACTCGCATCAATACCGCCTTGGGCCATTTCTTCAAACTCTTCTTGATTGTAAGAAATGCCGCCTCCCGTGCCGCCCATTGTAAAAGCCGGACGGATAATTAACGGATAACTGCCGATTTGGTGGCCGATTGCTTTGGCCTCATCTAGATTGTTAGCAATTCCCGAAGGACAAACTGCGACACCGATTCGCGCCATCGCTTCCTTAAATAACAGCCTGTCTTCTGCCATTTCAATGGCTGGCAATTTAGCACCAATTAACTCGACGCTGTATTTTTCCAAAACGCCATTTTTAGCAACTGCAACGGCTAAATTCAGTGCCGTTTGACCGCCCATTGTCGGTAAAATTGCTTGAGGTTTTTCTTGGGCGATGATTTGTTCGAGGATGGCTGGGGTTAGAGGTTCGATGTAAATGCGATCGGCAGTTTCGGGATCGGTCATAATTGTGGCAGGGTTGGAATTCACCAACACTACTTCGTAACCTTCTTCTCGCAAAGCTTTGCAAGCTTGCGTCCCCGAATAGTCAAATTCGCACGCTTGGCCAATGACAATTGGGCCGGAACCAATGAGAAGAATCTTTTTTAAGTCTTGACGACGGGGCATAGGTTCGTAATTGGTAATTGGACGAGATTGAGGATACATTTGATATTTTGCATCGCTCTTAGAAACAGGCTTTTTGAGCTGTTCCACCAAAAGCTTGCTCAAAACAGCGCAAGTTTTGTTGTTAATTTGAAATTGTGCACCATTATCAGCATTTTGGAAGCGGAACCTCGCGACTGCGGTTGGCAGATACTGCCAGCTAACGAGAAATATTGATTGGAAAATGGTGCAGTCGATCGCTAAATCCAGACTATTTTAAGTGTTGCGGTCGAATCGTGTTCTAAAATACACAATCGGTGTCTGGTGCGCGATCGATCGCGCGAGTTGCGCCAGCAGGGCTAGTCAGAAACCGGGTTTCGGTGTGCAATGCGTCCTGAATTATTAAATTTTGCTGACACCTTAATCGGCGCAGCCTACAAATTTCAGCGATGCTAGTAGGGTGTGCGGGCGCACCGCTATCACTCTCCGGGTACACAGTCAACCGGTGTGCGGGCGCACCCTACCAGTTTGCCATCTCTCTACCCTCGCCCGCGACTTGTAATATCAAATCCGGTAGCATCGGAATGATTCAGATATATATATTCTCTCCCTCTGTGTACTCTGCGTACTCTGTGGTTAAATCATTCCGATGCCAGCGGAAACGATATAACGCGCAACCGAAGCAAGGAAGCCGCCGCCAGCAGTCTCCTCTGGCTCCATCGAATCTGCTTAGATCGGGGAATGCGCCGAGTAAGAGGTAAAATATAAAATCGTTCCCAAAGCTTGAAATCCAAAATCTCAAACACAGATATGCCTAGAACTCCTAGCGAATATTCAGTGCACCTGCTGCTTGAGGGCGGCCACCGCGAAGAAATCCGGTTTGCAACCCTGCAAGATTTTCAACAGTGGTATAAAACTCTGGTTCCCAAACAAGATTCGTCAGAATTTGTCAATGTCCCGATCAAAAATATTCAAGGCGAATACATGGTAATTCGGCCTAGCAGCATTCTCGGAATTCGGGTAGAACCGCTATTTAGTTCTAGCATCGAACGATTCGAGGAATAAGAAAAATTATTAAATGATTGGGGAAAATTGGAAATTGATCAAGATTGTTCGCTATCAATTATTGACGATCGCCTGTTGTGTTTTGGCGATCGCTTTTTCGGTGCCCGCCGTTGCCGTTCCGTCGCTGCAACCAGTTAGTATAAATCAATTGCAGGCGACCGAGTTGGAGTCGATCGGGCTTGACGCTCAAATCTGGGGCGAAAATGGCCAACCGGGCGATCGCCAATTGCTGTTAAGGTCGATCGACAACAGCCTCCGCTATCTCAATACATCAGCCGCTGCAAGTGCTTACAGCCGCTATCGAGTTTCGGGAATTACGCGCGATCGAGTCCGCCGTTCCCTCGATCGGTTCCGCCAATTAGCAGTCAGTTCCACTACACCAGCACAACTCCAAGAATCTGTCAAGCGAGAATTTGTTTTTTACAAATCGATCGGCAAAGACGGCAAAGGAACAGTGGCATTTACCGGTTATTTCGAGCCGACTTATGCAGCATCTCGCACGCCTAATTCCGAATACCGTTATCCCCTGTACCGAGTGCCGCCAAACCTCGGTTCTTGGTCGAAACCTCACCCGACCAGATTGGAATTGGAAGGTGCAGATGCTTTGCAGGGAAGCAAAGGATTGCTGCGGGGATTAGAATTAGTTTGGTTGCGCGATCG
>NZ_JBARVX010000581.1:0-3137 GCF_049646505.1 Microcoleus sp.
GAGTAGACAGAACAGAAATTAGTTCACCCAGCATCTGTCTCAATTGTGGCAGTAAAGAATTAAGTGAAGTAATTAACATCCACTCTCAGCAAGTAGCAAGTCTAGTAGCAAAACCAATCGAGGTCGTTGAATATCAGATACAATCGTGTAAATGCCTAGAATGTGGTGCAGTAGTTAGAGGAGAACAACCGCAGGGAATAGTTCCAGGACAAGACTTGAGCGTTAATCTCCAAGCACCCAGCGTCTGGCTGGGGAATTATGGGCATCTTTCCTACGAAAAGCTGACGCTCGTTGTTGTGGGAACTCGGCAGGGTTGAAGTGGGAGTAGGAACACTCCAAAAAACCAATCAACGAGTAGCAGCAGCGGTAAAGCCAGCTATAAATGCACTGTGGAAATGGGCAAAAGTGCAATCAAATGTTCATGTAGATGAAACGCCGGGAGTGTGTGATGGGGGTTAAAGAATGGCTATGGACGGCTAGTGGAGAGGGATTCTGTTTATTCACGTGGGGCGGATACCAGGGGACGTGTGGAACTAGAAACCATGCTGGGTACAGAATTTGCTGGGGTCTTAAGCTCAGATGATTTCAGCGTTTATAATGGTGGCACAATCACAGCCCAACAGAAGTGTCTAGCCCATTTACGACGGCATTTTAAGAAAGTGCTGGGACTTCCTGGCAACAATAATAATGCAGCAGTCGCTCAAATATTTCTTTCATTAATTGATGAAGCTTTTATCGCCCATGAGTCGGGAGCGAAAGACGAAGGATAAACTCACCTACGACTCCTGGGCAACTGATTTCAAAATACGATTGAATAAAGCCCTTGCCACTTGGTTGAACCAAGTTGGTTATGCTCTTCTGTTTGTTACTCAAATCCTTACGAGATAAGGCAGAACAATGGTGGTATTTTCTGGATGACCCCTCGGTGCCTCCTGATAATAATTTAGCAGAACGTTCTCTACGGCTAGCTGTCACGAAACGGAAAGTTTCTGGTGGCTCTCGTTCGATGCAGGGATTTGAGGAAACGGCTAATCTTCTCAGTGTGATTCAAACTTGTCGTTTTCAAGCTCGTTCAGTAATGACTTTTTTCCGTGAGGCTATTTCTGCCCATTCTTGTGACTTGGCTCTGCCTGAACTCATTCCCATTTTTCAGACCTGAATCCTTACAGAATTACTACCTCATTTTCGACAAAAATGGTTGACGAGAAAATCGAGACCATTGCCAGATAGTGTAAAACTTGCCTTAAAAAACTTTGAAAATATCTGGATAGCTGATGGCTCAACATTAGAAGCATTATTTCGTAAACTAGAAAGTTTATCAGATGTTCCAATTGGTCAATTATCCGGAAAAATGGGAGTAATTATAGACCTAGTAACTCATCTTCCCGAAGAAATTTGGTTTTGGGAAAATCCGAAACAAGCAGATACCCATTGGGAGGAAGATTTACTAAAAACAGTTAAGCCAAAAACCTTGCTGTTACTGGATAGAGGCTTCTATCACTTCGCTTTTTGGGAAAATTAATTGAGCAAGAAATTGGATTTATTACTCGAATTAAGAAAGGTGCATCTTATCAAGTCAAGCGGGTATTAACCAATACTTATGATGTTAAAGACCAGATAATTCAGATAGGTGCAGGAACAAAAAAGACACCAGCATTGACTATAAGATTAGTACAAATTCGCTCGAAAAAATCCTGGCGTTCTTATCTAACAAGTGTCCAAGAACCGGAGATATTGCCTCCCTATGTAGTAGCAGATTTATATCAAAGACGCTGGCGAATTGAAGAGGCATTTTGTACAGTAAAGAGACTCCTAAATTTAAGTTATTTATGGACAGGTTCGTTAAACGGAATCAAGCTACAAATCTGGGGTACTTGGCTATTTTATGCAGTCTTAGTAGACTTAGGAGATGCCGTTGCTGATGAATTAGGAGTACCAATTGAACGTATTTCATTAGAAATGATTTATCGGGGAATGTATCATTTTTCTGTGGCTTATCAAAAAGGATTAGCTTCTGACCTAGTTAAGTATTTTGCCGATGAGAAAAATCAAGATTTAGGGATTGTTAAGCGACGACGAAAACCTCATGTCAGGCTAATTATTTCTCCTTTCCCTGGAACTCAAAGAAGTCCCGAACAATTTTTTTTCAATAATTAATGAACAAATGGAGTCATATTTTAATTGGTATATCGGCAAAAAGATGGGTAATATTACTCATTGACAATAGTGTTTTTAGCTTAACTTGTGAGTAATGGACTACATTTGAGAGTACCTCGACCCTCTCATCAGGAAGCAGAATTTACGGAACAGGAACAATGGAAAAAAAATTAGCAAAAACGGTGACTCAAGTTCAAGAAAAGTACCCAGACGCCGATGTAGAAGTTTGGACAATGGATGAACATAGAGTTGGGCTTAAACCAATAATTAGACGTATTTGGGTAGATGAATGGACAGTACCCGTAGCATCGATAAATTGGCGATTTAAATGGTTATGGTTGTATGGCTTCGTTCACCCACAATCTGGAGAAACAAAGGCGTGGATTCTACCTTTTGTGAATACCGAAATTTTTAATCAAGTTTTAGCCGATTTCGCCCAACATTTTGAAGTCGGGGAAAATAAACAAGTCGTATTGACGTAAAGATCGAGCTGGATGGCATACCGCTAAAAAACTTGATGTACCGCAGGGCATTCATATTATAGAAATGCCATCTCACTCTCCAGAACTACAAAGGCGCAGAAAGACTATGGCCACTCACAAATGAGCCTCTTGCTAACCGAACATTTAAAAATCTTGATGAATTAGAGGAAATTTTATTTAATCGCTGCCAACAATTACTCCAACAGCAAGACTTAGTTCGAGGTTTGACAAATTTCCATTGGTGACCCCAAGTTGCGGCTTAATTATGGTTATGCTACCGGACATGATATCAAATATTATTCCTTATTGCTTAGTTTGGTAGGAGTGGACTTCGTTTGAAAAGAAGCGGTTTCAAGCGCCGAAAAACTGAAAATCAAGTCAAAAAACAAAGCCGCTGTCTGGAGATCAGAAAGCGGGTTTATTATGTAAAATATAAATCCCAGGCATCGAGCTATTTTCTCAGGCAGTGACCCGCCAAATATCTTCGCCACCGCAGCG
>NZ_JBARVX010000582.1:0-4895 GCF_049646505.1 Microcoleus sp.
GTCTTCTCGTTCAAGTTTACAAGCATTCAGCAGCATAGTTTTGGAGCCGATATGCTCAAAGAAATGAGTCAACTCAAAGTTTTGAAGCTGAACATCGCTCACCAGAATATCTTCCAAAATCGATCGCAATTGCGGGATATTCCACTGCCCGCTGCCTAGCTCAAACAGCGAAATTTGCGCTGTTTCTGAGGATAAAACCTGAAACGTTTCATAGAACGATCGATTTGCTTTATTCACTCGGAAATCAGCATCTAGCGCGACTAAAGGCGTTTGCACAGTTTCCACAATAGCTTCAGCGTAGTTGCGCGCCTCCTCCAAAGTTCTGGCACTGCGTTTTAGAGCATCAATATCGATCAAAACCATCACCACGCCCTCAATCTGGTTTTCCGTGGTGCGGTAAGGGCGAATGCGGAGGTTGTACCAATATCCCGACAAAGTTTTAACTTCTCGTTCTTGCGTCTGGAGAGTATCAATCACCTCCAAAATCATCTGTTCCAAGTCAGGAACATCAAGAGTCGATCGGATGTCGCTAAAGGGTCGTCCAATATCTGTGATAATCAGATTAAAAAGTTTCTGCGCCGTTGGCGTAAATCGTCGAATTTCTAAATTGTTTGCCAGCATTAAAACTGGGATATTGATACTAGCAAGCAAATTTGTCAGATCGTTATTGATCCGGCTTTGTTCGAGATTTCGGCTGCGAAGTTCCTCGTTAGTAGTGGTGAGTTCCTCGTTAGTAGCTTGAATCTCTTCTTTGGCAGTTTCTAGTTCCTCGTTGATGCTTTGCAGTTCCTCGTTGCTCGATAGGATTTCTTCGTTGGCAACTTTGAGGTCTTGGTTGAGATATTCCTGCTCTTGGATTAGCGATTGCAGGTGCGATCGCGCCGCAAGTTTTTCTTGGTTAGCGGCGGCAAGCGCCTGCCTCAGCAGCTCATTTTCGGGATCGGAATCACCTCGATCGCTATTTTGGGCGGTGACAGTGGAAAAGTCGCTCGCGGGGGCTAAAACTTCTTCAAACAGCACCAAAAAATAGCGTGCTGCGGTGGTGCGCGACTGGAACGGCACCACCTGAAGATTCACCGCAGACGATCGCCCGCCCCATTCCACCAATACCCTTTCTTTCCTAACAGTCGCGTTCTGCGTTTGTGCCCGAGAAATTGCGGTGCGAAGATCCACAAGCAAACCTCCCCTTGCCATTGTCAGCAAGTTTAAGTCCGGCGTTCCGGCTGCCACTCTAAAGTAAGGATCGATATCTCCCCGCACTTGCAGGATTTTCATCTGCTCGTTAACAAGCACGCTGGCTGGGGCGTAGCGATTCAAAATCAGTTGGTCAGTTTCGCGCTCTAAGTCAAAATTATCGATCGAATTGTCTTCATTCATTCCCTGTTCGAGAGCAGCTTGAGCGACGGGATATAAACTCGGCACGAACGAAAATGTGGGACGAGTCGCCGTCAAGTTTTTGGCATAAATCTTAGACTTTTTATCGACAGAAGTAAACAAATATGAAAATTTCCCCGTACTTTCAGAACTGCCTAACAACAGAAAGCCTGCTGCGTTGAGACTGTAATGAAAAATCGGCATTACTTTTTTTTGCAGCGACTCTCCCAAATAGATCAGCACATTGCGGCAGCTAACTAAATCGAGATTGGAAAAAGGCGGGTCGCTGTTTAAGTCTTGTCGCGCAAATACACACAGTTCGCGGACTGCTTTGGAGATTCTGTAACTACCTCCTTCTTCGGTGCGAACAAAGAAGCGAGCACGGCGTTCTGGTGAAACATCTACCATCTGGTTTTCTGAGTATAAACCAGACCTTGCTTTGCCGATCGCCGTCTCGCTGATATCTGTAGCAAAAATCTGGATCGGCATAACTCGATCGCCCAAAAACTCTAACAAACAAATGGCGATCGAATAAACTTCTTCACCAGTAGAACATCCCGCCACCCAAATCCGAATCGAAGCTTCTGGCGATTTATTTTGGGTAATGGTGGGGAAAACCAGCTCTTTTAAATTTTCAAAGGCTTCGGGATCGCGGAAGAAACTGGTAACGTGGATCAAGATTTCCTCATACAAAGCTGTGACTTCAGCCGCATTTTGTCGCAGGTATTCGGCGTAATCATCGAGGTTTTCGAGCTTGTACAATACCATCCGCCGCTGGATGCGCCTCCCGATCGTTGTGGGTTTGTAGTGGCTAAAATCAACGCCTGCGGTTGATTTTAGCAGGGCAAAAATAGTTGCCAGGGCATCTCCCGGTTCGGGCGATTTCTCAACTTTTGCTAGGGAAATCGGGCAAGTCAGAAGGCGGCTGCTGCTATAGTTTGCCAGTTCCTCGGCAATTTTTTCCGGCGGCAGAACAAAATCGACTTTCCCTGTGGCGACAGCGGTATTCGGCATACTATCAAATTTTGCCGTGTCTTGACATTGAGCAAAAGTCATGCCTCCGGCTGCTTTGATTGCCATCAGCCCCAGCGAACCGTCTCCGTCTCCCCCGGATAATACTACGGCGATCGCCTTGTGGCCGCGATCGATCGCCAATGAGGTAAAAAACGCATCTCCCGGCATATATTTGCCATAAATCTTCTCGCGCGGGGATAGTTGCAGCACGCCTTTACACAGCACCATCTTGGTGTTGGGCGGAATGATGTAGACTCGATTCGGCTCTACAGTTACGCCGTCTTTTACCTCGCTAACAGGCATTTGCGTCTGTCTGGCGAGAATCTCGGTTAGCAGACTTTTGTGATCCGGGGCTAAATGCTGAATCAGCACAAACGCCATACCCGTATCTACCGGCAAATGGCTGAGTAACCCCGTGAATGCTTCGAGCCCTCCTGCTGAAGCGGCAATCCCAACAATGGGAAAAGGGGCATCGGTTTCCGCTAATTGTTGGCTGTCGAGGGCGGCTGGGGCGATCTGTTCGGGTGTATTTTCTGGAGATAATTGAGGAGAAGTCATTCTATTTTAGATTTTAGATTTTAGATGCTTTCGATTAACCCCACGGATAAATTCGGGGGCTTGAGGATTTTAGATTTGAGATTTTGGATTGATTCGGCCGATCGATCGCGCGGCGGGTACAACCTTTGAAATTCGCTTGTCATGGTGTTAAGTTTGATTTGGTACTTACTTAGAAGCAAAAGAATCTGGTAAGCACCTGTCACTAAGTAATTCCAACTATTTTTATTAAAGGTTGATCTGCCACCAGAAGGCCTGTAGCTTGAGGAGCCACTATATATTTAAAGTTATTAGACGAGCCAGCTCAGAGCAATAGACTGCATCTATTTGCTGCTGCCCAAATAGCAACCAAAGACTGGCAACCATCAGATATATTTGCTTGCCCGCTTAGCTGCTTCGGGCGATCGGTGTGCCAGACAGCGCGATTACCGATTCAGTATTAATTCTAGCAGTATAAGCGACTTGTGCCCCTTGTATTCCCTTTAAATCTTCAGATCGTTTTTGAATTTCCGACACTCCTGTAGCTGTTAATGCTGTTAAAAATTCTGGATCTGCATAAACTTCTTCGGAAAACGAAACTTCGTCGCTTTTAGAAAGATTTTGAATCCGGGCTGCTTTGTTGACTGTGGAACCGAAATAGTCGATCGCATTATTAAGATTTACTAACAAAGCCATCCCTCGGTGAATACCGATTTTTACTCTAATCCACTCAGGTTGCGGGCGATTTGAGTTGTACTTCCTGAAACTGGCCGCAGCAGCCGCCGCCGCCGCGATTGCTTGTTCGTTGCTGACAAAAGAAGCCATGACAGCATCGCCGATGGTTTTAATGACTTTGCCGCCGCATAGCTCGATCGACTCAAAGAAAATTTCAAAATGATCGCGCACAATATTGTAAGCTTTGGTATCTCCCAATGTTTCGTACATTCTGGTAGAACTGGTAATGTCGGTAAACATAATAGTAATCGCCCGAATCTTGACTCGCTCTCTTTCCGAAAGCGCTTGTTCGCCGAACAAACGCTTGTAATCTGAGTGATGCAACAACTGTATTCCTGACAGGCGCAAAGGTAGTTGTTCTAATGTCAGTTCGTCGGGCAGTTCATCTAGATGCAAAATTAGTCCAGACAAATTGTGCCCTTGATTAGTTAATTCTATTTTGACTTTTCCCGGACGGACAACCAGCTCTTTTTTGTCAAAATTTGTGCCATCCAACTGCGTGAGTTTAATTTCTTGTATGTCTTCTGTTGGTTCGCCTTCAACTTTTAAAATCCCCTTAGCTAAAGTCAGGGGACAGCAGTAGCGGTATCTACCTTTTTCTAAGGTAACTACCTCCGATTCGGTGCAGCATAAAGGCGTTACCAGTTGCAGTTTGTTCTGAATTACTGGAGGCGGAGCACAGACGGGCCGCAGTTTCGGGTCTTCGATTTCTTTGTTCAGGGAAAAAGTAACTTCGACGCGATCGAGCAAATCTATGTTAAACTCGCGATCGCACATCGGGCAGAAAGAAATTTCCGATGCGCCTGCCAAATCCTTAAATTCCTCTGTAATCATGTTGCAGTGCGGGCAGTGAATGTCCCAGTGCAAATCAAATGTGCCGGCTTTTACTCCGTGCAGAAACTCCGAAGTAATTCTTTTAATATTCTTGACAGTATCGCCTGCTACGTAGTAAGGGTTAATCCGCAATCTCTGCAAAATATGGGAACCGATTAACCAGTTTTCGATTTGGTCGATCGTTCCTTTGCTCGAATTGGGACGTTTTTTCAGTTGTTCTAGGTTTTCTTTTAAAAGTTCAATATTCACGATATGCTTGCCTTTGAGCATCAGGGCAAGAAATTTCGTAAGGATTCAGGTCTGAAAAAGGGGAATGAGCTCAGGCATCGGAAAGTCACTCATATTGGGCAGAAATAGCCTCACGGAAAAAAGCCATTACTGAACGAGCTTGAAAACGACAGGTT
>NZ_JBARVX010000583.1:0-1548 GCF_049646505.1 Microcoleus sp.
GGGTATCCTCATCAATAATTATATATCAGTGTTTAGACTTGTAGCTAGCATGACTTGACATTTTTTTGACTGTGCGCTATCCTGTTGACAGGAACAGCAGACTGGTTGCCATACTCTGGGCAAACATGAATCCCTATTAGGGACTGAAATATGCTTGCTACAAGTCAAGTTTGCTATTCCAAACCCTCCTATTTAAACTCTCTGTTTTTTGGGAGGGTAAATCCCTATCAGGGATTGAAACTTAATTGAATGTTTACTGTCAAAGTCCTGTTGACTATGATTGGGGCTTTGCGAAGAGCTGGTAGGGTGCGTCGCCATCTACAATCTTCAATTCCGATCGACAATCGATGAGCGACGCACCTTACTGGCATAGCGAAAGTCAACAAATTCAACACTCATGATTGTTACAAGACTTTGGATAATTGCTATAACAATACGCCGATCGCCCAAAACACCATCTCAACCAACTAATTGCGTAATACCACAGCATCGGTATTGCTAGCAAAAGCCGGACGAATAAACTCCTGCTTCTCCTCGGCTGTGATGTAACCCTTATCTACAGCTAGCTGCATCACTTCCTCAAGAAAACCTCTCAGCACATCTAATACGTGAGCGCGATCGCACTCAAACTGCTTTTCCCAGCACGAAGTCCCAAACTTGATCCAAGTGCAGTTAATCTTATTGTCGATCGGTAGCAAAATAATAGTAAACCAACTCTCACCAAAGTCTATTTCTATTTTTTGACCTTGCGATAGCTTCGCAATTTCCTTGGGAAAGTAATTGTCAATCATCATACAGATATCTGGATCGAAAAATACCTCTTTTTGAGCATCACCTATTTTTATTAAAACTTTATGGTTGTGTTCAAAACAAAAACGCCGCCATCCCATTTCAAAATGAGAAAGCTCTCCTAATGGATCTTCGGGAGGATCGGCGTAGTTTTCCAAGAAACGTTCTGCTAGTTGAAAATTAAATTTTTGACTGCTATTCATACCTGCTCATTTTATTGAATTATGACAAAAAATTAAACAAGTGGTAAGTTGGGTTGGGTTTCGTTACCTCAACCCAACCTACTAATACCAAATCTGGGTTAACTTTTCCCTCAAACTCTTAGTCCGCGCAGGCGGACTTTGTTTGTGTAGAAGCGGTTTCAACCGCCGATTGAACAACGAACAAACTTACGGTGTCGGATTCGGATACTTAGCGTGCACCGCATCGATTTCCGAAACAATCTCCTTATCCAAATTCACATCCAAACTGCCGAGATTTTCCTTCAACTGTTCGAGACTTGTTGCACCGATAATAGTGCTACTTACAAACCAGCGCGATCGCACATAAGCCAAAGCCATCTTAGCCGGAGTAAAACCGTGTTTGCGCGCAATCTCAATATACGCTTTCACCGCATCATTCAGATTAGTTTTATCGTAACGCTGACCGAATCCAGCAAATAAAGCCAGTCGCGAATTTTCCGGGATTCCATTCAAGTATTTACCCGTTAAAATTCCAAAAGCCAAAGGACTGTAAGCCATCAATCCCACATTTTTAAAA
>NZ_JBARVX010000584.1:0-21835 GCF_049646505.1 Microcoleus sp.
GTGGAAAAGTTAATTTAAGTATTTTCCTGCGTAATTTAAGTATTTTCCTGCCTGAATCAACTATTTTCTCCCATGAAAACAGTTATTTTCATAAAAACTTGACATAAGTTTAACAATTATCAGTAAATATACGGAAATATCTCCTGACTCGCAGCAGCAGCAACAACTAGAAAATTCTGTATTTACACTAATATATTTATAAGCGAGCCTAAGTGATAATAAGGGCTAGCAACAATTCGCTTGCCGTTATTCGAGTAAGTGCAAGTAAAAATTCCTCGCTCGAATTGGCGCTCGCGCCAAATCAATTAAAAATCAAGGGTGCAGCCATGACTTTAACAAAGCCGTTCCGATTGCCTTTTCCCCAAAAAAGTAGCAAAAGCATAAATTTTGCAACCCCTACCTTGACTGTCAACCCTACAACAGGCAGTTTGAGAACTCGAACATCAAGCAAACAATCAATAATAATAGTCCTGGACGCACAGACCCGAATTGTATGATGCGCCGCTCCCCGCCTTACCACTACAAATAGTGTCAAAATTGACCCGTTGAATCGAGTCCTGAATAAATTGAGTCGAGTCCTGAATAAATTGAGCCGAGTCCTGAATAAATTGAGTCTAGGACTCAATAAATAGCGAAAGCGAGTAACAATAGCGAAGGCGGGCTACAGTCGTTTAAGGAGTACGTATTCGCCTTATAACTCCATTCAAACAGGCGACTCGACCAAAGCGGGAAAATTGCAACTCGCATCTCCTCAAAAAGATAAGTGACGCATCCAAGCTTACCAAAACTATAATTTAACCCTCAAATCAGGAGTGCAAGCGAGTGCCTTTAACAGACCCGATTGGAGAACCTTTAATAGAAGTGGAATCCTTAATTCCCGGACTTGCCCCAACTTTCGCCCCACAACTGCCGGGAATTCCGACTCACAAAACCTTATTATATCAAACTCCCGGCTCTTCTGAAAACTCCGAACAACCTAACTTAATAGAAACCGCAAAGCCGCCACAATCCGAATTCAGTCGAGCCGAAACCGATGCTTTTATTACTAACAAAGCCTCCGATATTCACAGCATATCTTCTGCTACCATCAGCGAGCTCAGAACTAACAGCAACCCCAGAGATGCAGCAAATTCTGAAATTGACCCCCTAATTGGCAAATTCGACTCAGACTCAGGAGATTCCCTGACCAACCCGAATCCAATAACCTCACCCGTTATAACTACATCCACAACGAGCGAAAAAGCTTCTCCCAAAACACCATTACCCGCAACCGCTGAAACAAGTTCAAAACCCGAAGATATAAAAACACCCTTATCGTCAGAGGCTACACTCAAAAGCGAATCAGAACCCAACAAAACATCACCTGCAACTGCATCAAACATAATACCAGATCGCAGTACAACTTCATCAGAAAAATCCGAAACTATTGCAGTAACAAATTTAACCGAAACTATTGCGGCTAGCCCAAACATACCCTCAACCGATAAAACCTTTACAGACAAACAGTCCCCAGTTGCCAAAGCTGACGACAAGATAGACTCAGACAAGCAATCTCAAGACTCCACAATTGTGGAGAAAACCAACTCAGGCGAACCATCTCGTACTGCCGAAGTTTCCGACAAAATAGACTCCGATAAAACAGCTCCAATTGCCCCGACTTCCGAAACAAAAAACTCAGAAAAACAGCTTCCAGTTGCCGAAGCTAGCACCCTGATAGACTCAGACAAAAAATCCCCAACAATCGATGCAATAGCGACCGAAAAACCCAGTTCAAATTCTCAAGAACCGCTGACAACACAGCCCCCAACAGCCCCATTAATTCCACCCGCATCTAACCCTGTTTTACCTGACACTAATATCAACCCAGAAGTCAACTCAACCGATTCCACAAACCCAGTACAAACTGCCAGTCAAGCTTTAACTGACAAACAGAATGATTCAGAAAAAGTTGACCCATTAAAAACCGAACCTGCTGCAATACCAAAAACAGCAGCCAGTGAAAATGTAGCGGTGACGACAGCGACAGCAGTTCAAACCCCAGAAAAATCTCCGAACAATACTGACTCAGTTTCGGAACTTAAACAGCCAGTTAAAACAGAACCTATTGTCAATCAATCAGCAGATGCTGAATTAATTAAAACCGACCAAACTGCAACTGCAAGCATTTCTCAACCGCCCGCAGAAACAGAGTCAATTACCGCTCCCATTGCGTCACAATCTCCTGCCAAAACAGACTCGCTTGTCTCTAATGTTGGCGAACAATCACCAAAAGAAACCCACTCCAACGTTTCTAGCGCCGCCGAACAATTACCAACAAAAGACGAGTCAATTATTCCCACAGAAATCGATGCGTCGGGTACGGTGGAAAATGAGAGCGCTTTTCCTGAAAGAACAGCAGAACAAGAAAGCGAACAATTGCCGACAAAAACCGATTTGCTAGAGCCAGCAGAATTCACTGCTGGTACAATCGAACGGGACATAGTTGTTACCTTCACAGCAGCCGAATTAGAAACCGAGAAAAGCCCTGCACTCTTCTCAACTCCATCAGAGACAGCAGCAGTTACGACACAGATAACTGAAGCCGAAGTCGAAACAACCGTTGCACCCTCAACTCTTAAATCCCCACCCGAACCGACTTCAAACACTTATAATAGTAATTCAAATCCAATAGAAACTGTCGCTGTTCTACCTGCAGATTCTGATACTGAAATTGCGCCCCAAAGAGCAGATATAACAAGCGGTTTGCTGCCGTTAGAGGCAGAAAAATCTGCTCAACTTTCAGACAATATTGCAGACACTCAACCCAATTCCACACAGAGTACCGGCAACTTCCAAACCAATACCAATTCCCCAACTTTTCAATCAATAACAACAACAGCCAATTTACCAATCCCCGGGACTTTTCTTGTAGATAACCAAGGAAAAGTCAGATTCGACTATGTATTTGACGGCGGCGGCTACGAAGGCGAACTCGGCATTTTCAGCCTGGCAGGAATGTCCGCATTTATACCCGGAACTCCAGAATTCATTGCCGAAGCATCCCGTAGAGTTTTAAGCAATTCCACCGACGGACACATTGTAATTAGCGACAGCATAGAAGGGGCAAAATTCACCGGTGCGATGCCGTTCGACGGAGACTGGGACAGCGGCGAATATCAGGGTATCAAAACTTTCAACATGACTCCAGGCGACACCTTTGCCGTCATGTTAGTCCCCAACGGTACAGTGCAGTCATCCCTCGAATCCTCATATTCGGGAAATTGGTTCCCCGAAAACCGTCCCTTATTCAGTATCGCTACAGCCAATCCCAACGATACATCTTACGTGTTGCAGGTCGCCGATGTAACAGGTACGGGGAACACTTTTGCCCTCGAAGATATGTCAGCCGCTAACTCTGACGGCGATTACAATGACCTTATCTTCACGGTAATTGGGGCCACCGGGAACGCAGCGCCGCTGGATGCAGTTATCAATCCTGCCAAAGAATGGCGCAATACTCCGCTGGGAGAACAACTGATAGAATACGCCAACAGTTTGGTAGAGCCAACTGAACCGAACCCCGATACAATTTGGTTGGTAGAAGGAACGACATTTGCCAACACTTACGAGCGTACCTTAACAATCCCAGCATCCCCTTCAACCCTCGAAATTGGCATTGTCGGACTCAATCTCGACACCTCTGATACCAACCCAAAATCGATTAACGACGCCTTTGAAATATCGCTATTGGACTCGACAGGTAAATCGTTAATCGGTACTATTTCTAGCGGCAAAAACGCTACTTTTAACATTACTGAAGGTCTGCCGCCCCAACTGGCTCCTGGCGTCACCTTCAGCGGTTCTACAATTAGTATAGACTTGTCGCAAATCGCGCCCGGAACCGCCGCCACGCTGCAAGTGCGATTGGTCAACAACGACAGCGACGCGGCAACCAAAGTCGGCATCGCCTCGATTAACGTTCAAGCCGGTGCAGCACCGCCACCGATGCCGACAACACCCGCAGGAACCGTACCCGACAACACCCCGATCGACTTCGCTGCTTTGAAGGATGTTTCCGGGGGCGTGTCCACCGAGTACGGGCAGACATCGTTCAACTCTACAACCAAAGTTCTGCACGCCGATTTAGCGTTAAAAAATATCGGGCAATACCCGCTGCGCGACAGGTTGTTGGTGGGAGTAACTAACATTAGCGACCCCACTGTCAGGCTGTTAGATGCCTCGGGAATTACGCCGGATGGAATTGTTTATTACGACGCAACTTCACTCGTAGGGGACGGCCTGTTAAAACCGGGAGAAACAACGCTTCCAGGCACGTTAAAATTCTACAATCCCTCGGGAATTCGATTCAGTTACGACTTGGTATTTTTGAGCGAATTGAACCGACCGCCGCAGTTTTCGGGAACTTTAGATACGGAAGTAGTAATTGGAAAACCTTACGTTTATACCGCTGCTGCTGTTGACCCGGATGGAGATGCAATTACGTATTCCCTGTTAGAAAAACCGAACGGAATGGAGATAGATTCCGTAACGGGAAGGATTGCTTGGCCGACGGTGGCGGGAGATATCGGCAACCACGCGGTGACGGTGCAAGCGGACGACGGGAACGGGGGAATTACCACACTTACCTACACCCTGTCGGCAGTCAACCAACCGCCGAATCGGCCGCCGATTTTCACTTCGACGCCCGTGGTGGATGCTTGGATAAATACACCCTACCGCTACGACTCAGAAGCCACCGACCCCGACAGCGATACAATCGGCTACAAACTGATTCTCGGCCCTGAAGGCATGAAAGTTAACCCCAATACGGGACTGGTGGAATGGACGCCGCCGGCCGTTCTCGTGCTGGGAGATACGGTACTGGGTAAAATCAGCTTGCCAGGGGAAAGAGACGAATTCACCTTCAGCGGCACGGCCGGACAGCGCATTTACATAGACCCGCTGCAATACAGCAACAACTATTGGAACTGGAACTTCGACATCCAAAGCCCCAGCGGTGCGAAAATATCCACGCTCCCCGACTTTAGAAGCAATCAAATTCTCAACCTGACAGAAACGGGCAATTACCGCATAGTCGTGTCGGGCAGCGGCGACGCTACCGGCAGCTACGGCTTCAGCGTTATCGACCTCGGCTTGATACCCGCCGTTCGCTTCGATACAACCATCAAAGGTACTCTCAGCCCCGGTTCGGAAGACGACTTATTCCGCTTCACCGGCAGCAAAGGTCAAAAGCTGTTCTTCGACAACAAAACCAACACCGGCGGCTTCGATTGGGTACTCTACTCGGCCGACAACAAACCAGTCCTGTCTCCCGGTTCGGGAGCAGATATGGAACTGTACTTGCCGAATGACGGCGAGTACGTGCTCGCCATCAGGGGCAACTCCAGCTTTACCAGCACCGTCGATTACTCGTTCGAGATTGTCACGCCCGACGACATCACCGTACCCATCGTCCCCGGCAGCAACGCCTCGCCCAACAGCGTTTACGGGGAACTCAAGGAAAAAGGCGAAACAGATTTCTACACATTTACCGGAGAAGTCGGACAGCGCATTTACTTCGATCGGCTGTTCTACAAACAAGATGACACGAATTACTACTGGCCGCACACAGCACAACTTATCAGTCCCAGCAATGCCGCTCTGCCGATTTATCCTCTCCAGTACGCTAACGATGGAGAGCCAATTACTTTAAAAGAGAGCGGCACTTACCGCATAGAAATTGATGGAACCGCAGAAAACACGGGTACTTACAGCTTTAGCGTTCTCGACTTGAATGCTGCAACGCCCATTTCCCTGGATACCAACGTCAGCAGCACCCTCAACCCGGGTCAGGAAACGCATTTGTACAAGTTTTCAGGCTCTAAAAACCAGCGCCTCTTTTTAGATACGCCGGGGGGAACTGCAAATACAAACTGGACTCTCTACGATTCTGGGAACAACCAAATCCGTCACGAGAACCTGAATACCGATATCGAACAGGTGCTGCCAAATACAGGCACTTACACGCTGGCAATCAGGGGCAACAATAACAACACTCCGGTTAACTACTCGTTCAAAGTAATTACTCCCGACGTGCAACCTGGAACTCTGGCATTTAACGTTCCTATTTCGAGTTCCATCAGCGAAAAAGGCGAGCGGGACGTTTACACTTTTAGTGGCACTAAAGGACAGCGAGTGTTCCTCGATACTCTGATGGAGACGCAAAACAACAGCGCCACCTTAGTTAGCCCAAGCGGTACCAAAGTCATAGACAGCCCTTTGTACTACGACTACTATTGGAGGAGTCCTGTCATTTTGCCTGAGTCTGGAACCTACTCGCTGACAGTAGACGGTTCGGGAGAATCGACCGATCCTTACAGCTTCCGACTGATAGATATCAACGCCGCGCCAGTATTGCAAAAAAATGCCCTAAGCCCGACCTCCGGCACGCTAGATCCTGGGAGCGCGATACAGTTCTATAAATTTACAGGAGCCAAAGGCGATCGCGTTTACTTCGACAGTCAAGAAAACTCAGGCACTGCCGCCTGGAGCCTCTACAACTCCAACAATGGCGTACTTGTTAACAACGTAAATCTTTCCACCGATTTTGAATACCCCCTGGAGGGAGATGGAACTTACTACCTGATGCTGAGGGGAGAAAACAGCACGCCCGTCAACTACCAAATTCAGCTAGTTACCACGACCTCGCCCCCCGCCCCGATGGCGCTTTCTGCCCCCGTTACCAGCAGCATCAGCAAGCTGGGAGAACAAGATGTCTACACCTTTACGGGTAATGTCGGTCAAACGCTGTACTTCGACCCCCGCACTGGCGACAGCAATATCACCGTTAAAATTGAGAGCGCCAGCGGCAAGCTGGTTTTGGACGGTAACACGGGTACAGACCGCCCGCCCTTCACCCTCACCGAACCGGGCACTTACAAGGTGACCGTTGACGGCCTTTACGGTAAAACTGGAGATTACAGCTTCATTCTTTCTGACGCGGCACCGTCCTTGCCGTTGGGAAGCCCCGTAAGCGGCTCTCTGGCTGCAAAAGAAACCGTCCTGTATAAGATTAACGGTACGGCAGGACAGCAATTGACGTTCGCCGGCTCTAGCGCGAGTTCCGGTGCGGAGTGGGTGCTGTACGCTCCTCAAAACCTGCTGAACCCTGAAAGCTACTACAACGAAAGCAACAGGGTCGGCTCGGCCAACCTTAACGCTGGCTTCACCTCCACGCTGCCCGCTGACGGCACTTACATCCTGGCACTGCGGAATCCTTCGGCAAATCCGGTCAGCTACAGCAACATCCAAGCCAACAGTACCCTACCGCCAGCTACAACCAACAGCGGGTTGGGGATGCCCTACGGCGGTACGCTGTCAGCACCGGACGAAGTGGATGAAAACTCCTTCACTGTCGCACCTGGAACGCTAATTTATTTTGACGGTCAAAGCAACGCTCCAGGGCGGTGGGTGAGACTTTTAAAGCCAAACAGCACTAATGATTTTGTCTTTAACAATCTTGACAGCCAGAGCGACGGCGGTGCCTATCAACTAACGCAAACAGGCCCCTACAAGCTGCAAGTTTACGGTTACCCTGCCACTACCACGGGCAATTACAGCTTCCAATTGGTTGACCTCAAAGCATCGCCAACGCTCGCCTTAAATGCCCCCATCAATGTATCCTTAAATCCTCTGGAAACGAAAGCATATAAATTCACGGGGACAGTCGGTCAAAAAGTTTGGTTGGACGGTTTAAATACTAGCGGTACAAACGTTACGGCAAAGTTGTTAAATTCGAGCGGGCGGCAAGTTGCTTATACCGGAGATTTATCAGGCGATATTGAATTGCAGACTTTAGAAGCTGACGGCGAATACTATTTGGTGCTGCAATCAAATAATACGTCGCCAACTTCAGCCAACTTCCGACTGCTTGACAACAATACGGGCGCAACAAATTTAACCAGCTTGGATAATAAAACTGTATCCGGCAATTTCGGTACGAGCAAGCGAGAAACTGTCTTGTACAAGTTTCAAGGTTTGGAAGGACAGCGCCTCTATTTCGATCGCACTGATGGGTATTTGTACAACTACTACAAGCTCTACAGTCCTGATGGAAATGAATTTTATTTTAACTACCTGCACTCAGATGGCGAACCCAAAAAACTGCCAAGTTCCGGCGAGTACGTGCTCGCTTTTGCTGGCAACAACTACACCGATAACAATTACGGCGTGCGGCTCGTCGCTCCCACGGATACTACATCTTCCCTAACGATCGGCAATACCGTGAATGGGGAAATTGCCAAGGCCGGTCAGCAAAATACTTATACTTTTCCGGGTACGGAAGGTCAGCGTTTGTGGTTCGACAGCCTCCTCGCTGCGGGCTATATTAGGGGTACTTTGTATAGCCCGAGCGGCGCGCAGTTATGGACTCAATATATTGGGGACGATCGCGAACCGACTGTTTTGAACGAGACAGGTACTTACCGCTTTGTAATCGATGGCGATACAGATACTACAGGACAATACAGCTTCCGATTCCTCGATTTAGCGGCTGCCGCACAACCCACCACTTTAGATGTAAATATTGATGGCAATTTTGGCACGAGCAAGCGCGAAGCGATCGTGTATAAATTTACAGGTACTGAGGGTCAACCTGTCTATTTCGATCGCCTCCAGGGGGGTGGGTCCAACTACTACTATGTCTACAGTCCCGACGGGCAGCGTCTTTTCTATCAGGACTTGAGCTATGACGAACCCTACAATACTGCTGAACCGAGAAAGCTGCCGAGTTCCGGCGAGTACACTCTTGTTTTTAACGGAACCGGCCAAACTAATAACAATTATAATTTGCGGATGGTAACGCCCGATCTCGTCACCCAACCTCACACAATTGGAAATACAATAACGGGTGCGATCGTGGAACCAGGAGAACAAGATACCTACACTTTTACAGGTACTCCCGGTCAACAGTTGTGGTTGGATAGCTTGTTGCCGAACAGCAACATTACCGCTTATTTATATTCGCCAACCAGCCCAAATCCTATTAAGAATTACAATCTGGGCGACGATAGCAATTCTGAAGCATTACTGACTTTAACTGAGGCTGGAACTTACACCTTAAAGGTAGACGCTTCCTACGACAATACGGGTGCTTACGGGTTCCGCTTCCTCGATTCGACAGCAGCAATTCCTACTTCTTTAGATGCTCCGATTACGGGGGACTTCGGCACGAGCAAGCGGGAAGCGATTGCGTATCGGTTTGACGGCACTGAAGGTCAATCACTCTATTTCGATCGCCTCCAGGGAGATGGCTACAACTACTACTACGTTTACAAGCCCGACGGCAAGCTGCTTTTCTCTCAGAACTTAGCCTCTGACTACGAGCTAAATTCGTACCTTGTTAGCGAGCCGATAAAGCTGCCGAACTCTGGCGAATACACTATAATTTTTTCCGGTAAAAACGCCGCTAATAACAATTACAGCCTGCAAGTAGTAACGCCGGATCTCGTTACGGCACCTTACAATGTGGGCGATACAGTTAGCGGTACGATCGGCGAACCTGGAGAACAAGATACCTACACTTTTCGAGGAACGATCGGTCAAAAACTGTGGTTTGACAGTTTGGAAAATTCCCCAACAAATCTGACATTAAAGTTGGTAGATCCGGATGGGGAAACGATTTTTGGCAATGCGTATAAGGGCTACCCATATGCCAAGGACGACCGACAGCCGCCTGTCATTCTCGAAAAACAAGGCAATTACAAACTGATTGTAGATAGCTCCGGCGATCGCGCTGGAGATACTTACAGTTTCCGCTTGCTCGATTTGGCGGCTGGCGAAACTTTGACTTTAGATTCTCCGATTTCTGGCAACTTCGGCACGAGCAAGCTCGAAGCTAAAACCTACAAGTTTCAAGGTGCAGCAGGCAGCTACGCCTACATCGATATGGCTGCCACAAATCCGTTCGGTTACTATTACTTTTACGACCCCAATGGCAAGCTGCTGGCCTCTCCAGGTATGGCGGGCGATGACGAACGAGTTTTGCCCGTTACTGGCGAATACTCGTTAGTTTTAGTCGGTTCAAACCAGCCCAATAACAATTATTCGTTTAAAGTGGTAAGGCCCGAGTTAACAACAGTGCCTTTAACTCTCGGTCAAACTGTCAGTCAAAGCATCACAAAAGCCGGCGAAAAAGATACCTATACTTTTGATGGAAAAGTCGGGCAAAAGCTGTTTTTTGACGGTATCACTAGCAGCAGCAATTTGTCGGTACAGCTTTACGATCCTTTTGGCAATTCGGTTGTTAGCACATTAGGTTATTCGAGTTTCAATCCGAACGCTGACTGGCTGCCGCAAACTTTGAGTGCCAGCGGGACTTACCGCCTGGTAGTTGACGCCACCGACAATAACACGGGCAATTACAGTTTCAAATTGAGCGATTTGGCCTCCTCTTCCCCTCTCAATTTGACTTCCCCCAATACCGGCACGGTTCAAACGGGGTCTGTTAATTTGTATCAAATTACCGGCCGTCAGGGTCAAGTATTAAACTTCGATTTAAATGCTGCTGCGTGGAACAATGGAAATTGGGTTCTCTACGGACCCGATAGCAAAGCAATAGTTTCCCCGCCTCTTAATTCGCCAGACTTTAAGGTGGCGCTGCCGGCAGCAGGTTTGTACACCCTAGCTGTTACCGGAAACAACTCTTCACCTGTCAGCTACAGTTTTAACGCGACCGACAGCACGCCGGCACCAGTAACTAATGCCGGACTCAATTCTGTAATTAGTGGCTCGCTTGCGGTCGGTGGCACCATCAACCACAAGTTTACTGCCAATGCCGGCACTCAAATCTTCTTTGACAGCATCAACAACAGCAGCATCAACAATAACGGGCAAATCAGAGCAAGGTTGATAGCCCACGACGGCACCAGAGTATTCGACAACCAAGATACCAACGCGAATTCGGCTCCCCTGACCCTCCAGCAAACAGGGGAATACACCGTGCAAATCTACGGCTATAATTCCCTCTCTTCTAATGGCAACTACCAGTTCCGCATCGCCGAGTTGCCCAACAACTTGAGAGCTCCGTCCGTCAATTACTTGGCAACCGGCACCGTCGTCTCCGACACGACGAACGGAACGCAGGCCAAAGTTTACACTTTTGAAGGCGTGGAAGGCCTGCGGGTGGCTTTCAACGGCATGGTGGGAACTAATGTTTCTGCAACTTTATACGACCCGACTGGGAAAACAGTATTTACTAAACCCAACTTCCAGTACACCGATGTCGAACCGCTTACTCTGACTCAGAACGGTTTGTACCAACTGGCAATCGAAGGCCAGCAAGCAACAGACCAAAACTACTCGTTCCAACTTTTGGAAATGTCCTCTGCTAGTGAAATGCCGTTTAACGTGCCGGTGAGCGGTACGCTGGCATCCGGCACTGAAAGCAAGTTTTACAAGTTTGAGGGTACGAAAGGCGATCGCTTGTTCGTCGATTCTATTGTCGGTAATTATTCAAATTACTGGAAGCTAATCGGTCCTGACAACAAGCAGGTTACTTATAATTGGCTCGGCAGCGATTTGCAAGCGGAACTGCCAGCCACGGGAGAGTACGCTCTGTTAATAGAGGGCAGCGGTTCCACCGCCCCGGTCAATTACCAATTCCGCACTTTTCGCTACGAGCCAACGGCAGCCGATATCGTGACTCCGGGAACGGGGGAAACGGGCAGCAACGCGGGGGGTTCGTCCGGTTTGTATCCCGTGAAGTTGGAAGCCTCAGACGGTCAGGGCGGCAAAGACTTGCAAGAATACAGCATTCGGGTGTGGCCCGACCCGACCAACAGCAATCCGGTTATCGTCAGCGACCCCATAGTCCGCTTCGGGCTCGACGACAAGATTTACCGCTATCAGTTAGCTGCGGTTGACCCGGACGGCGACCGACTCAAATACCGCTTGGTGGACGGCCCGCTGGGAGCATTGATTAACGGCGATAGCGGAGAGTTGCTGTGGTTCCCGGAAAATATTTCGCCCGGAAGCAAAGCTGACTTTACCGTGGAGGTGGCAGACCCGCGCGGCGGATTGGGATTGCAAAAGTTTACCGTAGATGCTTACGGTGCTTTGGGTAAAATTCAGGGAGCCGTGTTCGACGATTTAAACGGCAACGGTTTCCGCGATTCTAAATTAGTTAAAGGTAACAATCCGGCGATCGTGGTGGCAATTGACGTTTCTGGCAGCACGGCTGCTCCGTTTGATGGCCCGGCTGGAGTAGATGACGTTCTCAAGGCTCAAGTCGCCGCCACCCTAACTCTGATCGATACATTAATAGCTCAAGGTTTGGGAGATAGAGTCAATATCGGCTTGATTCCCCACAAAGACACTGCCCAAATTCAAGATATGGACCCCGCAACGCCGGGAGTTCAGTTCTACACGACGCCCCTGGCAGATAAAAACAACAACGGCATCCCCGATATCCGGGAAATCCTGGCAAGTGGCACTTACACTTTACCCAACGGTCACAATGACTTTACCAAAGCAGTACAGGCGATCGACCAGTTAGTTCCTTTGATGCCGGGAGATAAGAACGTTATCTTCATGTCCGACGGCTACGGCGCTTTGGACGCCGCCGTAGCAGCAACCGTTCGGACTGACTTGCAAAATGCTGGCATCGGTCTGACAGCCTTCGGAATCGGCAAATATTCGACCCTGGATACCCTCAAAAAAATCGACCCAGAGGCGGTAATTTTGAGCGATATCGACCAGCTAAGCAGCGTTTTCGGCGGTTTTGACCCCCGCTACACTCTAGAGCCTTTAATGGAAAACGTGCCGGTCTACCTGGATGTTAACAACAACGGCATACTAGACCCGGACGAACCGAAGCAGTTGACCAAAAAGAACGATTCTGAGTCGAGTCTGGGTCAAACCAACTATCAGTTTACCTTTGACAACTTAGTAGCCGGTACTTACAAAGTGCGGGCTGTAGCGCCCAGCGGTTACGTGCAGACTGCCCCTAGTACCTCGGTTTTCACAGATACCGTCACCGCTGCGGGACAAACTTTTACCCACCTGTTCGGCGTCCACAAAGCCGAAGAACCGCCCAACTCCGACCCCACCTTCTTGACAGTAGCGCCTCCCTTCGGGCTAAAAGCTGGAGAACCCTTGGTTTACAGGGCTTTGGCTTCCGACCCGGATGCGGATGAGTTAACTTACAGTTTGGTGCTGAGTCCCCCTGGGATGAGCGTTGACCCGAAAAACGGCACCGTAGTTTGGACTCCGACGGCAGCCCAGGTCGAAGAATATTATAAAGAACTGCGGGCGACGCGCGATCGCTTGATTGCTTTCGGTCGCCCAGAGGCGGCACCGACTGCGGTGAAGTTCAATGTCGTCCTGCGGGCGACTGACGGCAAGGGCGGCCAAACTTTGCAGTACGTTGAAGTGGAACTGGTGCCGCCCAACAATCCCCCGCTGTTTGCTTCCACACCGCCGTCGGACTTGCAACCCCAAGTCGGCAAGCGGTTCGAGTACCGGGCAATTACAAACGATGCCGACGGCGATACCATTACTTACGCGCTGAAACCGGGCGCGCCTGCTGGCGTCTCCATCAACCCAACTACCGGCTTGGTAACTTGGACGCCGACAGCGGCGCAGTTGGGCGCGAGGGCTTTCACGGTTGTTGCCAGCGACGGCAAAGGCTCAGAATCCAAGCTGGAAGTGCCGTTGCAGGTAATCGAGGCAATCCCCAACCGCCCGCCCGACATTACTTCCACCCCCCGCACTTCAGCCCGCACCGGCAGCGGTTATTTCTACCAACTCGCTGCAACCGACCCCGACGGCAATCCGATAGCCTTTACTTTGGTTGCAAAGCCGGTGGGGATGACTGTTGATGCGTCGGGTTTGGTTTCTTGGATTCCGACTGCTGCCCAAACCGGCCCCATCGCAGTGTCGGTATCGGTTAGCGATGGGCAAGGCGGCACAGACACCCAATCTTGGACTGTTTCTGTCTCGAATTCCAACACCAACCGCCCGCCCGCCATTACTTCGGTACCGGATACGGTAACTAATTTAGAAAAAGTTTACCGCTACGGGCTCGCCGCTACCGACCCCGACGGCGACCCGACGTTCTGGAGTCTTGACAGCGCCCCCAAGGGTATGGTAATCGACCCGAAAACTGGGGGGTTGAGTTGGCAGCCTACTCCCGACCAAATTGGGGAACATACCGTGGCGGTGCGGGCGACTGATGCCCTGGGTTCCTATACCGGGCAGGAGTTTAGTTTAAAGGTAACGGGGATTAACACGCCACCGGCCGTTGTTTCGGTGCCGGTGACGGTTGCCGGGACGAACCAAACTTACAAATATCAGGTATTGGGAACTGACCCGGAAAACGATGCCCTGCGCTACAGTTTGGGAACCAAACCGGAGGGTATGAAGATTGACGGCCGCACCGGTTTAATTGAATGGACTCCGGGTGCCAATGCTGTCGGTACTTACGAAGTAGAAGTTTTCGCAACTGACGCCCAAGGAGGCGCGGGAAATCAGAAGTTTGCCATACAGGTAGGAACTGCCGCCATCAACCAACCTCCGGCTGTAGTTTCGACTCCACTATTTGCAGCATCTTTGGGGAGTCAGTACAGCTATCAAGTAAGGGCGACCGACCCCGACGGCGGCAGTTTGACCTATCAATTGCTGCAAGCCCCGACATCCGTAGCAATAAACCCGACTACTGGATTGCTGACTTGGGACAATCCGACTGCGGGCAACCATCAAATCGTAGTGGGCGTCCTCGATGCCGGCGGCTTGGGGGCGGCCCAAGGTTTTACATTAACTGCGAGGGCGAATTCGGCACCAGTTATTCCTACCGTGCCCGCACAGCAATCTGTAGCAACGGGCGCTACTTACCGCTACGATTTGAAAGCCAGTGATGCTGAAGGAGATTTGCTGACTTACACTTTGGTACAATCTCCAACTGGCATGAGTGTTGATGAATTCGGCCGCATTAGTTGGGTTCCTAAATCAAGTGATGTCGGTACGGTTAAACCAGTCGAAATTGCCATCACCGATACCTTTGGCAAGATTGTTACTGTCTCCTACAATTTAAGCGTTGTTGCCGATACTGTCGCCCCGAAAGTAAACTTAATTGCCAGCAAGAATGCGGCTAATGTTGGCGAGTCGGTTACGTTTACAGTCAATGCTGTAGATAATGTCAAAGTCGAGTCTTTGGGCTTAACTATTAACGGCACTCCGGTTGTCATAGATGCACAAGGCAAGGCAACTGTCAAGTTAAATAATTCAAATCCAATCATCGCAATTGCCACTGCTAAAGATGCGGCTGGTAATGTGGGGAATGCGACTCAAGAAGTAGCAGCAATTGACCCCACCGATGTCAACGCGCCTGTTATAAATATCGCCCTGGAAGATGATGCAGAAATCACCGCGCCATTCAATATAACTGGCACGATTTCTGACAGCAGTTTGGCATACTATACATTGGAAGTAGCGCCAGTTGGTGGCGGGCAAATTCCGGGCGATGGCGGAGGATTTAAGGAGGTTTATCGGGGAACTGCTGCTGTCAGCAACGGAACGGTTGCGACTTTTGACCCGACTGTTTTGGCTAACGGCGCTTACGTTCTCAAGTTCACGGCTTTCGATACTAACGGTAACGGTTCGACTACTGAAAGAACGGTGAATGTTGCGGGCGATTTGAAATTGGGGAATTTCCGCTTATCGTTTACTGATTTGACGGTTCCGGTGGCGGGAATTCCGATTAACGTGACTCGGACTTACGATTCTTTGAATGCGAATAATAGCGATGATTTCGGTTACGGCTGGCGGATGGAGTTCCGGGATACTGATTTGAAGACTTCGCTGAAAGCTGACCCGATTTACGAGGAGTTGGGCATCAATACCGTAGCATTTGATAGCAAGACTAAGGTATTCATCACCCTACCCGGAGGCAAGCGGGAAACCTTTACTTTTAAGCCGACTCCGAGTCATTTGAATCAGTATTTGGGGGCTGCTGGGCCGGGGGCTGCGATGTACAAGCCGGCTTTTGAGTCTCAAAAGGGTTCGACGGTGACTCTGACTGTTAAGGATGCGAATTTGATACGGAATGAGTACGGCGAGTATTACGGAGTCAACGGGCAGCCCTTCAATCCTGAAAATCCGGCTTTTGGTAGTGTTTATGTGTTGACTACCCAAGAGGGATTGGTTTACGAGATTGATGCGAAGTCTGGGGATTTGCTGACTGCTACTGATGCGAATGGGAATAAGCTGACTTTTAGCGATGCGGGGATTGCTAGCAGTACGGGTAAGTCGGTGAGTTTTGAGAGGGATGTTGCTGGGAGGATTGTCGGTGTTGTTGACCCGGATGGGAAGAAGGTTAAGTACGAATACGATGGGAAAGGGGATTTGGTTGCTGTTAAGGATAGGGAGAATAATGCAACTCGGTTTGAGTATGAAGATGAGGACAGACCGCACTTTTTGACTGAGGTTATTGATTCGTTGGGACGGAGTGGAGTCAAGACTGAGTATGACGAATCCGGGCGTTTGAAGCAGATGGTGGATGCGAATGGGTCGGCGGTGGAATTGATTTACGATCCGAATAATTCGATTCAGAAGGTTAAGGATGTTTTTGGTAAGGAAACGACTTACGTTTACGACAGTCGCGGGAATGTTTTAACTGAGATTGACCCGTTAGGGAAGAGGGTTGATAGGACTTACGACACCGACAACAACGTTTTGACTGAAAGTGTAATTACTAGCGAATTAAATGCTGCTGGCAATCCGGTTGAAGCGAGGGCAACTACTGAGTGGACTTACGATGCGAAGGGGAATAAATTAACTGAGAAAGATGCGTTAGAGAACGTTTCGCGGTGGACTTATAACAGTCGGGGACAGGTTTTGACTGAGACTGATGCGTTGGGGAATGCTGCGAGTTATACTTATTCTCCGAGTGGCAATTTGCTGACGACTAAGGATGCCAAGGGGAATGTTACTAAGCATAGTTATGATATGAGGGGAAATATTCTAAGCCTCACCGATGCTGCTAATAACATCACCCGCTTTCAGTACGATGGTGGAGGTAACGTAACTAACTTAGAAGACGCATCCGGTAACAAAGCTACCTACACCTACGACAGCAACGGGAATATGCTGCGGGAAACAATGAAAGTAGCAACTCCCACTGGAGAGAAAGAATTAGTAACAGAATGGACTTACGACAAAGAAGGAAAAATTAAGTCAATTACCCAATCTGGGGGTACTACAACTTACGAATACGACAGCAATGGCCGCCAAAGTGCCAGCATTGATGGGAATCGCCGTACCGAATACCGCTACAACTCCCAAGGTAAATTAGTCGAAACCATTTATCCTGACGATACTCTCACCAACTCCGACAATCCCAGAACGATTACTGTTTACGATAAAGGTGGCCGCCAAAGGGCTACTATCGACGGTGACGGACGAGTTACTCACTACAAATACGACGACGCGGGACGGCTGACTGAAACTATTTATCCAGGAGAAACACCCAATCAAGTACAGCAATTGCTGAACGCTATTTCTCCGGGTCAAACTCCTCAATTGATTGACTGGACAAATGTTGTTTATCCCGACACTACGCCTGCTTATATAGTCGGCAATTCCCGTAATAAAACCGAATACTACAAGAACGGGCAAGTCAAAGCCGAAATCGATGTTGATGGCAACCGTACCGAGTACGAATACGATACAGCAGGCCGCGTCAGTCTCACTCGTTTTGATGCTACCAATTACATCACCTATACCTACGATACAGTTGGAAATCGCAAGACTGAAACTGTTTTTGCTGGGGGAACTTCGACTACTACTACTTATGATAGTAAAGGTCAGGTTACAGCAACAACTGACCCGAATGGCAAAACTACTAAGTTTGAATACGATGCTAACGGACAACTCAAGGCTGTTGTTGATGCTTTGAAAAAGCGTACTGAATACGGTTACGATAGTGCGGGCAATTTGACAAGTGTTAAAGATGCTTTGGGTCAGGTAACGGCTTACGAATACGATGAGAAAGGTCGCCGCAAGGCTGTAATTCGACCGGACAATAAGCGTTCTACTTTTGTTTACGATGATGTGGCTAACACTGTCACGATTACGGATTTTAATAACAAGACGGTTAAGTATACTTACAACGACCAAAATCAAGTTGTTGCTAAGCAGTATCAGAATGTTAGCGGTGCAACTGTTAGCGTTACTTACGCTACAAATGGGTTGGAAGAAACAATTACTGACAGTCGGGGCGCGACTGTTTACAAGTATGACAGTTTGGGGCAGGTAATTTCTCGAAAAGACCCGGTGGGTCCTTATCTTGCTAGCGGGAATTCGATTGAATATAAGTATGAATCCGGGCAAGTTAGTGAGGTTAAGACTCCGACTCGCACGACTGGCTATACCTATGATTCTGAGGGGCGTTTGAAGACGGTTAGTACGCCGGATATGGGGACGGTGATGTATGATTACGATTCTCTGGGGAATCTCTGGAAAACTTTGTATCCGAACAATTTAGTTGAGACTCGTATCTACGATAGTTTGGGTCGTTTGGATTTGGTGAAGACTGTTAAGGTTGACCCGGTGACGAAGCTGGAGTTGCAGGTTGTTTCTAGTTACGATTATGCAGTAGATGCTGTTGGCAACCGCAGGGAGGTATTGGAAAGTAGCGGTCGTAAGGTTGAGTACAAGTATGATGATTTGAATCGGTTGTTGGAGGAGAAGATTACTAATGACCCTAGTGGGAACAATCGGGTTGTTAGTTACACTTACGATGCTGTGGGGAATCGGTTGAGTAAGACTGATTCTGTGAGTGGGGTAACTACTTATACTTACAACGGTTTGAATCAGCTATCTACGTCTACAACTAATGGTGTTGCCACTATTTATTCTTACGATAGTAATGGGAATTTGATTTCGGAGGTGACTGGAAGCAATTCTACTGTTTATCGGTGGGAGAATGATGGCGAGAATCGGTTGGTGGGGGTGACGGTTACTGAGGGTGGGGTTACTCGGAATGTTGGGTATCAATATAACGCGCAGGGAATTAGGGTTGGTAAGGTTGTTGATGGGGTGGAGACTCGGTATTTGATTGATGAATTGCAGCCTTACGATCAAGTTTTGGAGGAGTACGATGCTCTTGGGAATGCTAAGGGTTCTTATGTCTACGGACTTGATTTGTTGGGTCGCGTTTCAGGAATGCAGCCGGAGTTTTATCACTCGGATGGGTTGGGTTCTACTCGGTTGCTGACTAATGGTTCAGGACAGGTTAGCAATATCTATACATATGATGCTTATGGCAATTTAATTGCATCGACTGGCGGTGCTAATAATGCTTATTTGTTTGCTGGGGAACAGCGGGATAAGGAGACGGGTTTGGATTATTTGCGGGCGCGGTATTACGACCCGTTGGTGGGGAGGTTTGTTTCGGCTGATGCTTATGAGGGGACGCTGGATGACCCGATGAGTTTGCACGATTATCAGTACGCTCATGCTAATCCGGTTGTTAATACTGACCCTAGCGGGTATTTCTCAATTGGAGAGTTGTTGGGAACTATGGCAGGGTATTCTGTGTTGGCTGGGTTGAGTTATACGACTGGGAGTGCTGTGGGAACGGTGGCTGGGGGAGGAAGCGTTTGGGATGCTGTTGCTAAGTACGATCAGTTTTTTGCTGGTTTAACAGATGCTTTGACCTTTGGAATTAGTTCGCATCTTCGGCAATCAGTATATGGAGAAACAGCTACAAATAATCACAAGGGAATTTTCTTTAACTTGGGTCGGCTTGGTGGGGCGATTGCTAGTATGTGGATTGGTGCTGGTGGTACTACATTTGCTGAATTCAGTACGGCGAGTTGGTTGCCAAGAGCTGCGTTGGGTTACGATTTATTTGGTGCTGGGCTTGGCATGGCTCAAAGTGTAATTAATGTTGCCAAAGGTCAAGCTACTTGGTGGGATATTCTTCCTTTTTTACCAGCCCTTACTTGGTTTAATATTAAGTATAAGGTCAACGTCAAGGGGTTGGGGAGTAATTTTGGTAATCTTGAAATTAGTAGGAGATTAAGTGCAGAAGTTCAAGATTTGCGAACTCGAACAGGAGTTGAGAGACTTACTATTATAAATAAAAAAGGTAAGCCACAAGTGGTAGGCGGAACAGTAGGTGTAGCTGTGACCGATATACCAGGTCTTGAAACTAAAGTTTTTGGAGGAGCATCACCTGATGCACATATAAATCTTGGAGAAGTTACAAGAGGTGAAATAACATCCCCAGCAAAAGTGGCTAAAGGTCGAAACCATGCTGAAGAAGAACTTGGTAATGAAATTGTTAACACTATTCGCTCCTCCAATCTAACTGATGATGATTTAGTTGGAAAAACTATATATATGCACATTGAGACAATGCCATGTAGTACATGCAAATCAGGATTAGCGTCAGATAAAGAAGCAGGTGTGCTAAAGCAGTTAAGCGAAACGTATCCCCAACTGAGGATTATAGTTACTGCTGAGGACTCTACCAAATCTATGATAATTCAAGGTGGGAGAAGAATAGAATAATCACTCTTTTAAAAACATTAATATTTCTTTACATCCATTGAGAAGTGTTCGCCTTCTTCAGACGCTTTTGTCACTTTGGGGACAATCTAAAACTAGACAGCAAACAATCTATGTCAAGTTTTGTAGAATGTCAAGTTTTGTAGAAAAAAAATTGATTAATCGTCTATTGACTCACTTAAACAAGAGAGTTAAGATTTTTAATCTACAAAGATATTATATTTGTGGGTTCAATAGTGCACGAGTGTGCTGGATATGTTCGGCATACTTGCTGATGTCAATAGGAGGCTCGTCCGTGGTCAAAAAATAGAATAAATGGGTAAACAAGTAAAAAAATGTATAATTTTAATTGTCAAGTTAACAAAGACTGAAAATCATTGTACAATCATATAATTACCACCTAAATGAAGTTCCAGAGTAAACTTATGATGCTTGAGTTTTTTGGTTGCGATTTTGAAGCTAGTGATTCTAGTCTTCGGATTGGTTTTTCGGATGGAGAAGAGGGCGAACATTATTTTATCATAGAACGAGATGAAGATTACATAAAAGAAACTCTCCCTGACACAGAAAGTATTTACATTGAACTCGACGATCAGTGTTCTGGAATGAATGGATCGATCGATTCAATTAGTCTTAGTCGTAACAGCTTCAATATTCGTTTTGATTCTTCAACTTTCTTGAGAGGGTATAACGAAATTTCAATTACTTTTTCCTTAGAAGATTCTGACTTTAAGCTGCTAAAAAATGTTTTGCAGAAAATCATGCAAGGTTACGAGGAAAAATTGAATTTAATTGATTAGTCAATTATTGATTTTGGTGCAGCCACCAGCAGATAAAAAATCCTTGGTTCGGTGACCGCTGCACTCTCGAAAATCGCTGCTCGATCGCCCATTCTGATTATGGGCGATCGAGCAGCGCACGATTGCTCTGCTTAAATTGCTAGCTCGTCAAAAGTGCGCTCGCTCGCTGGCTGCTGAATCGAAATATTTTTTATTAAAGGTGCGATCAAGCGTCTCAAACTGTAAGTGCGATCGACCCCACTGACATTAACGCCCCAACCCTCACCATCAACTTGCAAGATGATGCAGACATTACCGCGCCTGTCAATATTGTTGGCACGATCGCCGACAGCAATTTGGCATACTATACATTAGAAATCGCCCCCGTCGGCAGCAACAAGTTCCAGGAAGTTTATCGGGGAACTGCTGCTGTCAGCAACGGAACGGTTGCGACTTTTGACCCGACTGTTTTGGCTAACGGCGCTTACGTTCTCAAGTTCACGGCTTTC
>NZ_JBARVX010000585.1:0-5612 GCF_049646505.1 Microcoleus sp.
AAATTTGCCGCAATCAAATCCACTCCCGACTAGGGATTGAAACTCAACAACACTCCTTGCCGTATACAGAGACCGAAAGGGCCGCAATCAACTCCACTCCCTACTAGGGATTGAAACAAATCGGCAATTGCAACCACTGCACCCAAAGGAACTTCGCCGCAATCAACTCCACTCCCTACTAGGGATTGAAACGCGGTGCTGGATGTAAGACAAAATGGCATCTTCGCCGCAATCAACTCCACTCCCTACTAGGGATTGAAACGGGGAAATGGAACTGGAGAACTTTTTGAGCATGAGCCGCAATCAACTCCACTCCCTACTAGGGATTGAAACCCAACTTGATGGCTTCCATCTTTCCAGTCAATCCGCCGCAATCAACTCCACTCCCTACTAGGGATTGAAACAATTTGACTTAACAGTAAAGCTTCAACGCGGCGACCAAAGCCGCAATCAACTCCACTCCCTACTAGGGATTGAAACATTGACAAGCTGTTTGTTTAACTCACGGTATTTTGCAGCCGCAATCAACTCCACTCCCTACTAGGGATTGAAACTTAAAATCAACGAAGTAATCAGCCGGCCCGCCGAGCCGCAATCAACTCCACTCCCTACTAGGGATTGAAACTACAAGCCAATTAGATGCTATCGAGCATTTTATGGAAGCCGCAATCAACTCCACTCCCTACTAGGGATTGAAACTTCGTATCAATCATTAACTCGATTGATTTGGCTCGGCCGCAATCAACTCCACTCCCTACTAGGGATTGAAACTTTTCGAGAATTTTGGACACAAGAATCAAATATTAGCCGCAATCAACTCCACTCCCTACTAGGGATTGAAACTTTAGAAGGAATTACTGAACAATGCAAGAATTTAAGCCGCAATCAACTCCACTCCCTACTAGGGATTGAAACTTAGAGCTTCCTATGCCCGAATACTCGCCCAAAACGATCGCTCTCGTAAAAAACCCGGTTTCTTGATTGAGAGTGCATAAGTCCGACTGCTGCAAAAAGCCCGATCGACCACCAGCCTCACAAACAAGATCAACATCCGCTATAATCCAGAGTTTGCGTGTATTAATTGGTTAAGAGTAAAGTATTGCATCACTTTTGTGTAAAGTCCTATGGCACTAATTGTTCAGAAATATGGCGGAACATCGGTTGGTACAGTCGATCGCATTTTGGAAGTAGCGCGACGAGTAGTCAAAACAGTAAAGCTGGGAAACTCCCTAGTTGTCGTACTTTCGGCGATGGGAAAAACGACTGACGGTTTAGTGAAACTGGCGAAGGAAATTTCCGCAAATCCCAGCAAGCGGGAAATGGATATGTTGCTCTCGACTGGGGAACAAGTATCGATCGCCCTTTTGAGCATGGCATTGCAAGAAATGGGACAGCCCGCAATTTCCCTTACCGGAGCCCAAGTCGGCATTGTCACCGAAGCCGCCCACACCCGCGCCCGGATTTTGCGAATCGACCCTAACAGGCTCCAAACCCAGTTAAATAGCGGTAAAGTCGTAGTCGTCGCAGGTTTCCAAGGCATCGCTAACGCCGCAGAATTGGAAATTACTACTTTGGGTAGAGGCGGTTCCGACACCACAGCAGTAGCCATCGCCGCAGCGCTGCAGGCAGACAAATGCGAAATTTATACTGACGTGCCCGGAATTCTAACTACAGATCCGCGCTTGGTAGCCGACGCGCAATTGATGGACGAAATCACCTGCGACGAAATGCTGGAATTGGCGAGTTTGGGCGCAAAAGTCCTGCACCCGCGCGCCGTAGAAATTGCCAAGAATTACGGCGTGCCGCTGGTGGTGCTTTCTAGCTGGAGTGACGCTCCCGGTACGCGGGTAGTGTCCCAACCCCCACCGCCCAGGCCTTTGGAGGGCTTGGAGCTCGCAAAAGCGGTGGATGCGGTGGAATTTGACTTGGATCAGGCGGGGGTGTCGCTGTTGCGTTTGCCCGATCGCCCTGGAGTAGCAGCGCGGTTGTTTGGGGCGATCGCGCAGCAAAACCTCGATGTAGACTTAATTATTCAGTCAATTCACGAAGGAAATACTAACGATATCGCCTTTACGGTGAGGCGAAATTCCCTCAATCAAGCTGTGGCGGTTGCAGATGCGATCGTGCCCTCCCTCGGTAAGAATTCGCGCCCAGAATTGGGGGAACCGGAAGTGAAAGCAGAAGAACGACCCATAGCTAAAGTTAGCATTGCGGGTGCGGGAATGATCGGCCGTCCGAGGGTAGCGGCCCAGATGTTTAATACTTTGGCGGATGCGGGGATTAATATTCAGATGATTTCGACTTCCGAGGTGAAGGTTAGTTGTACGATCGATGCTGCAGAGTGCGATCGGGCAGTTGCCGAACTTTGCAAAGCATTTGATGTCGCCAACTCCCCTGTCGGGCTGCGTTGTGCGTCGCATAAACCGCCCGCTGTGAGGGCTGTAGCCTTGGATCTCAATCAAGCGCGTCTGGCAATTCGCCAATTGCCCGATCGACCCGGAGTAGCAGCAAAAATGTTCCGACTTTTAGCCGAAGAAAATATTAGCGTAGACACGATCATTCAATCGCAGCGGTGTCACAATATCGACGGCATATTAACGCGCGACATTGCATTTACTGTAGCACAAATTGACGCAGAAGCAGCTAAAACAGTCCTAGAAAAATCAGCAGTAGAATTCGGCTGGGGGGAAGTAGCAGTCGATACAGAAATCGCCAAAGTTAGCGTTGTCGGTTCCGGGATGGTAGCGCATCCGGGAGTTGCGGCTAAGATGTTTGAAGCGCTTTCTCAGCACAAAATCAACATTCAAATGATTGCGACTTCTGAGATTAAGATTAGTTGCGTTGTGGATGAGGCCCAGGGTGTCACAGCTTTGAAGGCAATTCACGCGGCGTTTGAGCTTTCGGGGAGTGAAAAAGTTCAAGTTCCAGCGTAATACTTGTTTGTAGTAGTAGTAGGGACACAGTGCGGTGTCCTTATACCATTTTTCTTTCATATGTGCTATGGATGAATTCTTAGCCCCCCCTTAATAAGGGGGGGTTGGGGGGGTAATATCTAGCGCTACTTTATGAAATTGGTATTATTGCTTATTGCTGCCGTGTCATTATTGCAGATGATTAGGCTGTGTTAGGATCGAATTGGCGATCGCCCTTGACAAATTTATTCAAACAATTTCTCGCAAATGAACTATTTGATCCTGATATTCAGCATCAAAAGATGCCTCAGCAATAAAAATCAATTGCCGAATATTTTGTCCGATACTTAACTTTGCATTGAGGAGAAAAATCCCCGGAATATGACAACCCTCAGCTAAATGATCTGTCAAATGCACGGGCATCGATTTACGATTGTTCGTTACCAATATAAAGTTATATTCCTCGCACCATTTAAGAATTTCTGGATCTAAAGTTCCTCGACTCGGAGCTTCGGGTTCGCCCACGCACCAAATTATCAAATCGGGATTGCGTGTCAGCATTTCAGCTTTATAACTAGGATCTACATTTTCATCTAACAGATAATTCAGACTCATTTGTGATTTGTTTAGCTTTTTGTTCCGCTCTCAATTTTTGCAGTCTGGCAATACCAGGTGGAGGATTAAGTTGCTGTGCTTTAAGTTGCTGGTGGCTCCACTCCAACCAATCAGCAATGTAGTTACTAACCGCCTCTTTGTTGTGCAGGTAGTAAAGGATAGTAGCATAAACTTGTTCCAAGTTTAGAGATGGATAAGTTTGAGCAATTTGTTCGGGAGTGCGAGCGCGATGGATGAAATCATATAGAATGGTTTCAATGCCGATTCTCGTTCCTTTTACGCGAATATCATCGGGCCGCTGAAAGTCGAAATAGTCTTCTAGTTGCATGGGTGAACAATCCTATTTTAAAGTTTGTGTAAATTGAATTTGTAAGTGATATTATATCATGTCAAGTGCTATTATTCCTTAGTCCGCGAATCATCCTGACTTCGTATAGAAGGAGTTTCAACCGCCGATTAATATTTCTTGGGCGATCGCCTCCACCACCGGCACGCAAACCGAATTCCCAATTTGCTTGTAACTCTCCCCCGCACCGGGATAACTCTTAAAAGCTTCAGGAAAACCCATGAGACGGTAACATTCCTTCAGCGTCAACTTTCTCACCAAATCTCGATCGGGAAAATAGACAAAAAACCTGCCCGATGTTTCTTGCGAAGGAATTGTCGGATGCACGCCATCCACCGAATAAATGCGATTCGGCTGTCTGTGCACTCTCGACAAATGTTCTGTATTCGGCCTCACGCCAGTTTTCCAAGTACCTTTATTTCTGTAACCTACAAACACAAGTCCCGAATCTTGCTGTTTCGGATAATCAATTAAAGTATACTCTGATTTATCCAATATTTCAAAATCCCCCGTCTCGTCTAGAAAATCCCTGAGTTTGGGCGGAAACTTGCTTTTTAGGAATGAAAAATTGAAGGGTTTACCTTTAGTTGCAATAATAAATATTCTTTCGCGGTGTTGGGGAATGCCAAAGTCTTTAGCATTCAGCATTTTATAATTCACGCTGTAGCCCAAATCTTCCAGACTCGCAATAATTACTTTTAAGGTATTTCCCTTGTCGTGATGGATTAAGTGCTTGACATTTTCCAGAACAACTACTTGAGGTTGTTTGACTTTGATGATTTTACAAATATCGAAAAATAGCGTCCCTCTAGTATCTTCAAAACCGAGTTTTTTGCCGCAGATACTAAAAGGTTGGCACGGAAAACCTGCGACTAAAACATCAAAGTCTACTAATTCGGCGGGATGGATGTTACTGATGTCGGCAAAAGGCACTTCGCCGAAATTTTCTGCGTAAACTTCTCGGCATTTGCTATTAATTTCGCAGGAAAAAACGCATTCAAAGCCCTGTTTTTCAAAACCTTGTCTGAAACCTCCTATTCCCGAAAACAAATCTATAAATTTCATCTATAATTTAATGCTAAATCTTGCTCAACCCAATAATAACAGATTTTGTTTCTCTTTCTTCTTTCACTCTGCGTTCTCTGCGCTCTCTGCGGTTAATAATACTCATTCAAACAAAAACCAGGCGACGAACAGGAAATTACCGTGCCTGCAGATATCATCTATAATATCGCCCAAAAATTCCCAAACTTGTCCCGCAGCCCACTAAACTAGGAATAGCAAAAAAATATAGCTACTGTTTACTTCATTTCACCAACCATGAGTCAAACCTTGGAAAACCTCACCGCCATCGATGACAACCTCTCCAAACGCCACATCGACCTCGATCCGGGTGGCTACTTCATCATCTATCTCGATCGCGAAACCGGCTTAATTTGCGCCAAACACTTCACCAACATCATCGACGATCGCGGCCTGGCTGTCGATCCCGAAACCGGCAAACCGATCCCCGCCCGCGGCAAGGTAGAACGCACCCAGTGCACACTTTTTAGCGGCAGAACCGCCAAAGAACTTTGCGTCAAAATTTTAGAAGAAACCCGCCCCAGCCCGCTGACAATGTTAGATCACGCGGCTTATCTGGGACGGGAATTTGTGCGGGCAGAACTTGCATTGTTGAGCGATCGAGAATACGTTCAAGATTAGTGCAACTGTTAACTGTTAACTGTTAACTGTTAACT
>NZ_JBARVX010000586.1:0-5449 GCF_049646505.1 Microcoleus sp.
CACAGAGGGGCAACCATACCCCTCTCCCCCGCAAGGGGATTTAAATTAATGTAAAGCCGTCCTAGAAGGACGGGGTTTCAAACCCATTTTTCTGATGATTGTTTTTGCTTATACCTTGGCAGTATTAGTTTTCTAGTTTTTGACTGGGAAACTTTGCAGAACCCAACTCAACTTTGACGACTGCTGCTACCTCAGTAATTGGTAATCGGTGAAAATCTCATCCGTCCCTGTTACCTGTTAGATATTCCGAGCAGTGGCTTTAGGGTTCTAAAAGTTTAATTGGCGATGTTGGCAAATTACCGTTACTGTAAAACTCTGGAGTGTTAAAAATGCTAAAACAAATGTGTTGGTTGCCGAGATTGGGAGGCAATGGAGAAAAGATATTGCACTTGCGGACTGAAGTGCGTCAAGCGTGGCGGCCTTATACAGCTTTTCCGCAGTTTGCTGCATCGGACTACCGGGAACCGGACGGCTCTAAGGGATGGGCAACTTTTCAGAAGCTGCAAACTCAAGGCTGGAATTTAATATCGACTGAACAAGGGCAGAATTCGTTTTTTGACCAACAGAAAAGTGCTTAAACCAGAAACCTCAGCAATAAAAGAAGAGGTCAAATCCTCTTCTCTTTATTGGTGTCTCGGACGCAAAAACTGGGTTTTTTAACCATGATATTTCCGCGATATTATGTCCGGGAAATTACCTGTAATATCAATTCCGGTTGCACTCCTGGGGAATTGTTGAGAGTTGACTCGATTTTATTGTTCCGATGCAACCGGAAACGATATCAGAACAAGGCTTAGGGCGATCGTTCTCCGATGACATGACATCAAGCGCTGACAATCCTCGTGCCTGACTGCCGAGGATTGTCAAAGAATTACAAATGCGATCGCCCTCCGACTTTTCTATCGAAAAAAACTAACCCCTCTTGGCAAAGGAGGGTCAAAAAATGAGTTGACATTACAGGACTGACGGGCGCGGGGGCGCGGATCGACCCGCTTTCAAATGCGATTTTTTGCCGGTGCTGGTGTTGGTTTCTCCGAGAAACTGGGCTGATGAGCGCAAGTCCTAAATGAGTCCGACCGGCAGTTAGTGCGATCGCTCGATCAAATTGCTCAACACTGTACGCGCCCGTTCTAAAGGCAAGTGTCTCGGTTTGCCGTTCCAGACAATCTGATATTCGTTGCTGTTTTGACCGTCGCCGTACCCAGAAATCAACTTCAGGTGAAATGCTTCCTCAGCTAATTGGTGAACTGTATCTCTTAGAGCAGTTTGTGCGATTTTCATAATTTGCTGCCTCTTAAATCCTTTTTTACAGTGATAGCCAATTTAAGTTGGCTCTGTACCTCTCCAAAGTTATAGCTTTTTTTAATTGAGTAAGCAGCCGCAAATCAACCGCAAAATGCTACAAAATGTTAAGTTCCCCCAACTCTTGTCACTGCTTCGTTTTGCTGCATTTTGCTCTCAAGCCATACCTGTATATTTTGCCATTCACCTGCTCAGTCATTAGTGGTTGGTAATTGCTCGCGGGGAATTTGTAATTGGGTAATTGTCTCGCTCTCCCGCTTTTTCCCGGAAACCTATCATTATTTGTAAACATAATTTTTTTGTTTGAGTGCTGTCCACCTTCGCGCGTCTTTGATTTTGCTAAAAAATCAAACTGAAGAAGTATTTGTCAATCAGCAATTGTACTCATTTTTTAGTCAAATCAGGGTGGGAAACTGAGATTTGGGCGATCGAGCAGATCGCCGTATTTATCCCCGCTCACGCCCAAATAGCGAATTTTCAACTTTTGTTAGAAGCAGTTTTTTTGAGTAATTCTTACTAATTGACAAATGCAGCGCCAGTCTTAATTTGTCAGATCGTTTCCGGTTGCATCGGAATAATAAAATCGAGTCAACAGTTAACACTCAACCATTCAGTTTTTGGTATTGCTGAATTTGACTGTAAATTCTACTTAGACAGAAACGATCTCCTCGCAGAGAGTAAGAGCTTGAGATGTCGAGTTTTGAAATCTCATACTTCAATTCAGTAACGCCCAAATATCTTGGGTTAGATCCGCCACCACAATTTATAATTTTCATCAGGCCAGATTACCAATTACTAATTACAATGTCTTTACAATTTATTAGCATTCCGCCAACAACTGGCAAACCAGTCGCTTTAATTGTCGCTTTGCACGGGTGGGGTGCTAATGCTCGGGATTTGGCGGCCTTAGCGCCGGCTTTCAATTTGCCGGATTATCAGTTTGTGTTTCCCGATGCTCCGTTTCCCCATCCCCAAGTAACGGGGGGCAAAGCGTGGTATGACCTTCAAAGCAAAGATGCTCGGGGATTGGTAGAAAGCCGGCAATTGCTGAGGGAATTTTTGCTTTCTTTGGAAAGCAGCACGGGGGTGCCTTTGTCTGGCACGATTTTAGGGGGCTTTTCTCAAGGCGGAGCGATGACTCTGGATGTGGGATTGACTTTGCCCGTAGCGGGTTTAATTTGTCTGAGCGGTTATTTGCATTCGTCGATTTCGCCGGCTGCGGGGAGTGCTTTGCCGCCTGTTTTAATCGCGCACGGTACTCGAGATACTATTGTGCCGATTAGTGCTGCGGTGCGATCGCGCGACAGTTTGACTGCTTGGGGAGCTGCTGTGCTTTACCGAGAATTTAACATGGGACACGAGATTCTGCCGGAAGTTGTAGATGTAATGCGAAGTTTTGTTGTAGAAAGTGTGTCGAAATCTGATTAAAGGCTTAGGATATAGTATGGCGGAAGTCTAGGGCAGGGGTAAAAAACATGAAAACTTTAACCAAAGCATCGCGCGATATTGCTTTACTTACTTCTGAAGACGTGGCAGAATTGGCTGTCCGTTTGGAGGTTGACGATTATACCGATCCTTTTGAGGGATTGAATGATTGGCATTTGTTGCGATCGCTGGCTTTTCAGCGGCCGGAGCTGGTTGAACCTTATCTCCACCTTCTGGATATGGAAGCCTACGACGAAGCATAGGCTTAAAAATCTAGCTCAAAAATTTCGACGGAATTGAGGAAGAAGTTAGCAGCATTTTTTGTTGCGGGTTGAACAGATGAATTATAGATTGTTGTCTGTTTTAATCTCAACTTCTTTCTTGATTTTTTTTTATGAAAAAATGACATGAAGGGCAGACGAATTTTAATCGGTGTTAGCGGCGGGATTGCGGCTTATAAAGTTTGCGAAGTAGTTTCAACTTTAGCAAAAGCTGGAGCTGAAGTTAAGGTGATTCTTACTGATGCTGCTGCTGAGTTTGTAACGCCTTTGACTTTTGCTACTCTTTGCCGCCATCCTGCTTTTACTGATAAGGATTTTTGGCAAGCAAATCACGGCCGCCCGCTGCACATTCAACTGGGAGAATGGGCGGAAGTTTTTGCGATCGCTCCTTTGACGGCTAATACTTTGGCTAAGTTGGCGGGGGGTTTTGCTGATAATTTGCTGACTAATACTGTTTTGGCTTCTAGTTGCCCGATTTTGCTGGCACCGGCGATGAATACGGATATGTGGGAACAGCCGACGGTTGCCGGTAATTGGCGGGAAGTGTTGACTTATCGGCGCTATCATGCTGCGAATCCGGGGGCGGGAATGCTGGCGTGCGATCGCGCGGGTGTCGGCCGGATGGCAGAACCTTGTGAGATTTTGGCGCAGATTGAGTCGCTGCTGTATGGTAAGGGCGATCGAGATTTAGCGGGTAAGCGGGTGTTAATTTCTGCGGGAGGAACGCGGGAACACCTCGATCCGGTGCGGTTTATCGGCAATCCTTCCACGGGCAAAATGGGCATAGCTTTGGCGCAAGCCGCACTGCACCGCGGCGCGACGGTGACGCTGGTACACAGTATAACTGGCGAGTTGCCGCTGTCTGGGGTGCGGGCGAGATCAGTTACGAGTGCACAAGAAATGCTGCAGGCGATGCTGGAATGCTTTGGCGATGCGGATTTGACGGTGATGGCGGCGGCGGTTGCGGATGTGAAACCGGCTGAGTACAGCAGTGAGAAATTGCCGAAGCAGCAACTCCCGAATAGTTTACCATTAGCACCGGTAGCGGATATTTTGGCAGAGTTGGGAAGATTGAAACAGCCGCACCAAAAACTCGTCGGGTTTGCAGCACAAACTGGGGATATTGTCAAGCCGGCTTTGGAGAAATTGCGATCGAAGAAACTGGATGTAATTGCCGCAAACCCGATCGACAAAATAGGTGCAGGTTTCGGCAGCAATACCAATCAAGCAATATTAATTAATGCCGCCGGCAAGCAACTAGAAATTGCACCTTGCAGCAAGTTAGAAATGGCTCATCGGTTGTTAGATTTTGTGATGGAAGGGTGAGGGCGCGATTTACTTCTTAACTTGCATTAGCTGGTTCGGGCAATAATTCTGATTCCCCAATCTCCGTTGATTCCGAGTCAGCGGGCAACTCAATATCTGCAATAGTAATTTCTAGTTTAAATCCTAACGCTTCGAGCAGTGCTACCAAACTATAGATTTCCGAACCTGCACTTTCGGTCAACATCTTGTCAAGCTTTTCCCATTGAAGTTGAGCTGACTCTGATAAATTGTTGAACTTTAGCCGAGAATCTACAACGTCTTTGAGTACCATTTGGAGCAATTTAGGTTCATCGCTGGCTTCTGTCAATGTCACCTCGATATAACCTGCTGCTTCTTGGGCATTTCTCAGAGATTCGATCAGAAATTCTTGGTAACTCTTACTCGTTGGTGCTTTCACGTCTTTCATAGTCTCTCCAATATTGAATAGCTTTGCCAATATCTCGCTCTTGAGTGCTCTTATCTCCACCTATTAGCAGAAGTACAATTGTTAGCCCGACTTGTCCAAAGTAAAGCCGATATCCAGGGCCAAAGTCAATTTTGAGTTCAAAAACTCCTTCTCCGACGGACTTACAATCTCCTAGATTACCAGTCATGACTCGCTTAAGCCTTAACCGAATCCTATTTTTGCCTGTGGTATCCCGGAGCGAGTTATACCAATCTTCAAAAGGATTTGTCCCATCTGCTCTCAGGTAGTTGCGAATTTCCCTGGGTTGTACTTCCATAATTTTATCGTAATTGATTGACAATTCCTATCGTAAGTGCGATGACAGTGCATTAAGTGGGCAAATCATACTTAAGACAGAGGCATTCTACCGACAAAATAGTAAACCTTGTTTGAGGAAACAAAGTTTAAATCAAACAGGGGATTGTCAATGAATTTTAAATCGATCGCCAAAACCAATCTACTATTCGGTAGCCTGATAATTAGCCTCGGATTGCAAGCACTTCCAGCAGCAGCCGCACCAGTCACCGACGCGCAAGTTTCCGCCCTCGTAGAAGCACTGCGACAAGCCGCGCCGCCGCAAACCGCAAATGACGGAATGTACAGTCAGTGGCAAGTTTTACCGGGCAATATTTCCCGCTGGGCAAAATTCTGTACCAAACAAGATTTAACA
>NZ_JBARVX010000587.1:0-5470 GCF_049646505.1 Microcoleus sp.
AAAAGGCTTTGTTAGTTTGGGTGCGATCGCACATTTTGCGCTATTTGTAATCTTTTTTGATGCCGGTTCCCTTGCCGGGCTCACAAAAAAGCATCCCACCAGCAAGCACCGGCAGTCTTGACTTTTGTTTGCCAAACCCGCCCGGTGCCGAGGGGCGCGCAAATCAGCCAAAAACCAAGCTGATTGGTACGTATTTAGCAGTCAAATCAAAAAAATCCGCCGAGAATCCCGGTTCCTCGCCAGCACCCTCCGTCAAAAAAATTAATCAGCGGGGGAACAAGTCCGGTACTGTTAATGTCAAACGCGAGTATAATTGTGAAACGTTTTGACTACCCTATTTAATTCCTGCCTCTGGAGCCGCCGCCCCTATGCCATCAACAGTGAATACAGAATCAACAGCGGTTCAATTTAACCAACAGGGAGAAATATATTTATCCCAAGGAAAATTAGAAGAAGCGATCGCCTCCTGCGAGCAAGCTTTGAAAATGCACCCCAATTTTGCGCCGGCTTACAAGACTTTGGGTAAGGCGCTGCAAGCTCAAGGCAGGATGGAAGAGGCGCGGCACTGGTACGCTAAAGCTGTGGAAATAGAACCGAATTTTGCAGAAGTATACGCCAATTTGGGCAGCCTTAGCGCGCAGCAGGAAAAATGGCAGGAGGCGATCGGATTTTATCAAAAGGCGATCGGCCTGAAACCGAATTTCGCCGGAGTATACCGCAATTTAGCAAAAGTATTCGGACAAATTGGCAAAGGGGCAGAATCTCAGGAATGCTGGTACCGCGCATTTTCTTTGGAACCGGAAAAAGCAAAGCCCTCGGAACACTTGAGTATGGGCGATGCTTTTTTCCGCCAGGAAAGGTTGCCCGAAGCTATTTCTTGTTACGATCGCGCTATAAAATTAAATCCTAATCTGGCGCAAGCCTACCAAAATATTGGCGAAGCCCTCAAAAAACAAGGCAAGTTAGAAGAAGCCACAGTATATTATCGCAAAGCTATTGAACTGAACGCAGCTAATGCTAGAAACGGCAGCGATGGAGAGCAAACTTTGGCTGGTGCAACCGCGGCGACAAACGGTGCTGCTAAGCCGCCACAAGTTCAACAACAAATACCGCAACAAATTCAACAACCACAAGTTCAACAACAAATACCTGAGCAAATATTGCGGAAAATACCGCAAGAAATACTGAAACAAATACCGCAACAACTTCAACAACAGCTTGGGCGTCAACAAGTTCAGCAACCTGTTAATGCTGGAATTACTACAGAAGATCCAGAAGCATACAAAATACTGGCAGAAGGTTATTTTGCTCAGGGTAAATGGGAACAGGCAATTTCTGCTTGTAAGAAAGCTCTACAAATTAAGCCGGAAGCGCCGCTTTACAAAATGCTGGGTAACGCCTTGCAAGCGGTTGGAAAAATTGATGAAGCTAAAAGTTGCTATGTCAAAGCAATAGAAATTAATCCGAATTTTGCTGAAGCTTATGCTAATTACGGCAGCATTTGCGTGCAGCAGGAACAGTGGCAGCAAGCGGTTTCTGCTTACGAAAAGGCGATCGCCCTGAAGCCGGATTTCGCGGGCGCTTTCCGCAATTTTGCAAAACTTTTAACTCAATTAGGGAAGTCTGAGGCGGCTGCTGAGGCTTTGTACCGGGCTTATGCGATCGACCCGAAATCCGCCACCGCTGAGGAACACGAGAATTTAGCTAAAACTTTGATCGAGCAAGGTAAGGTAGAGCAAGGTATTGACTGTTACCGGCGCGCGGTTGAGTTGAACCCAGATGCTGGGGCGGCTTATCATGAATTGGGCGAAATTCTCAGAAGTCAAGAACAGTGGGAAGCGGCGGTTGATGCTTACAGCAATGCTATTAGAAATAATCCCGGACTTTCTTGGTCGCACAACAATTTAGCTGAGTGTCTGGTTAAGTTGGAACGGTGGGAGGAAGCTGTAAATGCTTACCGGATGGCGATCGAACTAAATCCCGATTTTAGCTGGTCTCACAACAATTTAGCTGATGTTTTGCTGAAGTTGGAACGGTGGGATGAGGCGGTGGAAGCTTACCGGAAAGCAACTGAGTTAAATCCCGATTTTAGTTGGTCGCACAATTATTTGGCTGACGCGCTGATTAAGCTAGAACGCTGGGATGAGGCGATTTCGGCTTACCAAAGGTCGATCGAACTGAATCCCGACCATTTTTGGGCGCACAACAATCTAGCAGAAACGCTGGTGAATTTGGAACGTTGGGATGAGGCGGTTGTTGCGTACCGGCGGGCTAACGAAATCGACCCGAATTTTTTCTGGTCCGAGAGCAAGTTGGGCGACGCGCTGCTAGAAATGGAAAGGTGGGATGAGGCGATCGCTGTTTACCGTCGCGCGGCTGAGTTGAATCCTGATTTTGCGTGGACTTATTACAACATGGGGACGGCTCTGGAGAAGCTGGAACGGTGGGATGAGTCGATCGCTTCTTACCGCCGTGCTGTCGAAATTCAGCCGGATTTGCCGTGGATTTCGCAAAAGCTGGCTGATGCTTTGAGGATGCGATCGCAGTGGGATTTGCAGCAGTCAATGGGTTTGTACCGAAAGGCGATTCTGGAGAATCCCGAGGATGTGCAGTTGTATCACAAGGCGCTGGAGATTGCGCCGAATGATGCTGACCTTTATGTTGAGTTGGCGAATGCTTTGGTGCGGCAGAGTTGGCCGGATGGGGCGATCGTCTTTTATCAGATGGCGTTGCAGATTCGGCCTGATGACAAGGCTATTTCTGGGCTGTTGGAAGATGTGTTAAAAAAAAAAGGGGTAAGTAGGGCGGCAGAAAAGAGCGTTCTGCCTCCTGCGGATGCTGTGGATTACCACAAGTTAGGCGAGAGTCTTCAGGGAGAAGGTAAAATTGCTGAGGCTATGGTCGCATACAAAAGAGCGATCGAAGTTAACCCGAATTACTTTGGAACTTACCATAACTTAGGAGACCTTTATCAACAAAAGCACAAGCTAGATGAAGCAGTAAGTTGTTACCAGATGTCGATTCAACATAATCCAGGTTTTGCATGGTCGCATCACAACTTAGGGGATACTTTGTTGCGACAAGAAAAATTTGAAGATGCGGCTACTGCATATCGCAAAGTGATTGAAATCGATCCAAACTTTGCGTGGGCCTACTACAATTTGGCGCGAGTATTAAACCAACAAAATAAGATCTATGAAGCCCTAGGTTACTACCAGAGGGCTAATGAACTTAATCCTCAAGTATTTCCTCTGGACTTGGATGTTTTGCGGGAAGGACTACTGCAAAGCCAAGATACCTATAGCAGATGGCGGGCTCAGAATTGCCCCAGAGAAACCGAGTTACGACAGATGGCTGAAGCAGTAAAATTGTTGAATTATAAGCCTCTGATCAGCGTCATCGTACCGGTTTACAACACCCCGGAAAATTTTCTGATGGAGGCGATAGAATCAGTTCGGAATCAAGTCTATCCTTACTGGGAATTGTGCATCGCTGACGATGCTTCAACTGATCCTAAAGTCAAAAAAATCTTGACAGAGTATGCGGATAAAGATGCTCGAATCAAAGTTGTTTATAGAACTAAAAACGGTCACATCTCTCGCGCATCAAATTCAGCATTAGAGGTGGCCGAAGGCGAGTTTGTTTCGCTGCTAGATCACGACGACTTGCTGACTCCAGATGCACTGTATGAAGTGGCGTTGATGTTGAACAGCCATCCAGAAGCGGACATGATATATTCCGATGAAGATAAGCTGACTGCAGATGATAGACTCATGGGGCCGTATTTTAAACCGGACTGGTGTCCTGATTCGTTCTTATCTCGGATGTACACTTGCCATTTAGGAACTTACAGGCGATCGATTATCAACGAAATTGAAGGTTTTAGAGCGGGTTTTGAAGGTGCTCAGGATTATGATTTGGTTTTGAGGTTTACAGAAAAAACTAACAAAATTTATCACATTCCCAAAGTCCTCTATCATTGGCGAATGCACTCAGGTTCGACGGCTAGCAGTTCGGATGCAAAGCCTTATGCCTATCAAGCATCAATGAAAACTCTGCAAGAAGCTATTGAAAGGAGAGGCGAACCTGGTCAAGTAGAGGAAGTTCCTGGTTTTTTGGGACACTACATTGTCCGCTACAAAATTACTGATTACAAGCTGGTAAGTATCATTATTCCTACACGGAATCTCGGCAACGTTTTAGACAAATGCCTAGAATCTATTTTCACTAAGAGTCTGTACCCAAATTATGAAGTTATAGTTATCGACAACGGCAGCACGGAGTTAGAGACGGCTGAAGTAATTGCTAAATGGACGGCAAAGGAACCCGATAGGTTTACGTGTTACCCCTTCAACATTCCCTTCAATTTTTCTCAGATTAATAACTACGCTGCCAGTAAAGCGCGGGGCGATTACTTACTGTTTTTGAATAACGATACAGAGGTAATTACTCCCGATTGGCTTGACGCGATGGTGGAACAAGCTCAAAGGTCTTCTATAGGCGCTGTGGGAGTGAAATTGCTATATGCTGACAACACCATCCAACACGTTGGAGTTGTGCTGGGAGTTGGCGGCGTTGCGGGCCACATATACCTCGGTTTTCCCGCTAATTTCCCTGGATATTTCAGCAATGTGGTGGGGATGAACAATCTGTCAGCGGTGACAGGCGCGTGTTTGATGTGCCGCCGCGAGGTATTTGAGAGTGTGGGGGGATTTGATGAGGAACTAGCAGTTGCCTATAATGATGTGGATTTATGCTTGAAAATGGTTGACCAAGGCTATCACAATATTTACGTGCCTCATGTTTCTCTCTACCACCACGAATCAAAAAGTCGTGGTTACGAAGATACGGCAGAAAAAAAGGCGCGGTTGCAAAAAGAGGCAGATACTCTAGGAGAAAGATGGCAAAAATATATTGAAAACGATCCTTGTTATAGCCCGCATTTAACTAGGGAGCGTCAGGATTTCAGCATCAGAGCATAAGACGAGATCGACCAAAAAGTCAAGTACACAAATCTGAAATGAAAAAAATGATTGACGTTGTAGAAGTGCTTAGTGCCCCCCTCGCAGAATCTCAAGGGTTACTAGGGTTTAATCTCGATGTACCAGAAACAGGAACTCAAACTGATGTTGGGGCCGTTGAGTTTCGGGGTTGGGTTCTGGGGAAAATGTCTCCGGCGATCGCCGTTGAAGTAATTCATCAGGGGAGAGTCCTGAAAACCATTGCGGTGAATGTTCCTCGTCCTGATGTGGTCCAAACTTATCCCCAAGTGGCAGAAGCGGGAATTAGTGGGTTTCAGGCAATTTTAGACTTGAGCAGAGTGATCGATCGGCAAGACCAGTTAACTGTATATTCTATTTTGCGGGATCAAAGTCTTGCTAAGATGGCAGAAGTAACGGTTAAATTAGGATGTGAATCCTCTACTGTGGAGGTTCCCCTGCCTCAACAGGATGCGGAGTCAGGGGTAGAT
>NZ_JBARVX010000588.1:0-6836 GCF_049646505.1 Microcoleus sp.
AGAAGTGCAAGCCTATAGCGTTAGACGAAGGAACAACTGCACCAGTGATGATGTTGTTGCCGAACATCAAGGAACCTGCAACAGGTTCGCGGATGCCGTCAATGTCTACGGGAGGGGCTGCGATGAAGGCAGTGATGTAGCAGATTGTGGCTGTCAGTAGTGTAGGAATCATCAGGACGCCGAACCAGCCTACATAGAGGCGGTTGTCGGTCGAAGTGACCCAGTTACAAAACTGGTCCCACAGGTTGGCGCTTTCGCGCTGCTGTAATGTGGCTGTCATGTATTTATGATTGCGTTATTTGGTTTTCAATGTTCGTGACGGCTTTGTGTTCCGCCATGTAAATAAATATAAAGCATATTCTCAGGTTTGTAAAGGCCTGTAACGACAGTTAAACTGATGAGAATGATAAGTAAAGCTGATAAACCCTGCTGCCAGGGGGAAAAGCCGTGAAGCCTAGCTATCCTTCTTTGTGAATCGCCGGCGTGAATTGATGCTTTTAAAATCAACTCATGTCTTCCACCCGTCGCCACACTCCCGCACGCGAAGCCAGTGAGAAGCCCGCCCTACAAGAGTTTATTGATTGTGGAACTTCCAGGCGGGCCCGTTGCGGACTTTGGTTTGCGGCCCAAAAATGCCAGATTGACGCAGTAGGGCAATCCCTCGCAGTTGCCGCGATCTATATATAGTGTTTTGTGGGGGCACTCTCCCCCGTGGTAGCCGCGCTCGATCGGGATACTGCGCTGTGTCCGATCTTTGAACATTGCGAAAAAAATATAGGTGCGGGGCTGGAAATCCGAGTCTGAAGGCGACTGAGCGGGTTTTAAACAGCTTGTTGCTCCAGTAATCTATCATAGAAATGCTCTAGTATTTGGGCGCATAAGACCGAAGCAATAGGCGCAGGATTCGATCGACAATTGAGCTAGCTAGTGCGATCGCCACGAAGCGCGCACTAAGTATTAGTTGGTAGTTATAGCAACCGCGCCCGACGGTTAGGATGTTGCCAATTGCTGCAATCGTAGTTTTTACAGCACTTCATGCAGAAATTCTCCCTTAAAAATCTGCGATCCAAAACTATCAAAGCAAATCCTGTTGAAAGTTTAGGGAAAAGACGATAAGATTAAGTTGAAAAACATAAAAATAAATAACTATCAATACTTAAGAAACTAACCTAAAGAGAGTCAAACCTATGTCAGAAAATCATGTAGTATTAAAACCAGAAGATTATGATGCCCTCAAAAGCGAGCTAGAAACCCTCAAAACGCGCGTTGCCGAACTAGAATCTGCCGCTAAACCAGAAGCCGCTAGAGTCGCTAAACAAAAGGCCCTGTTTGCTGTAGTGACCAAAATTCGGGAGTCCCTAGACTTAGATATTATTTTTAAATCAACGGCTACGGAAGTGCGCCAACTGCTGAATGCCGATCGAGTGGGAATGTTTCGATTTTACGAGGATTCAGGATTTGACGACGGCGAATTTGTGTCTGAAGACGTGCTGCCTGAGTTTAACTCAGCAAAAGCTGTCAAGGTGCACGACCACTGCTTTGGAGGACAACACGCAGTACACTATGAAAAAGGAAGAATTCAGGCAGTTGCTGATATTTACAATGCTGGATTGAGCGATTGCCACATTGCTATTCTTGCCCAATTTCAAGTTAAAGCAAACCTAATTGTACCTTTAATTAAAGGAAATCAACTTTGGGGATTGCTCTGCATTCACCAATGTCGCGCCCCGCGCCAGTGGCAGGAAGATGAAATTGAGTTTGTCAGTCAAATTGCAGTGCATTTGGGAGTAGCCATACAGCAAGCAAAACTTTTAGAAAAAGCGCAGAAGCGGTCAACAGCACTTCAGACAACTCTGGAGGCTCAATTGCGAAAACGCACTGAAGAGCTGGTTAAAGAAGCAGACCGAGAAAGAGCAATAAGTCGGATGATTGACAAGATCCGCCTCACCTTAGATATGGAAACAATTTTCCAGACAGCAGCGACAGAAGTCCGCAAACTTTTAAATGTCGATCGCGTTGCGATTTATCAATTCCGTGAAGACTATTTCGGCGACTTTATCTTTGAATCTGAATCCGGCGAATGGTCGAAATTGGTAGGCAGCGGTTGGGAAGACCCATACATAAACGAACACCGAGGAGGCAGATTCCGCTACGGGGAAACCTTTATCGCAGACGATATCTACAATGCCGGACAGAGCGATTGTCACATAGAAGCTTTAGAATATTTTGGTGTCAAATCCTGTGCGGTAGTTTCGATTTTTAAAGGTGAGAAACTCTGGGGATTGCTCAGTGCATTTCAACACACAGGTGCGCGGCATTGGGAAGAAACGGAAGTCAAGTTGCTGAATCAAATTGGCACTCATTTGGGAGTGGCTTTGCAACAGTCTGAGTACCTAGAACAAATACATTTTCAAGCTAAACAGCAGGCAAAAGCAGCAGAACAGGAGCGCACGTTAACCAGAGTAATTGAACGGATTCGCCAGACGCTAAATATTGACAAAATATTTAGCGCTACTACTCAAGAAGTGCGGCAAATCCTCAACTGCGACCGTGTAGGAGTTTACCGTTTTTTTCCAGACTGGAGCGGGGAATTTGTGTCGGAGTCGGTAGCAGAAGGTTGGATACCTTTAGTAACTGACAAAATTAAAACAGTCTGGCAAGATGATTATTTGCAAAAAACTAAGGGCGGCAGGTACCGCCATCAAGAAGTTTTTGTAGTTAATGACATCTATAAAATTGGTCACTCTCCCTGTCACTTAGAAATCCTCGAACAAATTCAAGCGAAAGCATATTGTGTAGCACCTGTTTTTGTGGGCGAAAATCTCTGGGGTTTGCTAGCAGCTTACCACAACTCTGGCCCCCGCGAGTGGGAAGCGGGAGAAGTGAGGTTGCTGGCTCAGGTTGGCAGTCAATTGGGAGTAGCTATGAACCAAGCAGAATTGCTCGATCGCACTAAACAGCAGTCCTGGGAATTGCGGACGACTTTGGCCGACTTAAATGCGATCGTTGACAATTTGGCTGACGGGTTATTAGTTACTGACATTGAAGGCAAAATTACCAGGTTTAACCCGGCTCTGCTGGCGATGTTTGAATTGAAAGATGTTGACCTGAAAGGAAAAAAAGTCTCCGAAATGTTTCCTAAAAAATTAGCAAAATTGGTCGAGGCGACTGAGCATCGAGAGGGAGAAATTGTGATGCTGGAAGTGGAACTGGGCAATGCCAAGATCGGTCAAGCTTTAGCGACAACTATTCTGAAAGAAGCGGTGAAAGACGAAGCAGATCGATCTCTCGGTTCGGTAATTTTGATTAGAGATGTGACGGTGGAACGAGAAGTCGATCGCATGAAAACGGATTTTCTGGCTACAGTTTCTCACGAACTGCGGACGCCTTTAACTTCGGTTTTGGGTTTTGCTTCGCTGATTCAAGAAAAACTAGAAAGAGTGATTGTTCCCGGAGTCGTATCGGAAGACCGCAAAATTAAAAAAGCCTTGAATAAAGTGGGAGATAACATCAACATTATTGTCTCAGAAGCTGAACGGCTGACATCTTTAATTAATGATGTCTTGGATATTGCTAAGATGGAAGCTGGGCGCGTTGAATGGCAGTTGCAGCCGACAAATCCAGCGCAAATCTTACAGCAGGCGATCGCTGCTACGTCATCTTTATTAGAAAAGAATAATTTGAAGTTGATCGAAGATTTTAGCGCCGGACTGCCACAGGTATTGGTAGATCCCGCTCGCCTGATTCAAGTCGCGATCAATTTAATTTCAAATGCAGTTAAGTTCACAGAATCAGGTTCTGTCACCTGTCGCGCCAGAGTAGAGAATGACGAGCTAGTTATTAGCATTATCGATACTGGCATAGGCATTGCACCAGAAGACCACAGCAAAGTTTTTGAAAGATTTAAACAAGTGGGAGATATCCTGACAGAAAAGCCGAAAGGCACTGGCTTGGGGCTGCCAATTTCTAAACAAATTATTGACAACCACGGCGGCAGAATTTGGCTGGAAAGCGAGTTGGGCCGGGGCAGCAATTTTTCCTTTAGTATACCGCTAGTAAAAGACATGGAGCCGGTGGAAGAATGCAAAAATATTAATGATTTAATCTGGCAACTCAAACAGCAAGTTGTCAGCAGAACTCCGCTCGGCGTTAAAAACGGCAAGCAGATTTTAGTGGCTGACGATGAGCCTAACATCCGCAAAATGCTGAGGCAGTCACTGGAAGAAGAAGGGTATAAAGTCGCGGAAGCCATTGACGGCATAGATGCTATTTCTAAGGCTAAAGCAGTTAAACCGGATCTGATTATTTTAGATATAATGATGCCTCAAATCGACGGTTTTGATGCCGCGGCTGTTCTCAAAAACGACCCTGATACTAAGGGTATTCCGATTATCATTGTCTCCCTAATTCAAGACCGAGAAAGGGGCTACCGTTTGGGCGTCGATCGCTATTTTACCAAACCTATAAATGTAGCGGTACTCTTAAAAGAGATCGGCTTGCTGTTGCGGGAAGGGATGTCGCGCAAGACGGTGTTGGTGGTTGTTAGCAATGCTTCAATTCTCAAAAAATTGTCGGATGCTTTGGTTTTTCAGGGGTATAATACAATTGAGGCATCTGATGCTGAATCATGCCTGGATCGAGCTAGAGCGATCGAGCCTGATTTGATTATTATTGAGGAAGCATTATCTCAAAAGCAAGAATTGGTCAAAAAAATTCGGCTTGCTAAAGGCTTGAAAAATGTCTCGATAATGATTTTGGGAGATATCGCAGAGGATAACGGGAACTACAAACAAATTAATCAGGAATTGCTGTGAAAAAAGTTTTAATTGTCGATGACGAGCCGAATATTCTGATTTTGATGGAGCAGGCTCTGGAAGAGTTGGAAGATGAGGATGATGTAGAGTTGCTGACGGCGAGAAATGGACTGGAGGCATTAAACATAATTAAGGAAGAAAAGCCGGATTTGGTTTTTCTGGATGTGATGATGCCGAAAATGAGCGGGTTAGAACTCTGCAATACGGTGAAAAATGAACTGGGCATGGAGGATGTTTACATTATTATGCTGACTGCTAAGGGACAAGAGTATGATAAGCAAAGCGGTATGGCTGTGGGGGCAAATCTTTATATGACTAAACCTTTTCGCCCGAAAGAAGTGCTGGTAAAAGCTAGAGAAATTCTAGGTTTGACGGCACAGATGCAGCCATAGGCATACAATTAATTAACAAGTAATTAACAAGAACAGTCTTGAGTTTTTAGTTGCGGTTGTCCCGCCCAAAAACGGATACTTGCTTGCCGACACCCGTAGCGACTAAAGTTAAAATTTTTAGACTTTTGTTGAACCTTCGAGATTCAATGCTGCAAGTAAATCTCCAATCTCCAATCTTCAATCTCCAACCGACTGACTGGTTAACAATTAATTACTGCGATTCGGATCGCGCATGAATAACAGCAAAGTAAATGGTTCGCATCAATCTCAAAAAATTGATTTCTAAAAAAGATTTGCGGGCGGTTATTGAGAGCGCAGTCGATGTTTTGGACGCTCCGACCGCTATTCTGAATCTTGAAGGAACTATCTTATTTGGCGGAGACTGTCAAACCTCCTTAAATACTTATCCTATTATCCTAGCCGATGAAGTTATCGGTTACGTAACAGGAACTGAAAAAGCAGCATTTATTGCCGATATGCTGAGTTATGCTGCCAGGACAGACTTCGATACAAGAACTTTGGCTGTTGATGCTTTAGAAAAGTACGAAGAAGTTAATTTTTTGTATGATTTTTCTAGCAAAATAGCTACTTGTTTGGGAGTTTCTCAAGTTAGTCAATTGGTGGTAACGGAAGCTAAAAAATTGATTGAGGCTACCAATATTTCGGTGATGCTGATCAATAAAAAAATAGGGAAACTGGAGATTATTTCGGCGCGCGGTAAAGAGTATAACCGCAAAACAACAATCGGCCCCAATATAGGAATAGCAGGTCATATTCTTGTTTCTGGCAAAGCTGAAATAGTTAATGATGTATTGTCCGATCCGAGATATGTTCCGGGAGAAAATCAGATGCGTTCTTTAATTTGTGCGCCTCTCACAACGCAGAACGGTACCATCGGCGTAATCAATATCAGTCATCACGAACTTGTCAACTATACGGCACAGGATTTAAAATTATTTACGGCTTTGGCATCGCAAGCAGCGGCGGCGATCGAGAATGCGCTTTTACATGAAAGTAAATTGAAGGAAGAACGAATTAAAAATAATTTGGAAAGATACCTTTCTCCCCAGGTGGTGCGGGCCGTTATTGATGCGAAAGGAGATATTTCTCTGAATCCGACTAAGCGCAATTTAACGGTGCTTTTTTCGGATATTAGAGATTTTACTACTAAGTGTGAAGAGCTGCCTGCGGAAAAAATAGTGATGTATTTAAATGAATATTTTACGGAGATGGTAGAGGTAATTTTTAGTCATGAAGGTACTGTGAATAAGTTTGTGGGAGATATGATTGTGGCAATGTTTGGGGCGCCTTCGGAGGTGGCCGATCGCGAAAGGAAGGCGATCGAAACTGCGATCGATATGCAGCGCCGGATTAGCAGAATGTCGGTTGCTTGGATTGCGGATAATTTTCTGACGGGTATTGGCATTAGTTCGGGGGAGGTTGTTGTTGGGAATATTGGTTCGCCGCAGCACATGGACTATACTGCAATTGGGGATGAGGTGAATATTGCATCTAGGTTGCAGTCAATGGCTGAGGGTGGACAAATTTTGGTCAGCGATAGCGTTTACAGCGCTACTAAAGATATGTTTGAATTTAGGAAAATTGGCTCTGTGATAGTTAAAGGTAAAAA
>NZ_JBARVX010000589.1:0-3639 GCF_049646505.1 Microcoleus sp.
TCAATTCAGTTACTAATTCACTATCTAAAATTTGCAGATGTTCCAGTTCCGTATCAAAATCAAAGAAATTATTTTCGCTTGTCTGCGATTGCACTATAAGTTTATCATACCTTGATTCAGCAACGCCATAAGTTTTCCCAACTGAGGGCGAGTAATATTTCTGTTTCCGAAATAATATGTTGTCGGTTGCCAAGCTGATATCTTGAATGATATCATGTCCGGTAGTACAACCATAGTAAAATAGCTAAGTATACCCTTTGTAAAACTAGCCCTGTCAAGGTGTTCCTTATTCAGGATTTTTCGTGAATACAAGAACGGAAACGGTCGAGTCGTGAAAAGCTTGACAACTCCACGAGTAAACTTAGATCGGCGACTGTTGCCGTTCTCTTCGACTTTTGGCTCTCGGTATAATGGTTGAAGCTCTCTATGACTAGGGTGCAAGCTGTTAGCTCACGCCATCTTGCAGCATTTAGGAGGACTAAGTAAATGTTAGATGCCATCTTTGAACGATTTGTCAAGCTCAGTCCTGTCAGTGTCATGGTCCGAGGCTTAATGGAACGAGTATTGAACACAGAACAACTCGACTCTATAGTCATTTCAAATAAGTATGAGACACTCTTCATGCACAATAAGCACGAATAACTTCATCAAGAGATGTGCCAGGAGACGCATACATTTTAGCTCTTTTTAATGCACTAAAATTATGCTCAATATCATTTAAGTCTGGAGAGTATTTTCGTAAAAATATCATCTGATGACCGACCTCCTCAACCAATAGTCTAATGACCGTCTTACGATGAATGGGTGCATGATCCATAACCAATATAGATGGACTTGTTAAATCTGGTAACAAATATAAAGATAACCATCCTTCAAATCCTTCTGCATTCAAACTACCCATAAAGAGCATTGGTGCAATTAAGTCCTTCTTTCCTTTTCTTCTTCCTGCTACTAAATTTTCTATTTTTCCACGTTTTCCTGGTCTTTCGCCATAGACTTTCTTTCCTCTTTTTGCCCAGGCATACACAGAACCTTCAAATTCCTCAAATCCTGACTCATCAATGAATACAAGACTTTTACTTCCATAAATTTTAATTAATTCTCTCAGATTTCTATAATATTTCATTCTTTCTTCGGTAGTCATGCATGGTCAGGATAATTAGGGTTTTATTTAATAGATAAATTGGCATTATAGCTATGAAAAAAATACCAAAGAGCTGCCTATATGGTTGGAGAGTTTTTTAGAAAACGAAAGAGTTTTTCTCGCCAATCGAGATATTCTTTGTCTCATGGTATTATTAAATCTTTCTATATAGTTGGTCTTACCAGTATCCTTGGATACTGCCCTATGTCTTGTTTTAGGAAAAACTATGACCTAAGCGCTCCAAAAGTCTGTATAACTGACAGCACATTGACGATATACTGCTGGCATTGAATTCCAAAGTTCTCGAGCACCATTTTCATCTCTTTTGCCAATATATACTCCTACAATTTCTTTAGATAAGACATTAATTGCCAACCAAATCCATTGCTTGTTACCCTTATTCCCTACAAAAGACCACATTTCATCACATTGAATTGTTAGCTTCCCCCTTTTTTTTTGACTTCACTTCTACTTCTCTCTTGACGGCTGCCAATTTTTTGTTAACATAGTATTGTAGCCACCTTTGTGAAACCCCGGTCGCCCTACAAATTCCAGCCAGAGATATTCTTTCTAATAAAAGTTGATCTATCTATCAGCTTTCTGGTTTCTTCTGAAATCGGCTGATGTCTGGGAGAAATAACAAACTGTCTGGCACAGTCTTGACATTTAAAACTTTGTTTGCCATTGTGAGTATGACCATTTTTCACAATATATTGAGAGTTGCACCTGGGACATTTCATAAGCTAAAACTTAAGGCTGATTGAATAAATAAATTATAACAGGTAATCCTGACTATGCATGACTACCCTTTCTTCTCTATGTTAGTGCTGCATTGTTACGAGAAACTGCTGCCTCTATGACTACTGTGATGCAATTTCTGGGAGATGATCCACCAAAGTTACTAGCTCCTTATCAACTCAGAATCATTGATGGCAACTGTTTGGCTGCAACAGATCATCGTTTAGAAGCCCTGAAGCCCTATGCAGCAAAAGCTTTGCCCGGTAAGTCTTTGGTCGTAATTGAACCAGACTTGAGAATGGCGATTGATGTGTTTCCTTGTGAGGATGGTCACGCTCAGGAACGTTCTTTATTTGAGTCGGTATTACAGCGGGTCAAAGCTGGTGAATTATGGATTGCCGATCGCAATATGTGTACACAAGGGTTTCTATTTGGTATCTGTAAAGCCTCTTCTGATTTTTTGATCCGAGAACATAAAAGTCTGCCACAGCAAGCAATCAGTGAATTGGAATTCCAAGGTGATGTAGAAACAGGCTCTATTTTTGAACAAACAGTTGCTCTCACTTATGAGGGTAGCTGTTTGAAAGTACGACGGGTAGTATTGCGATTGAAAAAAGTTACTCGTGATGGCGATTGGGAAATTGTCATACTGACAAGTTTACCTCAAACTGTTGCCAGTGCGACCAATGTAGCTCAGTTGTATCGAGGGCGTTGGAGTGTTGAAACTCTCTTCCAAATAGTTACTAAGAATTTCGATGGTGAAATTCAAACCTTGGGTTATCCCAAGGCTGCTTTATTTTCTTTCTGTTTGGAAGAGAGTTTCTTACAATATTTTAGCTGTGGTGCGAAGATCTCTCGGCAGTGTACATGGTCTGGGAAAAATTGAGTCGAGTCTTTCAGAATTCTACCTGGTTGATGAAATTCAAGGGACTTATCGGGGTATGACTATAGCCTGTGAACCTGATAATTGGACACATCTGAAGGCTTTGTCCCTGTCTCAATTAGCCGATTTTCTGTTGGATTTGGCCGGGCAAGTGAATTTGAAGTCTTTCCTCAAGCAGCCACGTTCCCCCAAAAAGAAAAAACCACCTTTGATAGTGGACTCACGTCACCGTCATCTTTCTACAGCAAGGCTTTTAGACCAGGCTCGGCAGTCACCTTGACAGGGCTACGTCAGGTAAGCCCATCTATCTGACAATGCCAAAACGTATTAGCATTGAGCCACATCTATCGTTACCAGAACTACAACAGCGTTACCGTCAAGCTTCATACCCTGTTGAAAAAAGTCATTACCAAATTATCTGGTTATTAGCATCTGGCAGAAGTAGCCGAGAGGTTTCACAAATAACTGGTTACAGTCTCAGTTGGATTTATGAACTAGTCTGGGGGTATAACCGCATTGGTCCAAAATCACTTGGAGATAAAAGGCATGAACATCAAGGTGCCGATACACTTTTGAATGATGTACAACAAGCACAACTATGGCAAGCGCTACAATCACCTCCTACTGAAGGTGGGCTTTGGAACGGACAGAAAGTTGCAAATTGGATGAGTGAATTATTAGGACGTTCAGTTAGTAGACAACGAGGTTGGGAGTATTTGAAGGCAATGAGACTACGTTCATTTGTGACAAGTTAAGAAAAAGTGCAAATTGTCAAGGGGGTAGACAAAAAAAGGTAAAATAGGATGAAACCTTGACCGGGCAAGCAGTTGAGCCATAATCAAATCAGTTGTGACTAGCAAAAAACGAATCAACC
>NZ_JBARVX010000590.1:0-2637 GCF_049646505.1 Microcoleus sp.
AGTTTTATGGTGGGGGATAAAGCGACTGATGTCGATCTGGCTCACAATGCCGGCTGTACTGGCATTTTGGTGCAGACTGGTTACGGGGAAAGCGTGTTGAGCGGCGAGTATCAGCACCATACTAAACCGGATTTTATTGCAGCAAATTTAGCTGCGGCGGTTGAGTGGATTTTGCAACATTTTGATGATTAGATAAGTCTTATCTATGACTTTTTGAGGAAAGAGCTACATAGGGAAGCACGACTGTAAAGGTAGTTCCGATGCCCATTTTGCTTTCGCAGCCGATCGCACCTCCTTGCAAATCCACAGCTTTTTTAACAATCGTCAATCCCAAACCGTTACCTTTAATCTTCTCAGTATTCTTGCAGCGGTAGAACATTTCAAATATTTTCCCGACTTCGGTTTCTGGGATGCCCATACCTTCGTCTCGGATGCGGATAATTAGGGAGGGAGAGTTAATATTTGTAACTTGGGAATTGCGAAACAAACACTCAGGAGACAAACAGAAAATAGGTTCTTTGTTTCCATCTCCTGTTTGACTGTATTGCAATTCCAAGCTGACTTCACCGCCGTTAGGGGAATATTTGATGGCGTTGACGATTAAGTTAGAAATAATGCAGTGCAGCAATTGTTGGTCTAAAATCGCGCTGGTAACGTCAGACGGGATGAATGTTAGTTTGTGCTTGGCTTCATTTCCTAACTGCAATTGAGCCAGCAAATCTTGACAAAATTCGACTAAATTTATCGGGAATGGATTGCATTTGAGTTTACCTGCTTCTACTTTTCCCACGAACAGCATATCGTCGATTAGCTGGTTCATCTTTTGGGTAGCTGAGTGCACCAGCCGCAGGGTTTTGACTTGGGATTCGTCACTGCTGCGAGCGCGATCGAGCTCTAGGAGCTCTGCAGAGATTAAAATTGCGTTGAGGGGATTCCGCAATTCGTGAGCAGCCATTGAAATATACTGGTTTTGGCGGTGCGATTTTTCTTCCACCGACTCTCTGATTGCTTCCGAAGCTTTGAGAGATTCTCGCATCTTGGCTTCGATTTCGTGTCTGTGCAAGGCAATCTCGATCGCCACCCGCAAATCATGTTGTTGAAATGGTTTAATAATATAACCAAACGGGTTGGTAAGTTTCGCTCTTTGCAGCGTTTTCTCGTCAGCATAAGCTGTTAAAAATACCGTTGGTACATCTACCTTGGCTCTGATTTTTTCGGCTGCTGTTACACCGTCCATGTCACCTTTAAGCACGATATCCATCAGCACTAAGTCAGGCCGTTCTTCTGCGACTTTTTCCAGGGCTTCTTCCCCAGAAACAACCATAGCTGTTACTGTATAACCCAGTTTTTTTAACCTGCCTGCTATGTCTTCAGCGACAATCACTTCGTCTTCGACAACCAAAATCTTGATCGGGTTCATATTCTTTTTTAAATGCGCCGTCGATAAGTCAACTCAGCGAAACTAATATCGTAACAAGTTCCGCACTGACTGTCAATCACCAGAGTTCCATCTAATTGGTTTGTCAACATCCGCACTAATCGCAATCCTAATGTTTCGGCATTTTCTACGTTGAAACCCGGAGGAAATCCCCTGCCGTTATCTTGAATACTTAAGTGAAATTGCTGAGAAGTTGTTTCAAGATAAAAATTAATCTTAATTTCACCTGCCAAACTGTCGGTAAAGGCATATTTCAACGAGTTAGAAACCAGTTCGTTAATAATCAAACCGCAAGGAATTGCTGTTTCTATATTTAAAGAAACTGGCTCGACGTTGACATTGAATTGGATGGAAGTGTTGCCACAACCAAAAGATTGATACAAATTAGCAACCAAATTTTCAATGTAGAGGGGGAGATCGATCAGATCGAGATTGTCGGATTGATAAAGTTGCTCGTGAATCAAAGCCATTGAATGAATGCGAATTTGGCTTTCTTCAAATAAAGCTAGCGTCGATTCGTCTTCAATATATTGAGCTTGTAGTTGCAGCAGGCTGGAAACTACCTGCATATTATTTTTGACTCGGTGGTGAATTTCTTTGAGCAATACTTCTTTTTCACGGAGTGCTACTTGGATGCGGGCAGCAGTCAATTTGCGATCGCTAATATCTTCGCAAATACCCGCGATGCGGTAAATGTTGCCCAATTCGTCGTAAATAGGAAAAGCTCGATCGCAAACCCAGCGAATACTACCATCTGGCAAAAAAATCCGATATTCGGTACTGGTGGACTCGCCCTGCAACACTCGCCCTATTGCCTCTTGCAAGCAGTGTTTATCTTCTGGATGCACCCAATCCATCCATTTTATCGGCTCTGCATACAATTCTTCGCGACTGCGCCCCCAGATTTGTTCGTAAGCTGGACTTAGATACAATAAATCGGTCAATTCAGCAGAAAGTAGCCAGAAGGAATCTTGGATATTTTCTGCTAGCTGGCGGAAGCGTTCTTCACTTTCGCGGATGACTTTTTCCGAATGTTTTCGGTCGCTGATATCTTCTGCAATGCCAACGACGCGGTAAACTTTACCAGCTTGATTGGTAATCGGAAAAGCCCGATCGCGAATCCAGCGAATTTCGCCGTCAGGTCTGACAATTCGATATTCGATCTCGTCCTCAGCTACAATTTTTTTAGTGAATGTAGC
>NZ_JBARVX010000591.1:0-9549 GCF_049646505.1 Microcoleus sp.
CTACCCCTTCAAGCGGTAGAGGCGATCGCAACTATCGGCAGCAGCAACAAAAATTTGCTTTCGTTGGTCAATACTTTACTGGAGGTTCACCGATTTGAATCTGGTTGCAAGACTCTCGCGATCGCCCCTTTTGACCTCAAAAAACTGGTCAAAGAAGTCGTCAAGGAACTGGAAGCTGTGGCTATTGACAAAGGACTTATCCTAACCTGCGACGAGCCAGACTCGCAACCGCTGCGGATTGAGGGCGATCGCCTCGAACTCCGCCGAGTCATCACCAACTTAGTCGGAAATGCCATTAAATTCACCGATTTTGGTTGTGTGAAAGTCGTTGTCCGTCCAGATGCCAAGTCGGTAAGCATTAGCGTAGCAGACACCGGCCCCGGCATCAGAGCCTCAGAACAAGCCTCGCTGTTTGAACGATTTCGCACCGGAAACCATGCTAGAGCAGGTTGCGGCCTGGGACTGCACTTGTCAAGCCGGATTGTAGAAGCCCACTCTGGCAGCATTGACGTGACATCAACGGTGGGCCAAGGCAGCACATTTACTGTACGGCTCCCCATCTCGCTCTAAAAGTTTTGTTTGGATACAAAAGAGCGCATACGTTCTACCTTGGACACACTCGTGTCGCTGAAGTACAATTGTCCTTTTTTTAAACAAATCAACCATGAATAAAATTAGTGTTGCCTTAATTGAAGACCACCACCTGACAAGGGCCGGAATCAAAGCAGCTTTAGAAGACTGCGAAGAACTCGAATTTATCGGAGAGGCAGCTAACGGCCTGCAAGGGATAACTTTACTGGAGAAAACCCGGCCTGATGTAGCGATCGTTGATATCGGACTACCGGGGTTAGTAGATGGGATTGAACTGACAAAAAGGTTCAAAGAATACATACAAACTCCAAAAACCCCCAGCGTGGATAACCAACCGAAAGTGTTGATTTTGACTATGCAGGATAACGAAGAATCGGTGCTGGCAGCTTTTGCAGCGGGAGCCGATTCTTACTGCATGAAAGATGTCAGTTTTGAAAAGTTGGTGGAAGCCGTTGTTGAGACAAATGCTGGCGAAAACTGGATCGATTCTTCAATTGCCAGAATCGTTTTGGCTCGCATGAATAATCCTTTCAAGGAATCTGTCACCAAAGCCGCCATCTCCACCGTGTCAATCAATGGAGTCGATCCAGAGTACAGTCAGTTGTTAATGGCGAACCCTTTAACAGAACGAGAAAAAGAGGTTATAGAGCTGATTGTTGAAGGGTCCAGCAATGAGGAAATTTGCAAGCAGCTATACATTTCTCTCGGTACTGTGAAAACTCACGTGCGTAATATTCTCAACAAGCTGTCTTGCGACGATCGCACTCAAGCGGCTGTCAGAGCCCTTCGCGCGGGTTTAGTTGACTAAATCCGCTTCAAGAGCAACCGCTTGGTGGATAATACAACAGAGACGTTCCAGCAATCTAAGCTATTTAGGCGAGGGTCGCGATTAGAGGAGATGCAGTGCCAGTTAATGCCGACAAACCACACTTGTGGAAACCCGATATTGCCCTGTCGGTAGACTTCTATAACAATTGGTTCATGCAGTTCGCTCCAAAAGCCTACCGCGACACTCGCATTGCTACAACTCAACAAGTTGAATCCGCCTTAGCAGAGACAGCCAATCTGACCAACATCACGCCCGCATTACTGGGACAGCATCCAGAGGTTTTGCCCATTTTACGCATGGCGGCAGCGCCGCCAATTGCGCAAGATCGCCTGATCGGTTTAGCAGGAGTGTCGCCCAACCTGGTCAAAAATATGGAAGAAAAACAGCGAATTCCGCCCCGGGCAGACATTACAACTCTGGATGCTGAACTAACAAAAATCAGTCAAATTATTGCACGGCTGCTCGACAAAGATATTTTTCCTTGGCTAGAAAGCGGACAGCAGCCAACTGATAGTGAAGTTCAAAAAGCAGCAACAATTGTAGCAGATCGCCTTTGCGGTGCTATTTCTGACCCGATCGTTCGCAACGCTCAAGAACGAAGGCAGCTTGCTACGATCAGGCAATGGCTGGAACAGCGCGGTTATTCCTACGTTAGAGGAGGAGCCGGATTAAGTTTTGAGACAATGCAACCGGGGACTTTCTCGTTTCGGCTCAATATCCCGGTACTTTTACAGTCCGGTAGCAAACAAATTAATATCCCTATTGACGTTGCGCTCGCGCCAATTAATTCTATCCTTGGTGAATTCCCGTTATTGATTGAAGCGAAATCCGCCGGTGATTATACCAATCCCAATAAGCGACGCAAAGAAGAAGCTATTAAAATGACTCAATTGAGGAGCAACTACGGCAATAACGTGCGTTTTATTTTGTTTCTTTGCGGTTACTTTGACAGTGGCTATTTGGGTTACGAAGCGGCAGAAGGAATTGACTGGGTTTGGGAACATCGGATTGATGATTTAGCGCTATTTGAAATATGAATGTAACTGCAACAATTGAATTGACACGAATGTTGCGGCAATCGCAACTGGATGGAGCTCGAACTCAGGTTCAGCGAAATAAGCTAGGTCAGTTTGCTACACCTCCAACACTGGCAGCAGATATTCTCAAATATGCTTCAATGCTGTTGCCGTCAGACATTAAAATTCGTTTTCTCGACCCAGCTTTTGGCACAGGTTCTTTTTATTCGGCATTATTGCAGCAATTTGGGCGATCGCAAATTGTTAAAGCAGTCGGCTATGAAATTGACCCCCATTACGGAAACGAAGCGATTAAGCTTTGGAGTGACACTTCGCTACATCTGAATATCGCTGACTTTACCCAAGCGATACCCCCTAACTCTGACGAGGAAAAAGCTAACTTAGTCATTTGCAATCCTCCATATACCCGACACCATCATTTGAACCGAGTTGAAAAGCTGCGGCTGCAACAGCTAGCACAGCAAACAGCGGGAGTTAAACTCAGTCAGTTGGCTAGTCTTTACTGCCATTTTTTGTGCATTGCGGATGCGAGTATGGCTGTTGGCGGCTTAGCGGGGTGGCTGATTCCCAGTGGATTTATGGATGTGAATTACGGACAGCAAATTAAAGATTACTTGCTAAATCGCGTTACTCTACTGCGAATTCACTGTTTCGATGCTGCTGACGTGCAGTTTGAAGATGCACTATGTACGTCAGCAGTGGTTTGGTTTAAGAAAGCTTTGCCACCTGCTAATCATGCTGTTGAGTTTACCTATGGAGGGAGTTTGACAGCATCTAAAATGTCGCTGATCGTGTCGGTGGAGTCGCTACGCAGTGCAGCTAAATGGACTAAGTTTGGATTGATGTCTGGTAGTGTGAATTCTCAAGAGCAGCCGTTGAAACTTAAGGACTTATTCACTATCAAACGGGGGCTGGCGACGGGAGCGAACAATTTTTTTGTGTTGACACCAGAGCAAGTTTCTGCTTACCAATTGCCCTTTGAATTTCTCAAACCAGTTTTGCCTAGTCCCCGGCTGTTATCAGTTGATGAGATTGAGGGCGATGGCTTGGGAAATCCGATTCTCGATCGCCTGTTATTCCTGCTTTCTTGTGATTTGCCCCCTTTGGAGGTGAAAGCTAAGTATCCGTCGCTTTGGGAATATTTGCAGGTGGGGGTGAGGGAGGAAATTTGCGATCGCTATCTGTGCAAGCATCGCTCTCCCTGGTATACTCAGGAAAAGCGTCCCCCTTCCCCGTTTCTTTGTACCTATATGGGTCGTCAGGATACGGGTAGAGGTAGACCTTTTCGATTTATCCTCAATCATTCAAGGGCGACGGCTACCAATGTTTACTTGATGTTGTATCCTAAACCTGCTCTTGCCAAAGTGCTTTTAGATCAGCCAGAATTGCTCAAAGAGGTGTGGTCGGCGCTCGATCGCATTTCCGATCAGGCGTTAATGGGTGAGGGTCGCGTGTATGGGGGTGGACTGCATAAGGTGGAACCAAAGGAGTTGGGTAATGTGGTATCTCTCAAGATTATTGAGATATTAAGAAATAATCAATAAATGGGCAAGATCATGGCACAGATTATTTTAGTTGGTGGACCTACTGGTATTGGAAAAAGTAGATTTATTGATTCGTTAATTGAACAAGAAAATTTATTTTTGCGTCCTAAATCATACACAACAAGACCGCGTAGGTCTGATGAAAACCGTGACGAATATGAGTACGTTTCATTTGATGAATTTGAAAAATTAAGAATTAACAACAAGTTTGTTACAGTTGATGAAATTTATGGTAATTACTATGCAATGGCTTACAAATCAATTACTGAAATTCTTCAAAGCCAAAGGATTGTTATTAAAGAGATTCATCCAAAAAACCACGCTAAATTAAAAAATATTTTAACAGACACAATTTCCGTTTTGCTTTTACCCAAATCTCTAGATAGGTTCTGGAAAGAGGCTGAACATAATTCCCAGTTTTTATCTTCTGACAGATTAGCTAGGTTTAGGGAGGATCAAGAATTTTATAATTCCCTCGATCCTTATTCCTATCCTTTCGATATTGTCCTAACAATTGATCTAATATCAACACCGAACTCACTAAAAGATTATTTTTTATACAGCCTAGTTCAAAAAATATCTACTTCAGCCTTAAACTTAAAAGATTTTGATACTATAAATCAGTTAGGATACGATTTAATTGCTGAAGAATTTTCCGACGATAAACGTATTACTACAGCTAATTTTCACGACCTTAGTCTGACATTTTTTAAATCTCAAATTGAACAGTATGCAAGGCGAGACCAGCCTGTACTAGATTTGGGATCTGGTAGAGGTCATCTAGTCCCTATTCTTCAAGAAAACTTTTCTACTGTTGTAGTTATTGATATATCTCCTCAAATGCTTTCATTTATCAAGCCTCATTCGAGTGGACTGGTGAAAGTTATTGGATCTGCTTTTAATTTACCTTTTGCCGAGCAATCATTCAATTTTGTAGTGTCTAGCTTGGCAGACCCTTTTCTCCGCAAAGAAGCTCTCAATGAGGTTTTTAGGATTCTGGTAAATAATGGCGTTTTCATATTCAATTCACCATCAAAGATATGGTCAGATGCAATTCGACAAAGTGATATTTATTCTCAAGCATCAACTAAATTTATGCACTCTTCTGGTCTCGTAGCTAGAGTATGTTCATTTACTTACACTGATGATGAATTACGACAACTGATAGTTTCTTGTGGCTTTCAGATTGAAAAATTCGAGGTTGCTTACGGTAGGGAATTAAGCAAATATAGCCGCATCATATCTCCAGCATTAACACAAGCAGCAAGTAGGTTATTTATAGAACTTGATGATCTACCTATTCTTCAAATGGTCACAGTACGTAAGAAAGCTTAGCCTAAAAGAGGGTATACGATGTCTAATCTAGCAAAAGAGAATTCAATAAATGTAGATAGCTTTGGACTGAGGCTACGTTCACTACTACTGCAAGAAGACGAGAAAGCTATACTGATATCAAATTTACTCAACTCAGATCAAGCTTCCGATGTCCACAATATTAATTGTGATGGTTATGGTCGAGTGTGGCACAAGTCAATACTACCAGAAGACAATTGGGGAGAAATTGTTTTACCCTACTATCCAGCCTCATGGAGGTTAGGTATTTCTCTAGAAGAAGCCAGTGTTATACAAGTATTTCAGAGTGCAGGCTGTAACTATCGATGTTGGTTCTGTTTTGTAGATTACCGACTTTTAGCTGCTGACATCAAACGAGCTAAATACTTTACTTGCGAGTCTCTAGTTAAATTACTCAAAAAAGAAACTTTTATTCCTAGAGTAATCCGTTTGAGTGGAGGGCAACCTGATCTTACACCTGAGTGGACTCCTTGGATGATGAAGGCTTTAATCGAAGCTGAACTTGACAAAAGGACTTATCTATGGTTAGACGACAACCTTAGTAACGACTACGCTTGGACTTTTCTTCAAGATGAAGATTGGGAGTTTATGAAGAATTATAAAAACTTTGGAAGAGTTGGCTGCTTAAAAGGTTATGATCCTGAATCATTCCATTTTAATACCAAAGCTCCGTCAGAACACTTCTATCGTCAATTAGAAATACTAAAGAGATTAGTAAAAAGTGGGCTTGATGTGTATGTGTACTTGGTACTTACATCAAGTAACTTAGATCAATTAGATGAAAAAATGGAAAGATTGCTAGATGAACTTCAAAATATCCATCCCAACTTGCCTTTACGGGTATCGCCTCTAAAGATTAAACCCTATTCTCCCACTGTTTCCCGAATGAAAAGCTCTGAAGAAATAGCACTAGAAAAAAACCAATATTATGCACTCAAGGTTTGGAAAAAAGGGCTAACGAAACGTTTCTCATCTTCTCAATTGAAGTTACCCTGTTATCAAGCGCTAATTCAATAAGAACGCAAATGGAACACATTAACGTCAATTATTTTTTATACAATTAGTATGAGCAAGAAATCCTTTTCAAATCTAAATTTAGCATATAAGGAAATTTTATGTGATTTAATCACACAAGGGACTGAAGTAAATTCTACAACTGATCCTATGTCGATCGGTTCAAGGTTTGGGAATGAAGTTAGAAAAACTAAGGAAATTATTGGGTACTCGTTCGCAATTGAACATCCCCATGAGCGGGCTATTTTCCAGGAATCAAAGCCAATAAATTTACCTTTTGCAATAGCAAACTGTATTTGGACAATAGCTGGTTCAGATAGTCTAGATTTTATTAACTTTTATAATGATAGAGGTAAACAATTTTCAGATGACCACCTAACTCTATACGGCGCTCACGGAAAAAGGTTATTTAATACAGACGGAATTAATCAGATTGCGGCTATTATTAACCGCTTAAAAACAGATCCTTACTCTCGTAGAACCGTCGCAGCAATATATCAACCAGTTGACAATCAAGCAGTTTCTAAAGACATCCCATGCCCAATAGCAATTCAATTTTTTCAAAGAGATGACAAGTTACATACTGTTGCATACATGAGATCGCAGTCAGCAGCAATGGTTCTTCCCTATGATGTTTTCGTCTTTACTTTTCTCCAAGAAGTGTTAGCTGTAGAATTAGGACTCACTTTAGGAACTTACCATCATGTATGTGGCTCATTACACTATTACCTTGATGAACAAGAATTAGTGCATAAAGTTCTTAATGAAGAGAGCATATCAAGTTCTAATATATACATTCCTGCCCCTCAGATGCCAAAAACAGTAAGCCCGTTACAAATGATAAACACTATATTTTACTGCGAAAAAGAAATTCGTAGTAAAATTAAACATAGCTCAGGTAAATGCAATTTAGATTTACCAGATATACCCAATTACTGGAAGGAGGTACTATTAATATTAGTTATAGCGAACCTAACTAAGGTAGGAGCAGATATTAAGTTATATCTATCATATCTACCTGAATATTACTCAAGACATTTTTGTAAATCAAGTGAGAAATAATCTATGCTTTATAAACAACTAAACTTATTTGAAGGTTCCAATCCGGTTAAAAAGACATCTTTAGAAATAATATCTGCTGTAAGGAAACTCCGAGAATATCATGCACTAGGTCTTCTTGGTGGAGAGAAAATGCCTGAAGATGCAAATCCTGGCTTAGATAAGTCATCAAAGGATAATTTCCACTACTTTACTTTACCAATGGCATTGAATTATCAGCGTAACTCTTACAAATTATGGGAGGGTGCTCTTACTACGTATGAAGATCCAGAAACACATTTTGTATTTATACCAGAGCAAGTCGTAGTAACTTCTGAAGAAAAGCTTCGTGCGGCTCTCGTCAAACATAAGGTTGCTCTCCAACCAAATAGACACACTAATATATGGCGGACAATTTCTGAAACTCTAGTAAAATATTACCAAGGGGATGTAAGAAACCTATTTACTGCTAATGATAATAACATTGATTTAATCCTTAAAGAAGTACAAATCAACCGAAAAAAAGAGTTTCCCTATCTAAGTGGTCAAAAAATAGCTAATTACTGGCTCTATGTAATTTCACAATATACGAATTCAAAACTAAAAAATAAAAATTGCCTTTCAATTGCTCCAGATACTCATGTAATTCAAGCCAGTATTATGCTCGGAGTTATTGAAGAAAGTGATGACCATAACGCAATTCGTTCAAAAGTAGCTATTGCATGGCAGGAAATCCTTTCTGGTACTGAGTTATGCCCAATTGATATCCACACACCTCTTTGGTTGTGGAGTAGAAGAAATTTTCAACCAGATATCTAGCTCACGAGAGGATTATACTGGCTATTATGAAGATACTTATTGGCACAAAAAATTCTGCCAAATTCAATAGATATAAAACTATTCTAAGCCAAATGCCAGACTTAGAGGTTTTATCTCTAAGAGATATTTATATAACACTGCCCATTATCATAGAAGATGGAATGACGGCTGAAGAAAATGCTTCTAAAAAAGCAAGGGCATACGCTAAATCCACTGGACTACCAACATTAAGCGTGGATGAAGCACTATATATGGGTGGCCTCTCGCCAGAACAGCAGCCAGGAACTAATGTTAGGCGGTACATGGGAAAGGAATTAACTGACGATGAACTCTTAAATCTTTACTTAAAAAGAATAAAAAACATTCCACCAGAAAACCGAACTGCAACATGGATATTCGCCATCTGTTTAGTATTACCAAATGGGCAAGAGTTTTCTGCAAAAGTACAATTATGTGAAAAATTTTTAGAAGACCCTAGTTTACCAATCGTTCCTGGCTACCCATTAAGTTCCATTATCTATAATCCTCTTATAGGAAAAATATACCGAGATTTTACACCTGAAGAAGAAAGTAAGCGTCTTCATCCTATCTATGAGAAAGTAAGTAAAATAATTCAGGCTGCTAAGTGTCTTTAAAGAAAGCCCTAATTTGTAACCCTGTGAATTGGGCAAATAACTTTATTGCTTGGGTTTAATCCTTAAATTTTCGCCTTTCTATAGGCTCCACCCAAATTGTACAAAATCCTTCTGTAGCTGGCCTTCCCGCAACTTCCAAAGTCACCCCCAAACGCTTGACATCTTTTTTACATTCTAAATTAGCAAGACTATCCGAATTCCACTTCATCAAATTCCGAGCAAACTTCCCATCACCGCTAGTCGCCCACCGCAAAGCCTCCGCCTGCTCCTGAGTCAAATGAACCGCCTCCCCTGGCGCAAACCCTCCTTGCAACCAAAGTAAACCCATCCATCCCATCAAAGCACCTATACCCAACGTCGTCAATAGGATACCCGCCGCTGCCACCAAAGAACACGCAGATGTCGCCACCCTTGTCAATTCCGTCTGACGCACCAGAGAATTGACAACCTCAGCAATTTGCCCCTCTTGCTTCTCAACCGCCACTCGCTCGTAACTTGCCAAAGTCTTATTAATCCGCCCCACCCACCGATCGAATGCTAACTCAAAATCCTCCGGTTTTGGACTCTCTTGAATCAGCACTTCCAACCGGCCAGTAGCCAACAAAATCAGAAAAATCGGGTCAGTTGGCTCAATTTTCCCCTTAAAAGCCAACTCCAAAACCTTGCGCCGATACTCCTCAGATTGCCCC
>NZ_JBARVX010000592.1:0-10571 GCF_049646505.1 Microcoleus sp.
ACTGCCAACTGCCAACTGCCAACTGCCAACTGACTAACGAGCCCGTTTTTGGTCGCTGCGGCCGCGCAAATATTCCGCTAAAAACGCCAATCCTCCCGAACCGACTATCAACAGCACGCTCAGAGCATTAATATCAGGTTTCACCCCTGTCCGAATCCGGCTAAAAATTTCCATCGGCAGAGTTGTAGTCCCGCTACCTGCGGTGAAACTCGCAATCAAAAAATCGTCCATGCTGAGGACAAAAGATAGCAGACAACCAGAAACTATGCCAGGTATTAATTGAGGTAACAAAACCTGAATAAAAGCCTCAAAAGGTGTTGCACCCAAATCTAAGGCAGCCTCTTCTAAATATGGGTTTAAATCTGCCAATCTAGTAGAAACAGCTAGAGCGATGTAAGCCAGACAAAATACAACGTGGGAGGCGACAATTGTCCACAAACTCAGAGGAATAGCGAGCGCTGCTAAAAATACCAGAGTAGCAACCGCGCTGGCAATATCTGGAATAATAATTGGCAAGTAGGAAACTCCCTGATATAAACTCTTGCCCGGAAAGCGGTAGCGAGCTAAACCAACGGCCATTAAAGTTCCGAGTACAGCCGAGATTGCAACTGCAAAAATAGCGACGGTTAAACTGTTTCTGAGGGCAATTAATATCCGCGTATCGCTAAATAATTTAACGTACCAATCTAAGGTAAATCCTTCCCAGCCTGCGCTAAAACGCGATTTGTTAAAGCTGTAAAATGTGAGTACCAAAATGGGCAGGTACATATAAAAAAACATCGAGATGGCAAATATGACTTGCCAAGAAATTTTAAATTTAGGTTTTAAGTACATATCGGGTGGTATTTCCTCCTGTGGATTGTTGGTGGGATTTTCCATGTCTCTTTAATCGCGAATTGGTAATGGGAATTGGGAATTGGGAATTGGGAATTGGGAATTGGGAATTGGGAACTGGGAATTGGGAATTGGGAATTGGGAATTGGGAATTGGGAATTGGGAATTGGAACTAACAAATAACCAATAACCAATAACCAATAACCAATAACAAATAACCAATAACAAATAACAAATAACCAATAACCAATAACTACTGACTAAACTGCATTACGATCGCCATATTTGAGCAAAAGGGCAATTCCGATACTCACTGCAAAAATTAATACCATACTCAGAGCCGAACCCAGCCCCCAATTTTGAGTCGCCCCCAAAAACTGATTGTAAATCAAACGAGCTGCTGTCATGCTGGAAGCCCCGCCCAGCAATTCGGGATCGACAAAATCGCCCAGACAGCTAATAAATACTAGCAAAGAGCCTGCTGCAATTCCCGGCATGGTTTGAGGTACTGTCACTTTCCAGAAAGTTTCTACTGGATTCGCGCCCAAATCTTGAGATGCTTCTAGCAATCTGCGATCGAGCTTTTCCAAAGAAGCGTAGAGAATTGTTACGATATAAGGCAAATAGCTGTATGCCATGCCGATGAGGACGGCGGAACTTTGATTTAACAATTCTAGAGGAGGGATGCCTACAAGGGCTAGGAGCGAGTTGAGAACGCCCGTAGGACGCAGTATTGTAATCCAAGCATACGATCGCAACAGCGAAGAAGTCCACAGCGGCAACACAAAGCCCAATAATGTTAAATTCCGCCACTTGGGCGAGACATTGAGGGCTATCCAGTAAGCGACGGGAAATCCCAGCACCAAACAGAGTATGGTAGTTCCAGTTGCGAAAAAGAGCGATCGACCCATCACCTGCAAATTCAGCGGTTCAAACACTCGCAGGTAGTTGCCGATTCCCGAAGGATTCACCAAATCTCCCGGCTTAATATTTGGCACCAAACTAAGCTGAAAAATCACCAGAGTTGGTATTACTAATAATAAAACTAGGAACAAGCCAGAAGGGCCGAGCAATGCTAGCGGGCCCGCCCAGGACGACCACGGGGAGACAGTTTCTGCCTTCAAGGGAGAATTGGGAGGAATGGGAGGGGGAGCTTTGGTAGAAACAGCCATAGATCAATTATTTTGAGTTTTTAACCGCTGATGAACGCGAATTAACGCGGATATAATACGGATAGAGTGGGCGATCGGCTGTGCGGGGGCGAGTTTGTGTAAAATTTGGGTGAGAGTCAGACATTCTGTGTAAAACCCGCCCGGAGAGTCACAATCAGCCGCTGGTTAATTTAGTCCAATAGCGATCGTACACTTCCATAAATTTCCCTACCGGAGCCACACCTTCGCAATTTTTCAAAACAGCTTCCGGAGGGAAGAGAATTTCATTTTCGCGGACTTCCGGTGCCAGCAAACTAAAAGCATCTTCCGAAGCAGTTGAAAAACTGAGCCGTTCTACTAAGGAAGCAGCGATATCGGCTTGCAGCATAAAGTTAATCCATTTATAAGCTGCTTCGGGATTGGGAGCACCTTTGGGAATTACTAAAGTGTCTGTCCACAAAGAAGAACCGCTTTTGGGGACGACATATTTCAATTTATCGTTATCTGGAATTACTTCATTAGCATCAGAAGAATAACACATGGCTACCTTCAAATCGCCAGTCAGCATTTGCGGTCGCCAAGCATCTGTGGTAAAAGATGCGATCGCGGGTTTGAGTTCCGCCAACTTTTCGTAAGCTTGTTTGACTTGCTCTGGGTTCGTAGAATTCAGGGAATAGCCAAGCATCCGCAACGCAGCGCCCATGACTTCTCGAACATCGCTGGCTAGCGTCATTCGTCTGGCTAACTCTTGTTTGTGTTGCCACAAATAGTTCCAATCGACCGGAGCTTCTTTGAGTTGTTCGCTGTTGTAAATCAAGCCTGTGGTTCCCCAACTCAAAGGGACGCTGTAGCGGTTTCCTGGGTCGTAGACAGGGTTTTGGAACTGTTTTTTTAGCCGGTCGATTCCGCCTAAAATCGAGTGGTCTAATTGAGCCAACAGCCCCAGTTCTGTCATCTGAACCACCATGTAGTCAGACGGGTAAATGATGCTGTAGGCGCGGCCGCCGCCGGCTTGAACTCTAGCCAGCATTTCTTCGTTGGAACTAAACACGTCGGCTACTACGCGAATGCCTGTTTTTTCGGCAAAGCGATCGAGCAAAGCTTTATCAGTATAGCCAGCCCAAGTATAGATGAAAAGTTGGTCGGCAGAACCTTGGACGGGAGGAGCAGATTGTACGTCTGCCAGCCGCCAGCCGCAACTCGAAAGGGCTAACCCGGAAATTGTCGCCGCCGAATTTTTTAGGAACTGACGGCGCGTGGAATTAGCCGGGAAAATCCTGGAAATTGGTAGATTTGTCGGAGGCACAGATTCTAAGATTGGTAATTTGTTATCTGTTATTTGTTATCTGTTATTGGTTATCTGTTATTGGTTATCTGTTATTTGTTATCTGTTATTTGTTGTCTGTTATTGGTTATCTGTTATTGGTTATCTGTTATTGGAACTAACAACTAACAACTAACAATTAACAACTAACAACTAACAATTAACAATTAACAACTAACAACTAACAACTAACAACTAACAACTAACAACTAACAACTAACAACTGACAACTGACAACTAACTAATTATTTTCTATCGCCCAAAGCAAGGCAATCAGTAGTTCCCCAGCAAGCATAAATCGGCGTGTTCTGGTCTGGGAAAGAACCGCCGGTATTTGGCTGGCGCACCGTAATTTTATCGCCCGACGACAACTCAACCACGTAATGAACGTGCGTGCCCATGTACATTGTATTTTTGAGCCGCCCTTCAAAACAGTTGACCGAAACTTCCGGCTGGTAAAGATTCAAGTACACTTTTTCTGGCCGGACGCTGACCACCACAGAGTCGCCTGTGACGCCGCTCCACATATCTGACTGCTGAACGATTATTTTCAGATTTGCCGAGGTGCTAACTGTGAGAGTCGATCGGTCGATCGACTCCACCGTACCAGAAAACAAATTCGTATCCCCAATAAAATCCGCCACAAAAGCCGTCTGCGGGCACTCATAAATTTCTTCAGGAGAACCGATTTGCTCGATCCTGCCCTCGTGCATCACCGCAATCCTGTCTGACAGACTCATCGCCTCTTCTTGGTCGTGAGTCACCATCACAAAAGTCAAGCCCAATTCTTGATGCAAATTCGACAGTTCCAACTGCATCTGCTTCCGCAACTTCAAATCCAGAGCACCGAGGGGCTCATCCAGAAGCAGAACCGCCGGTCGATTTACCAGAGCTCTCGCCAAAGCCACCCGCTGCTGCTGGCCGCCCGACATTTGACCGGGAAACCGATTGGCGAAAGATTCCATTTTCACCAATTGCAAAACTTCTTTTACCCGTTCTTCAATTTCCGCTTTCCCCAATTTTTTAATCCGCAATCCAAAAGCGATATTGTCCCAGACATTCATGTGTCCGAACAAAGCGTAGCTTTGAAACACGGTATTTACCGGACGGCGGTAAGCTGGAGTGTTGGTCATCGACTGGCCGCGAATCATCAATTCGCCCGCCGAGGGAGTCTCGAAGCCAGCGATTAAACGCAGCGTCGTAGTCTTACCGCAGCCGGAGGGGCCGAGAATGCTAAAAAATTCTCCTTGTCGAATGCTGATGTCAACTCCGCGGACTGCGGTTTCGCCGTTAAATACTTTAAAGACCTTGCGGAGTTCAACGTCAAGCGCTGTATCCGTTGCTGTCGTACCTTGGTTGAGTGCTGTCTGAAACATATTCGCCCTTTCCTGGGGTTAATGCACGCCGCTTGAATACAGTTTAACTTTAGACTTTTCTGTATTTTAGGCGAGGAATGTTCGATGTAACAGGTTTTGGGATTTGTTTTTTAGATTTTATCTCAGAGTGCACCATTCTCAGCAACAGGCTCTCTGGCCTGTTCCACAAAGAGTGCATTTTCTCGCTTCACAGGCCAGAGAGCCTGTTCATAAAAGGCTTATTGAGAATGGTACAGCATTTCAGATCGACTCCCCAACTATTGATTCTCAGGACTTGGAGTAGGAGAGGGTGCTGGCGATTTCTCTGGTTTGGGTGCTTCTGCTTTTTTCCATTCTGACAAAGGTCGATTGACAGCATTTTTAAAGTCAAAAGGCACTAGCAGCACGGGCAAATTTTCGGCTGAATTTTGAGGTGGCGCTTCCGGCGGATTGGCTCTAGCGTACAAGAAGCGGCCGCTAAAGTCTGTTTTGCCTAAAACTAAACGGTGAGTTTCCTGATTGTCCAGCTTGACTGTGACTGTAGCTTGGGGTTGGTCTAGACCGAATTCTGGGAGTTGAGCAGCGGTGATATTAATCGTGCGATCGCTCTTTCCTGTTGCCAGCCTGTCTAGCAAAAAATCCACCGAAGCCTGACTCGCGTGCGCTTGCACCGGCAATTTCATTTCCCAGCTAGAATTGCCTCCTTTTATAGCATAAACTCGTTCAAAAGTCAAGATTTTTTCCGGAGTTTTTACTGTAAAGAATTGTATGCGATCGGACTTAAAAGTAAAAATTTTCTGTTTTTCTTCCTTCGCCGCTTCCTGCTTCGGAGACACCTGCGTCTCGTACAAAGAAACTAACCCAATCATGCTGAGCGCGACGGCTATCAATACAAATGTATTTTTCTGCAATTTCATAATAACTGGGAATTGGGCATTGGGCAAACAGGGAATTGGGAATTGGGAATTGGGCGGAGCGAAGCGGAGGGATTGGGAATTGGGCCGAAGAGCAGTGGTAATTGGGCCCAGCGAAGCGGAGGGATTGGTAATTGTTAATTGCTAGTAAAGAACAAATAACAAGTAACTAATCAGCTAATCCGCATTTCAATTGCACGGTAAAATACAGTTTCACTCTTGTGGGGAGTATGTTTAGGGCAGGAAAGCCCGCCCTAAACATACAATTTGAATGCACAACAGCTTAACTAATAACTAACAACTACTGACTGATGACCAATGACTAATGACTAAGGACTAATGACTCTTCATCATCTTCTCTTCCACCAGATAGTGCCGCCAATTACCAGTCCGAGTAAGGGCCAAACTAGCCAAGCTAAAACCAACAATCCTACTTGAACGACAGTCATATTAATGCGGCGGTTGGTAGCTTTTTTCGGACTGATAGAAAAGCTTTGCTGGTCAGGTTTACTCAACCAACTGACAGAGTTGATAAACACGTCGCTATTGAGTTGTTGTTCAAACCAACCGTTAGTCACAAATTGAGATGTGCCAATTACTATCATTCGTGCTGTTTTTTGAGAATCTGATGGTACAGAAGGAGTTGCGGTTGGGTTCGGAGATGGTGTGGGAGATGTTGTGGGTGTTGGGGAAGTCGTCGGTAATACTGGAGGCGTAGCTTCTTGGGAGACAATCACCGAATAGCTAATCGGGGAAGCTGTCGGCGAAGTTGTTGGAGATGGCGAGTCTGTCGGAGATGGCGAAGTTGTCGGTAAATCTGTCGGAGATGGCGAAGTTGTCGGTAAATCGGTTGGAGATGGCGAAGTTGTCGGTAAATCTGTCGGAGATGGTGGAGTTGTCGGTAAATCGGTTGGAGATGGTAAATCGGTTGGAGATGGTGAAGTTGTCGGTAAATCTGTTGGGGATGGTAAATCTGTTGGTAAATCTGTTGGGGATGGGGAAGTTGTCGGTAAATCTGTCGGAGATGGTAAATCTGTTGGGGATGGGGAAGTTGTCGGCGATGGTGAATCTGTCGGCGATGGCGAAGCTGTTGGGGATGGTGAAGGCGAGGGTGAGGATTTTAAGGGAGTGCTTTCAGAACCCCGCACTAAAGCTACACCTAATAATAGCGGGCCTTGTCGATCGGTCTTCGGATCGAACTCCAATTTCTTAGTCGTCAAATCGCTTTCCGCCCAACTTTCCTGACTCGTCCACAGCAGCGGTTTTTCCTCTATCCCTACTACTGGCGAGGTTTCCAAAGCACGCGCAAACGGATAAAATGAAATGCCGGTGCCGAAACTTTTAGTAATCGGATTGTCGCCGTAGCGCCTGACTGTGGGAACCGTCGGGCCCAGGCCGAATCTTTGACCGGTACCGGAAGCATCGATGACCAAACGGGTGTCTAGTTTTACGCCCCATTCTTGCAGAAATTTGTCCAATCCGGTATTAATTGCCGGGTCTACCATTAAGAATAAACTGCCGCCGCGATCGAGATAAGCTTTTAGCGCTTTAATTTCTGCATCGATAAACGGTTTTTCCGGCCCAGCAATAATTAAAGCATCTGCATCTTCGGGTACTTCTTGGCGTTCGGTCAAATTCAGCGTTTGGGCGTTATAGTATTTGTCTTTCAGAGCTTTTTGAGCTTGCTGAATTCCGCCTTGACCTTCTGTCAGCGGGCGGGTTCCTTTGTCTTGCAAAAAGTAAACTGTAGGAACGCGAGTGCTGAGAATTTCTTCTAAGCCATTGGTAAGTTTAATCTCTGAAAGACCTTGATTTGGGTCGCTACCAAAAGCTGTGCCGCCTTTTTGCAGCGCCTGTTTTTTGTCGCCGGATTGCAGGTAAACTTCTCCGATGCTGGTAATGCTAAATTCCCTGGCTTTTCCCGGTTGCGCTTGCGGGTCCACAAACTCGAATTGGAACTTTTCGCCTCCTTCGCGTTTGTAGCTTTGTAGCAATTCTTTAATTTGGGGATTTTGAATTGGGTCAAATACCCACACTTTGACTGGTTGTTGGAGGTTTCGCAGTATTTGTTGAGTCTGGGGGGCGAGGGTAAACTGTTGGCTTTCGGTTAAGTCGATGCGGAGGGGATAGCGAAATGCTATGAAGTTAATTACTGCGAGAATCGCAAAGACTGCGGCGGTAGCAATTAGGGCGTTGGTGCCGGCTTGGGTTGAACGCTGCCCCCAAAAGCCTTGTTCGTAAGTTAAATATAGCAGCCCAAGTGCGATCGTCACTGTTCCGGCAATAACTAGACCGACTGTCAGGGGTTCCCACGCTCCGGATACAAGTCTTGCTGTTACCCCCGCTGCGGTGAGAACAGGGCCCAGCCAAAAAATATATTTCCAATTTTTTTTGCTAATTTTCATAAGATAAATATGGGGTGAATATTTTCCGGTTCTAGAATGTTATTCATATTGCATTAGCCTGCAACCATGCTGTTAAATCTGACTGCTGTTTGAAATCCAGCACGGCATCTCCTAATTCTTCTAATTCCTCCACACCTAATTGACGGATGCAGTTTTCTGTTTCCGGTTGAATTGTGCCTAAACGCCGCACGACTTGACGCAAAATCAAGGATAGTTGAGCGGTTTTTGTCACCTGGTCTTTGGCTAAATCTATGGCAATCTGCTGGTCTTGTATCCACATTTCTTGGTTGTGCAATTCATTTAATTCTTTCTGATTGAAGTTCTCCTCGCTGGCGATTATCAAAGCTTTATGAATTTCGGGAACAGCCTTCAGTGTTTCTGGTACTGAATCCAGATTGCTGGTGTTTTTGAGAAAGTAAATCCACTGGTCGGCGGTGGTTTCTAATTGCGCTAATTCTTTGCTAAATTTTGGCAGTTCGATAAATACTAATTCTATTTCAGTATCTGGATAATCAAACTGTTGCTCTTTTTCTTTGAAAACAAACCTGGTCATAAAATCTGGCTGATTTTCAAACATTTCAAAGTCGGCAATTTTTAAGGAAATTACTGTTTTTAGTCTTTCGTAGCGTTCTTCTCCTGTTAATTGCAGGCTGTAGGTTTTGGCAGCGTTGTACAAAACTCTTTCCCCGAAGGAAGGCACGTTGATCAGTTGGATTTCAATTAGGGCGATTCGGTCGCCGTTAATTGTGGCTTTGACATCTAGCTGTGTGTCTACTCCGAAAGTTTTATTTCCCGGTTGGGATTTGATTATTTCTAAGTCTTCGATGACTGGATGTGCTTCGTAAAGGATGGCGTTTAAAAAATTAATCAGGATGTCTTTGCTGTCGCTGAAACTGAATATTTTTTTGAACGCAAAGTCTATTTTGGGATTTATAAATCTCATTGTTTGAGGTACTTTGTAGAATTCAACATTGGTAATTAGTCATTAGTCATTAGTCATCAGTCATTAGTCATCAGTCATTAGTCATTAGTCAGCAGTCATTGGGAATTGGGAATTGGGAATTGGGAATTGGTAATGGTAATTGGTTGTCCCTCTTTGAATCTCGGTCTCTGTCCTTCTCTCTTCCCTTTTCCTTCTGCTTCTAAGAACGCTGATATCGCAAGGCATCGATGGATTGAGCGGTGAGAAATACTCCTAGAATGATGTAACTGGCAAACATAATTAAACTGCTGGTATCGAAAACTCCCTTGACAAGATTGGTGTAATGTGTTAGGAGCGACAACTGTCCTAATGCTGCTCCGAAGGGGCCGCTAATAGCGACGGCGGCGGCGTCTATCACCCACAGAAATAATACTAGAGCGAAGGTGAGGATGGCTGATAAAATTGTGCTGTCTGTGAGGGAGGAAATAAACATTCCTAGGGACAATACTGCTGCTGCTAGGAGGATGAGGCCGCCGTGTCCTAGTAGGAGTACGCCTGGAGGTACGGGTGGGGTTGAGGAACTGAGGGCGATCGCCTCGCAGAAGAGCAGGGGCAGCAACATTGTGGTATAAAATGTTAAAACTCCGAGGAGTTTGCCGGTAGCAACTGCCCAGTTTGTTAAGGGGGATGTTGCTAAAAGTTCTAAGGTGCCGCGTTTGCGTTCTTCTGCGTAAAGTCCCATTGAGAGTGCGGGTAGTACGAACAGTGAAAGGGAACCCATGATGCGGAGGAAGAGTTGCAGAAATTCGTAGGCTACGTCGATGGGAGGTTCGGTAATTCCCATTTGATCTCGCTGGGCGATTTGGGGAATTAACCCGTCGGGGGCGAGGAGAATGGCAATTAAAAAGTAGCCGGTAATCAGCCAAAAGACGGCTGCGATGGCGTATGCTAATGGTGATGCAAAATAGCTTTGCAGTTCTTTGCGGTAGATTGCGACAATATTACTAATCATTGCTAATATTTAAAATTTGGGAATGGGTAGTTGGTCGTTGGTAATTGGTTCATTCTGAGTCGCTTGCTGGTGGTGTTTTGCTGTCGTCGCTTTTTTGTTTTCTTTCGATTTCTCGCTTTCTGCTAACAGGTGGCTGTTCTGGTTGAGAATTGCTATTTGGTTGTGGCTTTTTTTTAAGTGGTCGTTTTTTTACCACAGCTTGCGATTGTGGTAAAGCTTGTTCGCTAGACTCTGGTGTTTCTGTAGTTGATTCGGATTGTGGTAAAGTTTGTTCGATCGACTCTGGTGTTTGTGTAATTGGTTCGGATACAGAAAGTTCGCTAGACTCTACTATTTCTGTAACTTCGAGATTGTCGAGAATCGGTTGTGGTTGAGTTTGTTCGCTAGACTCTTCTGTTTTGGCAATTTGCAGAAAATCTGGAACAGGAGGCGGTTCGGATACAGAAAGTTCGCTAGACTCTGGTGCTTCTGTAACTTCGAGATTGTCGAGAATCGGTTGTGGTTGAGTTTGTTCGCTAGACTCTTCTGTTTTGGCGATTGGCAGAAAATCTGGAACTGGAGGCGGTTCGGATACAGAAAGTTCGCTAGACTCTGGTGCTTCTGTAACTTCGAGATTGTCGAGAATCGGTTGTGGTTGAGTTTGTTCGCTAGACT